>REDK01000075.1 GCA_007693535.1 Chromatiaceae bacterium
TTGCCGGACACCACGCGGGACGCACCCTGGGGGCCGTTCAACTGCCGCTTCTAGGTTGAAGGGAGGGAGAGGGCATCTGCAGCAGGGGGTTAGCGTCTAGGGCCGCGATGTTGCGAGCGCCGGTCGCGATCGATGCGGAACACTGTGGTGGTGCCGCTGACCTCATTGGCGACCACCAGCAGTGGCACACCGGGGATCGGGCTTTTGGATGCCTCGATCACGATCAGGCCTTCGGCACCGAGATCGCCCGCCTCGGGCGTGCCCGGTCCGAAGCCGAAGTCGCGGTTATTGAAGTACTGTACGAACTGCGGAGCGTAGGGGTTGCTGATGTCGTAGATCATCACGCCACCGATGCGCTCGAGCCCGATGAAGGCGTAGTCACGCCCCCAGAGCTTGGCCAGCGTCACACCCTCCGGCTCCGGACCCTTGTCGTCGCTGCGGGTCTTGAAGCTGTTCTCGCGGTGGTTGGAGTTGAAGTTCTCCGGGTAGACCTCGGCGGTGATGCGCTCGAACTCCGAGCCGCTGTCCCAGACCAGCTCCAACTTGTCGTTCCAAATCGAGAACGACCGGGCCCCAAAGGCGTAGATGTCTTCGTAGCATACAGGCTTGCCGTCGGCGTCGCGCCGCAGACCGTCTTCGACGGTGACGTTCAAACGCCCCATCTTCTCGTTGTCGCGAAGCTGGGCCAAGGTCGCGATGCCCATGTCGTTGTTCGCGAAGAAGGCATTGAAGCGCTCGGAGTCCGCGCAGATGGGAACATCACCCGACAAGGCCCGGAACCGCGACACTTCGCTATAGCCATCCCAATCACGGGCATCACCCTCGTTCGCCGTGACGATATAGCTGCGGCCGCGATACTGATAGTTGGCGATGGTGTCGGGCTGATACATGCCCAAGACCGGCCAGTTCGTGATGTTGATAAGGCCTGGCCGGTCTTTCGGCGGTGGGTTTTGGGGCCGGTCGCTGACATCCAACTCGTTGCCCGGTAGCAGATGGTCCTTGAAGCCCAGCGCGTGAATCGCGGTGAACTCGCCCGCCGCGATGTCCAACATCGCGATCGCGTTATTCTCCTGCAGCGCCACCCATGCCGTCCTACCATCACTGGATACGGTGATCCACTCGGGCTCGAGATTCTGCGCTACCGTGCGCGTGGGTTCGGCACCTTCCGCGACGGGGGCCGCTGGGCCGAAGATCCGGATCGCGGGATCCAGTTCCGCATCATTGAACTTGGTGAACGTCGCTGTGCGCACCTGATCCTGGGTCAGTTTGGCGATGTCTCTCGGCAGGTCGATGATGCTGACCGACCCCTCGGGATCGATGGTGTAGTCGTCGTTCGGCTCGCCTTCGTTCGCGACCAGCACACGCTTGCCATCCGGGGTGAAGGTCAGCGCATCGGGCAGTGTCCCGACCTCGACGACGGCGAGGAAGCTGAGCCCCTCCTCGCCGGCTGCGTCAAAGAACACGACCCGGCCTGGATCCGTTCTCGGCACGGCCTCGACCGCCGCGGCGACGAGCCCTTTATGTACGGCGACGCTGTTGACGATCCCGAGGTCGTTATCGAAAGCGGCCCCAAGATCCACGCTGAACAGCTTCGTCGGGACCTGCGGTATCACGATGCTCAGCACATCGATCTGTCCGCTCTCGGCATTGACGACGAACAGCCGCTGCGTCTTTGGATCGTGCGCGACGATCTCGGCGGAAGATTTGTCGAAGATTCCAGTGGCGTAGGTACCGATCGGTTCGATGCTGATCGCGAACGGTGAGGCCGCAGGCGCGGCGGATACGGTGGCACCGAGGCTGCAGGCGAGCAGGGCGGTGGCCATGGGGGCAAGCTTCATGCGGGACTCCTTCTTCGGAGATGATGGAGCCACAATCATCCCCTACAGCCATTACAGCAGCGTGACGCGACTCCATGCGGACTGGCGGTTGACCACCCGAGACCAGAGAAACGGCTCGGAAATCCAAACTCCCCTGCACGCAGACATCTCCCGCGATGTCCTAATCTGCCCCAAAGCTGGAGTGCGCCACGCCCTGCGGTGTTGCTGACCACGACCAGACAGGTCTGGTCGAGCTAACAGTTGGCGTTCCTGCTCGCGTAGGCAGTGAGGTAAGAGAACTCTTTTACCCGCGTCGAAAGCCTTACCAATGCGAAGAATGTCTCCATTCCAGGTGCTGCTGCTCGATCTGGTAACGGGCGGTTTGCTCCCGGATCTCAGCACGCTAGCGTCTACCCGGCATTCCCTCGGCGTATCTGCCAGTGGCCGAACATCGGGTTGCCGCGCGCCTCGATCCCGAGCGCGTGCAGCCAGTCCATGACGCGGTGATTGGAGTTGGCAAACAGGCTGTAGCCCTGGGGATCGGGGACGAACTCTAGGCCAAATGCGGGGTTGTACCGGCGTTGCTCCCCGGCCGCTGCGAAGGTCGCATCCAGCTCTGCCACCAGCCGGTCGATCCGCGTGGCCGGGGCCGTCAGGCGGTGGATGCGCGCCGGGTCCAGGTGCAGGCGGGCGGCGAGCGCGGCCCGGCTCGCCGGACCGCTCAGGGTCTGTCGGCCGAGCGCCCCGCGGGTGGCGACGAACAGGGTCGGCACGGCGCGCAGGGCGCCGGTGTCGCCATCGGCATACCAGCGCCAGTCGCCGTAGGCGTAGCGCACCAGCGAGCCGTCGGCACGGGTGAGCACCAGGCTAGTATGGCGGCCATGGGCGAGCAGGAACACCGGGCGCTGGTCGGCGGCGCTGTCGGGCACGCTGACGGTGCCGGTGCAGCCGGTGAGGGTTAGCCAGGCCAGCAGCAGGAGGACTGGGCGGGAGGGGAATGACATGACCGCGGAACCGAGTAGGGGCAGGGTCTGGCAACTGGGGGCTATTTCCAGATTCTGCCTGCCGCTGCCGCGGGTTGTCTATGCCAGGGATGCAGGCGGTTGGGCCGGGGCTGTCAGGCCGGGTCGTCCTGATCCCCGTCGTTGCCCGGGCTGCTGTCTGATCGCCGTTGTCCGCTCAGCAACACCCAGTCCTCCATGGCCTCCGAGGCGGCCAAATCGAACCAGTCGCGATAGGCGGCCGCCACCGCCGCAGCCTGATTGACGAGGAGGCCGGCCAGTGCGATGCGACCGCTTGCGACCACCGCCCGGCTCAGCGTTGGCGCCAGTTCGATCAGGGGGCGGGCAAGGATATTGGCGACCAGCACATCGGCCTCGGCGAGCACTTCCGTGGCAGCGGCCGGCGACTGGATCAGCAGGCGTTCCCGAACCTGGTTGGCAACGGCGTTGGTAGCGGTTGCCTCCAGTGCCTGGGGATCATGGTCGATGGCGACGGCGCTGGCGGCCCCGAGCTTCAGGGCGGCGATGGCGAGGATGCCTGAGCCGCAGCCGAAGTCCAGCACTCGGCAGCCGGCGAGCGGGGTTCGATCCAGCCAACTCAGGCACAGGGCGGTGCTGGGATGTTGGCCGGTGCCGAAGGCGAGCCCGGGATCGAGTTGGACCACGACGGCGTTGGGGTCCGGCGTGGTCTGCCCGCGCGGGCAGACCCAGAGCCGCTGCCCGAAGCGACGCGGGGCGAACCCGTTGCGCCAGGTCTGCTCCCAGACCTGGTCGTCCAGGTCGTTCCAGCGTGGCGCTGTCAGACTCAGACCGGCCAGCGCCAGGGCCGCCGCCTCGGCCTGCCGTTGGCTGGTCGGGTCGGCGGCGAATAGGGCGGTGACCTGCACCTGTTCCCAGAGTGCCACGGTCGCCGGGGCTGGCTCCCAGATCGCCGTGGCCGGGGCGCTCGCGACGGCTGTCTCCGGGCCGGTCTCGGGATCGGTAAAGGTCACCGCCAGCGCTCCGGCATTCTCCAGCGCTGCCGCGAGCATCGGCGCCTGGTCGCGCGCGGCCGTCAAACTCAGTTGCCGCCAGGGCATGGGGTTGTGGCGCGGGCGGGGGGAGCGCGACCGCGGCGTGACCGCGGCCACAGGCCCTCACATCCCGAGCTTCTTTTCCAGATAGTGGATGTTGGCGCCGCCCTGCTGGAATGCGGCATCCTTGAGGATCTGGCGCTGTAGCGGGATGTTGGTATGAATGCCCTCGATGACGGTCTCGCGCAGGGCATTGCACATGCGGGCCAGCGCCGAGTGGCGGTCCTCGCCGTGGGCGATGAGTTTGCCGATCATCGAGTCGTAATAGGGCGGTACCAGATAGCCGGAGTAGATGTGGGTGTCCATGCGGATGCCGGGACCGCCGGGGCCGTGGAACTCGGTGATCCGGCCAGGGCTCGGCATGAAGGTCTCGGGATGCTCGGCATTGAGCCGGCATTCGATGGCGTGACCGCGCAGGACGATGTCCTCCTGGCGATAGCGCAGGTGCTCGCCGCTGGCGACCAGGATCTGCTCCTTGACGATGTCCACGCCGGTGATCATCTCGGTGACCGGGTGTTCCACCTGCACCCGGGTATTAACCTCGATGAAATAGAACTCGCCGTCCTGGTACAGGAACTCGAAGGTGCCGACGCCGCGATAGCCGTAGCGGCTGCAGGCCTCGGCACAGCGTCGGCCGATGAAGTCGCGCTGTGCTGGGGTGATGCCGGGGGCGGGCGCCTCCTCGACGACCTTCTGATGCCGGCGCTGCATCGAGCAGTCGCGCTCGCCGAGGTGAATGGCGTTGCCGTAATTGTCGGCCAGCACCTGAAACTCGACGTGGCGCGGATGTTCCAGGTATTTTTCCATGTATACCGTCTCGTTACCGAAGGCGGCACCGGCCTCGGCCCGGGTCAGCGAGATGGAACTGAGCAGGGTGGCATCGGAATGCACCACCCGCATCCCGCGCCCGCCGCCGCCGCCAGCGGCCTTGATGATGACTGGATAGCCGATCTCGCGGGCCAGTTCCAGGGTGCGTTTGCCGTCGTCGTCGAGCGGGCCGTCGGAGCCGGGTACACAGGGGACGCCGGCCTCCTTCATCGCGCGGATCGCGGAGACCTTGTCGCCCATCAGGCGGATCGTCTCCGGGCGTGGCCCGATAAAGATGAACCCGGAACGCTCGACGCGCTCGGCGAAGTCGGCATTCTCCGACAGAAAGCCGTAGCCGGGGTGAATGGCAACGGTGTCGGTGACCTCGGCAGCGCTGATGATCGCGGGGATGTGCAGATAGCTGTCGCGAGATGGCGCCGGCCCGATGCAGACCGACTCGTCGGCGAGCAGAACATGCTTGAGATCGCGGTCCGCCTCGGAATGGACAGCGACCGTCTTGATGCCGAGTTCGCGACAGGCGCGCTGGATCCGCAGGGCGATCTCGCCGCGGTTGGCGATGAGGATCTTCTCGATCATTCGATGACGAACAGCGGTTGGTTGTATTCCACCGGCTGGCCGTTCTCGACCAGGATCTTCCTGACGATGCCGGCCCGCTCCGATTCGATTTGATTCAGGATCTTCATCGCCTCGATGATGCACAGGATGTCGCCCACCTTGACCTCCTGGCCTTCCTCGACGAAGGTGCTGCTGCCCGGCGACGGCGAGCGGTAAAAGGTGCCGACCATGGGTGAGCGGGCGAGGGTGGCTTCATCGACCTCGGGCGCGGCAGACGCTTGCGCGCCGCTAGCGGTGGTGGCTAGCGCTGGTGCGATACCGCCATGTGGTGCCGGTCCGGATGCGGTCCCGACCATGGCTGTATAGCCACCGGGGTTGGCTGGCATCACGAACTGGGGTCCCCCGCCGGCATGCCGGCTGATGCGTACCGACTCCTCCCCCTCGTGAATCTCGATCTCGGCGACGTTGGACTCTTCGAGTAACTCGATGAGTTTCTTGACCTTGCGGATGTCCATGACGGCTGGGTTTCTCGTGGGGGTTGCGCTTGGAAGCGTCTGGGGGCGGCGTGCGCAGGACGCGGGAAAATCAGGAGACGGTGGCGAGCGGCGGGCCAATCCGTTGCAGCGCCGCGGCTAGGGCAAGGTCGTAACCCTGCGCCCCCAGGCCGGTGATGACCCCCTCGGCGATGTCGGAAAAGTAGGAATGGGCGCGGAAGGGTTCGCGCGCGTGCACATTCGACAGGTGCACCTCGATGAATGGGATGCGCACCGCCAGCAGGGCATCGCGCAGGGCGATGCTGGTATGGGTGAAGGCGGCGGGATTGAATAGCACGAACGCCACCCTAGCGACACCGGCCTGCTGAACCGCGGCAATCAGTTCGTGTTCGGCATTGCTCTGAAACAGTTCCAACCGATGGCCGGCGGCGCGGGCGCTGGCGCTCAGGCGTTCGCCGATGCTCGAGAGGGTCTCGCGGCCATAGGTGTCGGGTTCGCGGCTGCCGAGCAGGTTCAGATTGGGGCCGTTGAGGCAGAGAATCGTGGCCATGGCATGCGGCCTGGAGGGCCGCGAGTGATTTGGGCAGCGGGTGCTGCGGGGTGGGCGATGGGAAGGCGGTGGGGGCTGGTCGGCAGCCGACAGCCGGTCAGGATTGCGATCCCGGGTGCGCCGGCGGCGGCCACGCCTGGCCGCTCCGCCGGCTCCAAGCAGGCGCTAAGGGTAAGGGAATTACGCAGGATTGGAAAGCGGAAAATCGACGCCGATCGGTAGCGTTCCCTTACGTTCGGGACCGATCGGGGCGGTTTTTCCGGCTCTGCCGGGGTGGCCGCGACTGCGATAGCCGCGGTCTCAGTGGTTGGTCGCGCGCGGCTCCAGCAGCGCTGCCAACTGCTCCTGCAGCCGGGCGGCACTCAGTTCGCCCTGCTGGTTGAAGATGCGGTGCCCGCGGGCATCGAAGATGACCGTGAAGGGCAGGGTGTCGGTGCGATTGCCCAGGGCCCGGGCCTGCTCAATGGCATCGAGGCCGCCGATGAGGATCGGATAATCGACCGGGTTATCGGCGAGGAAGCGGGCGACCTCGGCCGGGTCGTCGATGGCAATGCCGATCACCTGCAGCCGATCGGTATCGGCCTCCCGCTGCACCTGTGCCAGACGTGGCAATTCGCGCAGACAGCCCGGGCACCAGGTGGCCCAGTAATGGATCAGGACCACCTGGCCGCTCCAGTCGCGATGGCTGACCACGGTCCCATCCAGGTCTGGTAGCGCCAAGTCCGGCAGCCCGCTCAGCAGCCCATCCGGGTCGCGTACCGCCCCCTCGCCCAGCAGTGCCCGCTGGCCCATCCAGGCTGGGATGGCATCACGAGCGCTCAGCCAGCGTTCGCCGAGGACGGCAATGCCGATGCTGAGCGAGCCGGCCAGCAGGGCTACAGCGATGATCCTAACTGGGTTCATCAGGGGTTCATCAGGGGAAGCCGCGCAGGTGCGCGGCTAGGGTCTGAGGCGGGACGAAACCGATCAGGCGCCAGCCGCGCTGTTCCACACCGTCGGTATCGAAAAATAGCATCACCGGCGGCCCGGGCAGGCCGAAGCGTTCCTGCAGCAGGGCCCGGTCGTCGGCATCGTTGGCGGTGACATCTGCCTGCAACAGGACGAAGCGTTCCATGGCCGCGATCACTGCCGGCTCGGGGAAGGTGTCACGTTCCAGTTTCTTGCACTCCGCGCACCAGTCGGCATAGAAATCCAGCATGACCGGGCGGCCAGCGGCACTGGCGGCGGCGACTTCCCGATCCAGGTCTTCCAGGGTCTTGATGCGGCGGAATGCGGCATGGGCAACGCCGCCACCACCGGCCGGCATGAGCCCGCGCAGTGGCTGCAAGGTATCACGGCCGCCAGCGGCGGCCCCGACCAGCATCAGCACGCCATAGACCAACAGTGCCAGACCCAGCGCCTTCCAGAGCTTGCGCCAGCCGCTGCTGTCCAGCGCCAGTTGGGTCAGGGCGCCCAGGTAGACGCCGGCGGCGATCAACAGCAGGCCCCACAGCAGCATGGCCAGCGCGGCCGGGAGCACGCGCTCGATGAGCAGGATAGCCACCGCCAGCAGCAGCACCCCGAACACCGCCTTGATCGCATCCATCCAGGCCCCGGCACGCGGCAGTAGCCGCCCGGCCGAGGTGCCGATGGCGAGCAGCGGTGCCCCCATGCCCAGGCCGAGGCCGAGTAGGGCGAAGAAGCCGAGCACTGCATCGCCGGTCTGACCGATGAAGATCAGGGCGCCCATCAGTGGCGGGGCAACGCAGGGGCCGACGATGATCGCCGACAGGGCGCCCATGATGGCCGCTCCGGCCAGGGTCCCGCCCTGCTGACGGTTGCTCAGCAGGGTGAGCCGGGTTTGCAGGCTACTTGGCAGTTGCAGGTCGTAGAAGCCGAACATGGATAGGGCCAGGGCCACGAACACCGCGGCGAAGGCCCCCAGCACCCAGGCACTCTGGAAGGCGGCCTGCAGGTTGGCCCCGAACAGGCCGGCGATGACGCCAATGATCGCATAGGTCAGGGCCATCGCCAGCACATAGGCCAGCGACAGCCAGAAGGCCTTGAGCGTCGTCAGCTCCTTGCCTTGACCGGCAATGATGCCGGAGAGGATCGGCACCATCGGGAAGACGCAGGGGGTGAATGCCAGCAGCAGCCCGAGCACGAAGAAGATGGCCATGGCCCCGCCGATGCCGGTGCGGGCCAGGCGCTCGGCGATCTGATCTGATTCCGAGACCCGCTCTGGAGCCAACCCTGGGGCCGTCGCCGGGGCTAATCCTGGGGTTGCCGCTGGGACCGCCAGTGCGGGCGTGGTGGGTGGGGTCAGCGCCTGGGTGCGGGTCGCGGCCGGCAACGCCAGTGGGATGCGCTCGGTCAGCGGCGGATAGCAGATGCCGCGTTCGTGGCAGCCCTGGAAGCTGGCCACCAGGGTGATCTCGGTGGCCTCCGGGGCGCCCCGCAGGAGGGGGACCGCCAGGTTTAGTTCGCCTTGGTAGATGGCGACATCGCCAAAGCTGCCGTCCGGACGCACGGTATCGGGTTTGATTTCCGGGTCGGGCAGGGTGAACTCGCCCAGTTGTACGTCTTCGGCCCCTTCTAATAGGAGCGCGATGCCTTCCTGGTACAGGTAGGTATTCGGAGCGATCTGCCAGGTCAGGCGCAGCAGTTGCGGATCTTCCACCCGCACATGGAGCCGGAAGGCCTCCTCGGCGGCAGGAATGTCGTCCTCCAGGCCTAGGGACTGCCCCAGCGATTGCCCCAAGGTCTGACCCAGGGTCCGACCCGAAGACCGGCTCGCGTTAGCCGCCGGCTCGACCGCGGCCAGGCGCTGCTCGGGTAGGTCGGTCGCGACCGTGGCAGGCGGCAGTTCCAACAGGATCTGTTGCTTTTGCGGGGGGTAGCAGAAGCCGGCATCAGCGCAACCCTGAGACAGTGCCTCGATGCGCACCACGAGCGGTTCATTGCTGGCGTCGGTCCGCGTCAGCGGCAGCCTAGTTGTGACTGCGTCGCGATAGATCTCGACCTCGCCGAAGAACTCGTCCTGTTTGGTCTCTCCCGGCGGCAGCCTGACCTGACCGACGCTGATTTCAGGGGTCTTGCTATCGAAGCGAAACTTGCTGCGGTACAGGTAATAGCCGGGCTCGATCGCCCAGCGGACCAGCAGGGTCTCCCCGTCGACGGCCTCGCCGCTGATGCGAAAGGCCTGGTCGGGCTGCAGAAACGGCTCCTCGGCCAGGGCCAGGGCGGGGCTGACCAGCCAGCCCAGCGCGAGCAGCCAGCACAGCAGCGTCGCCGGCCAGCTCAAGTGCCGCGGCGATCGACTTAGGGTTCTCGCGTGCATTGATGAATCCACTCCAGATAGGGCGTCAGGCCGTCAGCGATCGGCAGTGCGATGATCTCGGGCAGGTCGTAGGGATGGGCCTGTTGCACCTGGTTGGTCAGTGCCTCGACGCGCGCGGCGGTGGTCTTGATCAACAGCATCACCTCGCTGGCCTGCTCCACTTGGTCCTCCCAGCGATAGACCGAGGTCAATCCCGGCAGGAGGTTGACGCAGGCCGCGAGTCGGGACTGCACCAGGTCGGCGGCAATGGCCTCGGCGCTGGCCTGATCCGGACAGGTACAGAGGACGAGCAGGGCCTCATCGGACCGGGGGCTGGGCATCGGGTTCAATCCTGCCTGTCTGGCATGCGCGGCGGCCGGGTCGGGTTAGTCGGGGTGGCCGGGAGGCGGCGCGCGGACTGTAACCGATCCGCCGCGGGATGGTTAAATGGAAAGGCCAGGCGTCCGGTCGGGTCTCTGCATTCCGCGCTGCGCCCGCTCCAGGTCCGCCGGGTGCCCGCCTGCTGTCCGGCACCGCCTTCGGCCGCGCGGCTGGATGACCGCCTAAGGGCGACGCCCGCGAGCGCAACGTTTCCGGTCACCGGCCCCCATCAGTCTCCAGGAATCCTTTCCATGCCCCTGCTGATCTTTCTGTTCGTCTTCGTCGGTACACCGTTGGTCGAACTGTATCTGCTGATTCGAGTGGGCGCGGTGATCGGTGCCTTGCCGACCATCGCCCTATCCCTGCTGACCGCTGCCATTGGCGGCTATCTGGTCAGGCTGCAGGGGCTCGGCGTGCTGATGCGCGTGCGGGCGATGCTGGCGCGCGATCAACTGCCGGCGCTCGAACTGCTTGACGGGGCGGTGCTGCTGCTGACCGGCTTTGCCCTGCTGTTGCCCGGCTTTGTGACCGACATCATCGGCTTTCTGCTACTGGTTCCGCCGCTGCGGCAGGCGCTGATCCGCCGTTACGTCCAGGTGGTGCCGGTGACCGTGGTGCGACCGGGGCCGGACGCTGAGTCCGGCCCGCGCGTCATCGAGGGCAGTTTTCGGCGCGAGGACGACTGAGACCTTGTGAAAAGACCACCGACCGACTGCGGACCCGTCCGGGGACGCCCTCGCGTCGGCCGGCGGGTTTTTTCACCACCTCTGAGGCTGCCGTTGGCCCGCGGCCTGCTCGGATCGGCTGCTGATCAGATCGGTTCAGGCCTGATAATAGTCGCGGTACCAGTCGACGAAGCAGGCAATCCCCTCGGCGACCGGGGTCTGTGGCTGGTAGTTCACGTCGCGCACCAGATCCTCGACGTCGGCATAGGTGTCTGGTACATCGCCGGGTTGCAAGGGCAACAGCCGCTTCTCCGCGGTCCGTCCCAGGCAGCGCTCCAAGACCTCGATGTAGTGCAGCAGTTCCACCGGTTGATGATTGCCGATGTTGTAGAGCCGATACGGGGCGCTGCTGCTGGCGGCGTCGGGGGCGGCGCCATCCCAGTGCGGATTGGGTGTGGGGATCTGGTCGAGTACCCGTAGCACCCCCTCGACGATATCGTCGATATAGGTGAAGTCGCGCCGGTGACGTCCGTAATTGAAGACCTCGATCGGTTCGCCGGCAAGGATCGCGCGGGTGAACTTGAACAAGGCCATATCCGGGCGGCCCCACGGACCATAGACGGTGAAGAAGCGCAGGCCGGTGGTGGGCAGGCGATAAAGATGACTGTAGGTATGGGCCATCAGTTCGTTGGCCTTCTTGCTTGCCGCATAGAGGCTGAGCGGATGATCGACGTTGTCATGCACCGAGAACGGCATGCGGGTATTGGCGCCGTAGACCGAGCTGCTGGAGGCATAGACTAGATGCTCGACGCCGGACTGGCGGCAGCCCTCCAGGATATGGGCGAAGCCGACCAGGTTGCTGTCGACATAGGCTAGCGGGTTGTCGATGGAATAGCGCACGCCCGCCTGCGCCGCCAGGTTCACTACGCGCTGCGGGCGATGGCTGGCGAAGGCCTCGCCAATGCCGGCACGGTCGTTGAGGTCAAGGCGCAGATCGCTGAAGCGCGGGTGTTCCAGCGTGCGCGCCAGGCGTGCCTGCTTGAGACCGACGTCGTAATAATCGTTGAGGTTATCGATGCCGATTACGGTATCGCCGCGCGCAAGCAGGCGCAGACTCAGGGCGGAGCCGATAAAGCCAGCGCTGCCGGTGATCATGACCTTCATGGCGGGTTCATCCTGGGCTTGCGGACAGTTCGGGCCGAGACCTGTGTGAGCAGCGGGTGTGAGCAGCGGGGGCGGCTATGCTCGCCCGAGGTCAGGCGGAACCTGGGGCGCGGAAATGCGCTCGAATGTTAGCAGCGGTGGCCGGATTTGGCGAACCATTGCTGCCCGCCCCAGCACTGTCCCAGCATCGCCCCACCACCGCTGCAGCGGGGGTCAGGCAGGGATATGCTAGACTCGAACAGTGGTTGGACAGCAGGTCGGCGAGCCCGACAGCGTGTTGCCGGTACCTTCCTGCGCCAGGCTTCGACGGTGCAGGGCAAACCCTCTCAGGATGCCGGTGGACAGCGCCGGTCTCCTCTCTGGTCTCCTCGTCTGGCAGGCACGTGGCCGCGGTCGCTGTGGCATGCTCGGTGCTGGACTGATGTGCTGGATGTCATTAACGTCAGGTACAGCGTGGCCGCGGCCCACCCAAAGGCCACGGGTGCATAGGATCTGCAGGCGCATCCCTAAACAATATCCGCTGCTCGGCGAGCATCTGTGCCTTCGTCCACGATGTCTCCCGCCTCTATGTGATCCTTGTCCTGATCGAGGTGCTGCCCTTTTTCTTGCCGCCTTTACGCTGTTGTCACGCGAGGTTTTCGCGATTGGTTCAAGCTCAGTTCGGTGAAATTTAAGTGGCGCGTTGGCGACGGATGAGTATGCCGCCCTCGATGTGCGCCTGCGAATCCAGCCCTATCCGGATGCCGCGGCCCTTTTTCTCTGGGTCGAGGAGACCGTTGACGCCACCCATCAGGGCCTGACCAGCCTGATCACCGAGGTCGCGCGCACCCCTTCAGTCTGCGCGAAAACCGCGAGCGGGCCGAGCGCGAGGCGATTCAACGGACCCTGTGTTTCGGCGACAATACCCGGTCGCGGGCTGTCAAGCTGTTCGAGGTGGCCCGCCCGACCCTGTACAACCTGATGCGCAAGTTCGATCTGTTCCTAATGATGGCCGGCATGTTGCCGGCTGCCGCGTCCGCCCCGGCTCCGGCGGCGAGCCGGCCGACCTGCCGGGCCGGTGTGGCCGGCCGCGGCCAGACTGCTGCTGGGTTCCCGGCGCGGTCCCGAACCACGGAATCAACCGGAGTTTTCATGTACTGCAAATCGACCGCTTTCCGGCGACGCTTGCCGCTGCTGCCGCTGCTCACGGCGATGACAATGCTGCTGGCGCCGCCCCACGCCCTGGCGCAGGCCGATGCAGGGCGCCTGCAACAGGCGCTGAGCGCCTTCGATGATGGCGATTTCCGCACTGCCGAGGCCCAGCTCAAGGACCTGCTGCAGCGCGATCCGGGGTTGGCCGAGGCACGCCTGTTGTTAGGGCGGACCTATCTGCAGCTGGGGGATGGCGCCGCTGCCGAAAAGGAACTCCAGCGCGCCGCCGAACTTGGGGTGGCGCCGAATCGGTGGCGGCTCGACCTCGCGGAGGCACTGCTGCAGCAGAGGCGCTTCGAGGACGCCGTGACATCGCTCGAGGAGCAGGCCGCGGCGCTGGCCAATGAGCCAGCTGCGGTGCGAGCCGCGGCGCTAGGTCTGCGTGGGCGTGCCCTGCTCGGGATGGAACAGATCGACGAGGCGCGCATGGCCTTTACCGAGGCCAGGCGGCTCAACCCCGACGACCGGCTTGCCGGCCTGGGGCTCGCGCAGGTGGCGTTGCTCGCCAACGACCTGGCTGCCGCCGCTGCCACCCTCGACGGCCTGCTCGCACGGTTCCCGGACGAGAGTAACCTGCGCCTGCTGCGGGCGGAGGTGTTTCGCGGTGTCAACGATCCCGAGGCGGCACTGGAACAGTACGATCAGATCCTCGCCCGCGAGCGGGATAATCTGCGCGCCCTGCTCGGGCGGGCCACTGTGCGGGTCAGCCTGCAGCGGTTTGCCGATGCGCGCGCGGACCTGGAACGGATCGAACGCCTGCGACCGGATGTCGTGGTGGTGCATTATCTGCGCGGGGTTATGGCCTTCTATGAGCGCGACTGGGAGACCGCGGCCGGGCATCTGGAGGAGGTGCTGTCGGTCCAGCCCACCCATGTCCAGAGCATGTTGTTGATGGGCGTGGTCAGCTATGCACGTAACCAGTTGCAGTTGGCCGAGGAATACCTCTCGCGCATCCTGCGGGCAATGCCCGACAACATCCAGGCTGCGAAGGTGCTGGCGGCGACGCGCCTGAAGCTGCGCGAGCCAGCGCGCGCGGTGCAGGTGCTGGAACCCTTCAGCGAGACCGGCGACCCGCAGATCATGGCCTTGCTCGGCAGCGCCTACATGCTGGCCGGGGACCCGGAGCGCGGCCAGCAGTGGCTCAGTCAGGCGGTCGAGACGACACCGGACGCGGCCGCTCTGCGCACCCAGTTGGCCCTGACCCTGATTGCCGGTGGGCGCATGGGTGAGGCGATCGCCGAACTCGAATCGGCGGTGGACCTGGGCCAGGACGTGCTGCAGGCCGATGTGCTGCTGGTGCTCGCGCTGTTGCGCGAAGGCAAGGCGGATGAGGCCATCGCAGCCAGCACCGCGCTGGAGACCCGCCGCCCGAACAGCCCGATCCCGGCCAATCTCACCGGGCTGGCACTGCTGGCACAGGGGCGCCTGGAGCCGGCCCGCGAGCGCTTTGAGCGCGCCCTCGAACTAGATCCGCGCTTCACCACCGCGTTGATCAATCTGGCACGGGTGGACGTGGCTGGCAGCGACCTGGAGGCTGCCGAGGCGCGCTACCGGCGCGTGCTGGATCAGGAGGGTGGCAACCTCGCTGCCCTGCTGGGCATGGCGGCGCTGGCCGAGCAGCGCGATGATCCCGCGGCCTTAGAGTCCTGGCTGACCCGGGCGCAGGATGCCAATCCAGGGGCCACCCAGCCCGGTCTCCTACTGGCGCGGTTCCTCATCGAACGCGGCGATTACGTCAAGGCGCTGGGGGTAGCCCGCGCACATGCTGCGCGCTTCCCGCAGAATCCGGAGGTTCTGGAAATGCTCGGGCGCGCCGCGACCCTGACTGGCGACACCGCCAACGCCACCCGCACCTTTGCGCAAGTGGAGGAGCTGCGTCCGAACGATCCGCGGGTGTCCTATCTGTTGGGTGGTGCCCACTGGAAGGCGGAGGACTATCGCGCCGCGGCGACCGCTTTCCGCCGTGCGATCGAACTGCGGCCTGACTACCTGGAGGCACGCCTTGCCCTGGCATCGGTGCTGCTGGCCGCCGAGGATTACAGTGCCGCGGTCGCGATCGCCCGCGCCCTGCAGGCGGACTATCCGGACAACCAGCTCGGTCACCGGCTGGAGGGCCGCATCCTGCTCGCCGCCCGGGAGCCGCGCGGGGCGGTGGCAGCCCTGGAGCAGGCCCTGGCGATGGCGCCGGCCGGTGACACCGTCCGGGAATTGGCGGATGCCCACCACCGGGCCGGCGACGATGCCCGCGCCATCGAATTGCTGCGCGACTGGACCGCTCAGCAGCCGGCCGACCTCGACAGCCTGGCCTTCCTTGCCTTGCTGTTGCAGGGCGAAGGGCGCGACGAGGAGGCACTGCCGATCTACCTCGATCTGTACGAACAGGGGACCGAGAACGTGGTGATTCTGAACAATCTTGCCTGGATTCTGCACCAGCGTGGCGACCCGCAGGCGCTCGAGATCGCCGCCCATGCCTATGAACAGGCCCCCAACCAGCCCGAGATTGCCGATACCTATGGCTGGATCCTGTTCAACAGCGGACGGCGCGCCGAGGGGCTTAACATCTTGCAGCAGGCCCATCTCGCCTATCCCAGCCAGACCGAGATCACTTACCACGTCGCCGTTGCCCTGCAGTCCGTCGGTCGCGGCGATCAGGCGGCGCGGCTGCTGCAGCGGCTGCTACGGGATCATCCCGGCGCCCCCGAGGCACCGCGTGCGCGGGCGCTGCTCGAGCGCCTGCGCGGCGCGGCGGGCGACTGAGGTCGGGCCGAGCCGTCGGCACGACCAAGTAGTCTCGACTGTGGCCATTTGAAGTGGCACGACCCGTCGCGGGAGTGATCCAGCCGGATCACCCCCGCGGCGTTTTCGTAGCCAGCGCGCACCACATACGGTATTCCATATATTCTGGCGAGCAGATATAGTACGGGCCTGTGCCTGGCGCTGGCAGGTCCCGCTGCCGTCTCGCCTCCTTGCCTTCCTCCTCTCCCGGCCCCGGCCCCGGCCCCGGCCCCGGCCCCGGTGACGGGTTGGGTCTGCCCTTGCCATCGCGGTGCCCGCGCCCTCGCCCGGGGCGAGCGGTCCCGCACCGCGGCGGCCCCGCTCGGCGGAGCCTGTCATGACTGCCCAATGCGAAATCACTGCCAAGCGCACCAGCGGTGCCCCCATCGGGGTCTTCGAGCGCTATCTGACCCTCTGGGTGTTCGCCTGCATCCTGGCTGGCATCGCCCTCGGCCACCTGGTACCACCGGTGTTCGAGGCCACCGCGGCCCTGGAGGTGGCGCAGATCAACCTGCCAGTGGCGGTGCTGATCTGGTTGATGATCATCCCGATGCTGTTGAAGGTCGATCTGACCGCGCTGTCCGGGGTCCGGCAGCATTGGCGCGGGGCGGCGGTGACCCTGTTCGTCAACTGGGCGGTCAAACCGTTCTCGATGGCCCTGCTGGCCTGGCTCTTCGTCGAATGGCTCTTCCGCCCCTACCTGCCGGCGGAGCAGATCGACTACTACGTCGCCGGCATGATCATTCTGGGCGCCGCGCCCTGTACCGCGATGGTCTTCGTCTGGAGCAATCTGTCTCGGGGCGAGCCCAACTTCACCCTGACCCAGGTGGCGCTGAACGATGTGATCATGATCTTCGCCTTCGGCCCTATCGTCGGTCTGTTGCTGGGCCTGACCGCGATCGTCGTACCCTGGGCGACCCTGTTCTTGTCGGTGCTGCTCTATATCATCGTGCCGCTGGCCATCGCCACCCTCTGGCGGGCGCTGCTGTTGCGCGGCGATCCCGGCGGCGGCTCCCTCGCCCGTGTACTGGCCGCCCTGCATCCAATCTCATTGCTGGCGCTGCTCGCGACCCTGGTGCTGCTGTTCGGCTTCCAGGGCGAGCAGATTACCAATCAGCCGGGGGTCATCGGGCTGCTGGCGGTGCCCCTGCTGATCCAGACCTTTCTGATCTTCATCCTGGCCTACCTGCTCAACCGCTGGGTGCGCTCGCCGCACGCGATTGCCGGTCCTTCGGCGCTGATCGGCACCAGCAATTTCTTCGAGCTGGCGGTGGCCACCGCCATCGCCCTGTTCGGTTTCGAGTCTGGCGCCGCGCTTGCGACCGTGGTTGGGGTCCTGATCGAGGTGCCGGTGATGTTGCTGCTGGTGCGCATCGTGCTCCGGACCCAGGGCTGGTACGAACGGCGTGCCGGCATACCGGTCGCAACCGGCGGTGTGCCCGCGTTGGCGGCCAGGTCGGCGTCCGCTGTGCTAACGGTCGACGCCCGGGTCGGGCCGGCCCGCGTTGCCATCCTGACTGCCCCGGTTGCCGGGCGGATACTGGCCTGCGTGGTGCGTCCTGGCGATGCCGTATCAGCGGGCCAGGAGCTGCTGCGGATTGACCCGCCGGCGGCCATCGGGGCGGCGGCTGACCCGGCACCGGAGGCCGGGGTGGGGGTGCGTGCCCCCTGGTCAGGCCGGGTCTGGCGTGTGCATCCGGTGGCCGAAGGTGTGGAGGTGCCGGCGGGGGCGCCGCTGCTGGAGCTGTTCAGCGGACTGGTGCTGCAGCTTGTGCTCGGCGAGACCCATGCCCTGGCCCTAGCCCCGGGACAACAAGTACAGGCCCGGCTGGCGGCTGCCGGCGCGCCTGCACTGGCCTTGACCGTCACCCGTGCCTGGCCGGAACTGGACCCTGAGCAGGGTACCCGCCGGTTCGAGGTCGACCTGCCCGCCGAGCTGGATCTCGCCGTCGGTATGCACGCGCAGGTCGAGGTGCCGCTAGCAGCGCCGGCGACAGCGTTGCCGACCTGGCCAATGCCCGCCAGCGAACCCGGTGCCGCGGTTGCCCCTTGTGCAAGCTGAACACATTGCCCTCAGGACTCCTTAACAGTGGGCCTCTGCGCGACCTGCTCGCCGCTCGTGATATGAGATCGGCGACCGCCAGTACGACGTCGAAGGCAGGCGTCAAGACCAGTGAGATGGTCTGTAAAGTTGACGGAAATCGCCTTAGACTGGCGAGGCCATCACCCCTTTTGGATTGGGGCCGTGCTGATTCTCGCCTGGCTGGCTGTCCAGTAGCATGAAGACCAGCAGGATGATGCCACCGAGCAGCGGGATCAGCACCAGCAGCAGCCACCAACCGGTGCGGTTGGTATCGTGCAGGCGCCGCACTGCGACCGCGAGCCCTGGCAGCAGCACGGCCAACCAGTACAGACCGCTCAGCAGACCCAGGCCAAGTTCCGGTTGTAGCGTACCAGTGCTGGCATCGAGCACCGCCAGCACGATCAGGATGATGATATTGAACAGTTGAAAGAACCAATACTCCTTGCGTCGTGCGCGGCCAGTGAACACGCTGTATTTCCGCAGGACTTCCAGATACCAGTTCATTGATGTCTCCAGGGTGGGATACCCGGTCTGGGTGCTGTGTGGACGCGCACCGGATGTCGCGATCGTCGAACGGTAGTATGCCAGAGCGATTGCTTCCCTTGTATGGAGGAGCAACAGGCGGTCGGCGCATGCCTACTGCAGTGCGTGCTGTAGCCAGGTCAGCTCGCGCACGCCCCGGTTGCGCCGACGATGCCGATCTCGGTGGCCAACCAGCAGCGATCGCCGCCGCCGCAGTGGCAGGTCCGGGCCGGGCCCGCTGGGCGCGTCTGCACCTGGCCGTGCCGCAACCCCACCAGCCGCCGGCGCCGGCTCTCCCCGCCGATCCGTCCCAGCCCGGGGGCGGGCCCCCCGGTCGCCGAACCCGCTAGCAACTCCGGACGCGGTGGGCCGCGTCGGTGCAGGCGCGCCCAATCCTGTCTACCCAAAGTCGGCCCTGCCGCCCGCGTGACAAGGGCGGTGCTTTCTTATAGGCTGCCGCGACGCATCCGCCCCACCCCTGTGTCAATTTCCTTCCATGCGCTTTGATGTCAGCGATTACGAGACTCGCAAGGCGGGCGTCCCGCACGAGATCTTCCTAACCAATCTGATCGGTAATCATATCCTGATGGCCATTGCCGCTGGCGGGGTGGCCGGCAGTTTTCCCTGGGTCATGGCCATCATTCCGGTGATCTCTTTCGGTCTACTCGGTTACAGCCTGTGGCGGGCGCGTCGTTCCCGCCAGCGCGATCCCTGGTTTGTGATGTGCCACTGGCAAGTCAGCGCTCGCCGGAGCCGCCTGTTCATCCTGGTGCTGCTGGGGCTGGTGGGGATCGCGGTGGCGGCCTGGGCCGCGCATGTCTATGGCGGGGTCATGAAGGAGGCGGCCATCGCCCTGGCGATCGGGATTGGGTTGTTGCCGGTCATGGTGACCGTGCTAGTGCTGATCCTGGTGGAGTCCGATGCGCTGCATCAGGCGCATCAGGGCAAGCTGCCGGGCTGGGTGTTCGAGCGCTTTCCCAATCCGGAGGCGAAGGTGATCTCGGATCATCCCGAGGTAGCTGCCTGAGCCCGTCGCGCAGCCTATCCTGGCCACTAGCAGCGCCTCTGCTGCCGCTTCCCGGCAGGTCTTGAATCGCGAGCCGATGCCAGTCGTTGTCCGCGGCCGTTCTCCTGCTCCGTACGACGCTGCGTGTTCACCCATCTGCGGACGCCTGTATCATCTGCAGGGTTATGCGCTAGATGGCGCAGATGGGCGCAGATCAATGCAGAAGATGGGGGGTGAAACCGGCGTCGCAGGCCTTCAGTCGGCCACCGGCGGCGGGGCCAGGACCTCGCGGTTGCCGTTGGTTTCGGCCGGGCCGACGATGCCGATGCGTTCCATCTCCTCGATCATCCGGGCGGCGCGGTTATAGCCGATCTTCAGCCGCCGCTGGACCCCGGAGATCGAGGCGCGGCGGCTCTCGCAGACGATCTGCACGGCCTCGTCGAACAGCGGGTCGGTACCCTCGGTATCGCCGCCGCCGCGGGGTTCCGGATCGATGCCCGGCAGATGCTCGCCGGGCTCCTGCAGGATGGTATTGATATAGTCCGGCGGACCCTGCTCCTTGAGGAAGTTGACCACGCGATGGACTTCGTGGTCATCGACGAAGGCGCCATGGACACGCTGCGGGATGCTGCCGCCGGGCGGCAGATAGAGCATGTCGCCGTGCCCGAGCAGATGCTCGGCGCCCATCTGGTCGAGTACCGTGCGCGAGTCGACTCGCGCCGAGACCTTGAAGGCGATGCGGGTGGGGATATTGGCCTTGATCAGGCCGGTCAGTACATCGACCGAGGGGCGCTGGGTGGCCAGTAATAGATGGATGCCGGAGGCGCGTGCCTTCTGCGCCAGCCGAGCAATGAGTTCCTCCACCTTCTTGCCCACCACCATCATCATGTCGGCGAGTTCGTCGATGACGACGACGATATAGGGCAGCTTCTCCAGGGTCGGTGGCGCTTGTTGCGGGTCGATCGCCTCGGCAGGATTGAACAGGGGGTCCGCGATGGGCTCCCCGGCGGCAATGGCATCGAGTACCTTACGGTTGTAGCCGGCGATGTTGCGTACCCCCAGGCGGGCCATGAGTTTGTAGCGCCGCTCCATCTCGCCGACACACCAGCGCAGGGCGTTGGCGGCCTCCTTCATATCGGTCACCACCGGCGTAAGCAGGTGCGGGATGCCCTCGTAGACCGAGAGTTCGAGCATCTTGGGGTCGACCATGATCAGACGCACATCCGCCGCGCTGGCCTTGTAGACCAGGCTCAGGATCACCGCGTTGATGGCCACCGACTTGCCCGAGCCGGTGGTGCCGGCGATCAGCGCATGGGGCATCCGCCCGAGGTCGGCCACCACCGGCTCGCCGGAGATATTGGTGCCCATGCCGATGGTGAGCGGGGATTTGGCCTCCTGATAGACCGGCGCGGCCAGGATCTCGCGTAAGACCACCATCTCACGGGTATCGTTGGGCACCTCCAGACCAATCACCGACTTGCCCGGGATCACCTCGACCACGCGCACGCTGACCTTCGACAGCGCGCGCGCGAGGTCTTTGGCCAGACCGGTGATCTTGCTGACCTTGACCCCGGGCGCCAGCTCCAGTTCGAACAGGGCCACCACCGGTCCGGGATGCACCTCGACCACCTGGGCGACTACGCCGAACTCGGCTAGCCGTGCCTCCAGGTCGCGCGACATGCCCTCCAGTTGCTCGTGGCTGATGGCCCGACCGCTGCGACGAGGTGCATCCAGCAGCTCGAGCGGTGGGCGGACATCGGGACGGGGTGGGTGCGGGCGCGCGGTCGCCGCCGCCGGCACGGCCGTGGCCGGCGGGCGCTGCAGCAGGCCGGAACCTGCCAGCGCCGGTGCCGCTGCCGGTCGCGGTGGTGCTGCCGGCGTCGGTTCCGCCGCCGCGGGTGCGGGCAGGGCGGCTGGTGCCAGGTCGGATTGCCGGGTAATCCTGTCGGCGTCCCGGTCGGGGGCGGCACCATCGGGGCGCATCGGGGTTGACGCCGGATCGAAGTCGGGATCGGCATAGGCCTCTGGCAAGGGGTAGGGATAGCGCTCCTGGTCTAGCAGCGACCGCGGATCGACCCAGTCATCGCCGTCCAGCTGGCTGGCGCTGTCCGAGCCGTGCCCGGCGTCGCCGACGCTGTGGTGCCGGTCCGGCGGGGTACGGAACCAGGGTGTGCGTACCCAGTCCAGGCTGGCGACGCAGACTCCGCCGACCGCCCCCAGCACCAACCACAGTGCGCGGAATGGCAGCCGCAGCAGGCTGAGGGTCAGCCCACCCAGGGCATCGACCATCGCGACCGGGGAGAGGCCAGTGAACAGGGTGAAGCCGGCCAGGATCAGGCCGCCGAGAAACAGCGAGCCACCGGTAGCCCCGAAGGTGGCGGCGGCCTGTTCGCCGGCCAGCAGCCCGAGCCCGCCGCCAACCCCGTTGGGCAGGGTCGGGGCCAGCGCCGGGGCGAACTCCGGGAACTGCATCGAGGCCAGGGCCGAGCCGGCCACCAGGATGAACAGGAAGCCGATCCAGCGCAGTACCAGCCAGTAGAGTTTGGTCTCTGGCTCTGGCACCCGCTGGCGGAACACCAGATAGGCGCTCCAGGCCACGGTCAGGGGCAGCAGGTAGGCAAACAGGCCGAACAGGAACAGGGTGAGATCGGCGAACCAGGCACCGAAAGGGCCTGCGGCGTTGCGTACCAGGGTATCGCTGCCGGTATACGACCAGCCGGGGTCTTCCGGCGACCAGGTGGCCAGCGCGACCACCAGGTAGAGCGCCAGCGCGACCAGCGCCCAGAGCGCCGCCTCGCGCCAGGCACGATCAAGATAGTCGGTAAAGGTCAGTTGTCCGGCGCGGGTTGCCTGGCTCACGGTCACCTCCTGAAGCTTCACCGGATTATAGCCTTATCGCCGGTTCCTCGGGTTGAGTCTACGCGGTGGTCGAGGTGCTGGAGACTAGGGCCACCGAGCCTCGCCCGCTGCGCTTGTCTGCGTCACAGCAATCCCCGAGGCCGTTCCTGAGGCGTTGTCGCCGGACCTGACGCGGGCGCGCCGGCCTGCCTTTACCACCCGCTGTGGGCAACGTACCATGCACCCAGCGCGGGGTTGTCCTAACTTGTGCGCGCGGTCGGGGCTGGCGGGTGTCACCGGCTGCCGTTCTGCCGAAGCTGTCTTGCGCCCTTCCCCTGTCCGCCTCTCTGGAAGTCATCATGAGCGAAACGAAACATTGCCGGTTGCTGATTCTGGGTTCCGGCCCGGCCGGTTATGCCGCTGCCGTCTATGCTGCCCGTGCCAACCTTAGCCCGGTGCTGGTTACCGGGCTGGAGCAGGGTGGTCAGTTGATGACCACCACCGACGTGGACAACTGGCCCGGCGATCCTGACGGCGTCCAGGGGCCAGAGCTGATGGAGCGGATGCGCCGCCACGCCGAGCGCTTCGAGACTGAGCTGGTGTCCGATCACATCCAGCAGGCGGACCTCGCGCAGCGTCCTTTCCGCCTCACTGGCGACAGTGCGGTCTATACCTGCGATGCCCTGATCATCGCCACCGGTGCCAGCGCCAAATATTTGGGATTGCCGTCGGAGGAGCAATTCCGCGGCCGCGGTGTGTCTGCCTGCGCCACTTGCGATGGTTTCTTTTACCGCAACCAAAAGGTGGCCGTCATTGGTGGCGGCAACACCGCGGTGGAGGAGGCGCTGTATCTGTCCAATATCGCCGCTGAGGTAACCCTGGTCCATCGCCGCGATGCCCTGCGGGCAGAGAAGATTCTGCAGAAACAGTTGCTAGCCAAGGCTGAGCATGGCAACGTGCGACTGGAATGGAAGCAGGTCCTCGACGAGGTGCTCGGCGATGCCAGCGGGGTTACTGGTATCCGTATTCGCCATGTCCAGGATGGCACCAGCAAGGAAATCGACCTGCATGGCGTGTTCATTGCCATCGGCCATCATCCCAACACCCAGTTGTTCGCCGACCAACTGGACATGGCCGGGGGCTACATTCGGGTGCGCAGCGGGACCGACGGCAATGCCACAGCCACTTCGGTGCCGGGTGTCTTTGCCGCTGGCGACGTGATGGATCATGTCTACCGCCAGGCGATCACCTCTGCCGGGTCCGGCTGCATGGCTGCCCTGGACGCCGAGAAATACCTGGATGCCCTGGCCGCGGGCGATGCCTGATGCCCCGGATGCGGGCGTCAGTGGGCAGGGCGGTCGCTGGTCGGGAGCCAGCCTGACCTGGCTGCATTCCCGGCTGCGGCCCGTCGGTTGCCGGCGGTCACTGCCGGCGTGGCGGCGGCCTGCCGCGACCCTGCGGACGTCTTTGCGCCTGGCCCCGTTGTGGCGCCTCCCGTGCTGCTCTGCGCATCCTGCTGTTGCCGATGAACCGGAACAACTTCCCGCTAATTGCGTTGGCCCTGTCATTGCCGCTGATGGCGATACTTTTCTTTGGCGGCCGTGGTGATGGCGGTCGCACCACCGGCCTGCCTCTGCTCACCCTGCTGACCGTGGCCGAGTTCGGTCTGGTTGCCAATGCCATCGGTGCCGGCCTGGCGGTGCAGGGCTGGGTGGCCGGTGCGCGTACCCGCCGGCAGGTAACCATCGCAATCGGCTGCGCCCTGATCAGTCTGCTGTTTCTGCTGCAGCTCGTCTATTGGTGGCCGTTATGAGTCGAGGGCGCGGCCCGGGTCCGGCGGTCTGGCTGCGCAGTCTGCTGTTCTTTCTTATCTATAACGCAATCGGCATCGGCCATAGCATCCTCAGCTTGGCGGTGGCGCCCTTTCTGGACTTCCCTGCACGCTACCGCTTCGTCAACCTGTGGTCGCGGGCCAGCATGTGGTTGCTGCGGCACCTCAATGGCGTGCAGATCGAGGTAGAGGGGCTGGAGCATCTCCCGGGCGATCGGCCGGTGGTGGTGATGTCCAATCACCAAAGCCAGTGGGAGACCTTCTATCTGCAACTGCTGATCAGCCCGCAGGCGACCATCCTCAAGCGGGAATTGCTGTGGGTGCCGTTCTTCGGCTGGGGCCTGGCCCTGCTGCGGCCCATCGCCATCGACCGGGGCCGTGGCGCCGATGCCCTGAAGACCATCCTGCGGATGGGCCAGGCCCGCCTGCAGGCAGGCATCAGTGTGGTGATCTACCCTGAGGGCACCCGCCAGCCGCCGGCCACTCTGGGCAACTTCAATGCTGGTGGGGCCATGCTCGCCGCCCGCGCCGGTGTCGACATTCTGCCCATCGTGCACAATAGCGGCGATTGCTGGCCGGCACGCTCATTGTTGCGTCGGCCGGGAACCATCCGGCTGCGCATCGGGCCGCCGATCGCCACCGTGGGCCAACCGCCCAAGGCCCTGACCGCACAGGTGCGCGATTGGATGCTGGCCAACTATCCCAGCACCTTCGCCGCCCCGGCGCCCGCGTACTAAGGGGCCAGGGTCAGGTCGGTCTGCCGCGATCGGCCCCCAGAGCCTCGATCTGGTAACCTCGCGGATAGGTGCGGGTGCTGACTTGGGTCAGCAGGCGCGGCTGGCGCCGTGGCGGCAGGCGAGCCAGCAGCCGTGCCCGGGCGCGCAACAGCCCATGTGCCAGTCGCTGCAGCCAGCGCGGTGCTGGGGCGATCCCGGCAGCGGCCAGCATGGGTGGATCGATCAGGGCATGGATCACCGGTGCCCCGAGCGGCCACAGCCAGCGTGGCAAGAACCAGCCCAGCATCAGGTTGCGGGTCGCCAGCACCAGCCGGTGGTTGTCTGCCGCATAGCGGAACTGCGCCCGTTCGTAAGCCAGGTTGAACTGCTCGAAGGCCGCGTAGCTGGTGGGGATGTCGCGGATGCCGAGCCGCCGCCCAATCTCCCGCCACAGCGCATAGGTCGCCTGACATTCCAGCGCGGTCAGCGGGCGCCATCCGAAGCGGGCGTTCCAGCGGATCGGCTCGAAGATGAAGGTGGAGAGGGTATAGAGGTATTCGTCGTTGGGAATCGCGTGGCGATGATGCTGCTGATTGATGCGCCGCAGCGCGGCGCGGCCGCGCGGATGGTCGTAGCCGTTCTCTAAGACCTCGGCGAGCAGCAGCACGGTGTCATCGTAGCGTTTCTGCGGCCGGTGCAGCAGTTCGCCGGTGGCCACCAGCAGCGGGGTGCCCTTAGCGACCCCGAACACCCGCAGCAGGGCCAGTTCCAGGGCACGCTGAGTGTCCCAGGGGAACTCGAAGCACGCCAGCAGCAGGCCGATCTCTTGGCAATCGTGCACCGGATCGAGGCCGGCGATATAGGCGGCGCGCTCGCCACGGCGGCGGGGATGCTGCACCGCTTCGGGGATGCGTGCGAGCAGGGCCGGCGTCCCCGGCGTGGGCAGGGTACGGCTCAGCGTAGCCGCTCCAGCCGGCCGGCCGCCAGGCTGGCCTCGGTGCTGTCTGGGAAGCGGGCGATGACCTCGCGCAGGGTCTCGCGGGCACGCGCCTTATCCTCCTGCTCATCGTAGACGTAGCCGAGCTTCAGCAGCGCGGTGGCCAGCTTGTCGCTGGCCGGGTGGTCGCGGATCAGGCGGCTGAAATGGTCCGCTGCGGTGGGGTAGTCCTGCGCCAGATAGGCGATCTCGCCCAGCCAATAGCGGGCGCTGTCGGCATACTGACCCTCGGGATAGCGGGCTAGCAGTCCCTCGAAGGCGGTCCTGGCGGCGGGATAGTCGCGCGCCTTGAGCAGTTCGAAGGCTTCCAGATAGCCGTCGCGCTCACCCCCGCCCAGGGTCTCGGGTGCGGGTAGGCCGAGCAGGCCGGAGCCGCCGCGCGCACTGGCACCGGGGAGCGCGGGTGGTGCATCCGCGTTGCTGCTAGGGGTGGTGTCGGTGGCCGCATCCTCCCCGGCCCCAGGGTCGCCGGGCAGCAGCGGTCGCGGCGGCTCCATGCTGACCCGCGGCGCGCTGCCGAAGCGGGGAGTGACCTGTTGTAGCCGATATTCGTGCATCTCTACCAGCCCCCGCAGTTCCTGAACCTCTTGTTGCAGACTCTGGATCTGCAGGACCAGATCCGACAGGGTCTGCTCGCCCAGCATCCGCTCCAGGCGGCCAAGGCGGGCATCATGGTCCGTGGCCAGGTCCTGAGCCTGCAGCGGGCCGGCCAGCGGCAGGCTGGCGCCGAGGGCAACCGCGGCCAGCCGGCGGGGGAGGCGTTTGCTTGCGGGTATGCGGGTGATCTTCATAGCAGTTGGGTGCGTCGGAGCGGTGGTTGTAGCTGGCTGCTGTGGATGGGTCTCGGGCGTGCGGTGGCGACGGACTGTGACTGACGGCGATGGTCTGGATAACGGGGGCGGCGTGCGGGACCGGCAGGTGGAGATAGGCTGCAAGCCGGACCGGCTCAGTACACCAGTTCGACCCGCCGGTTCAACGCCCAAGACTGTTCGCCTTGGCCCGGGTCTGCCGGCCGCTCCTCCCCGTAGCTGAGCGTGGTGAGCCGGTCCACTGGCACCCCCTCGGCAACCAGAAAGCGGCGTACCGCATCGGCGCGGCGTTCACCCAGGGCCAGGTTGTAGGCACGGGTTCCTCGCTCGTCGGTATGACCCTCCAGGGTCACCCGGACCCCGGGCGTTTGATAGATGTAACCGGCGTGGGTGCGCAATAGGTCGGTGTATTGGGGCTTGATCTCGGCGACGTCGTAGTCGAAATACACGACCTTGCGATACAGCGGTCCGGCGGGATCATCCAGCGGTGAACGCACCGGTTCGGTGATCGGTATGGGTCGGGTATCGGTATCGGTGCGCGGGCCGAGGGTGCGGAGGTCGCCCGGGCGTGGTTGCGGCACTGGCTCGGGTTCGGGCTGGCGCGGCGGCGCGCTCGGACAGCCCCCTAGACCGAGGGCCGCGACGAGCAACAGGGGGAGCGGGCGCAAGCGCGGGTTCAACATGGTCTTCTGCCGACATCAAGGGAATAGGCGCAGGGTGGCGGCAACGCTGACGGACGCAGCCAACGCGTCCTTGGGGAGGTGCCGATCGATCGGCCATACTGGCCGGAAATCGGCCCCTAACTCACCGACGCGGTTGCCGGAGTTTCTGGATTTTCAATCGCTTGTCGGCGATAGAACATGGCGGGGCGTCTGCCTCGCTAGCGGAGCAGCGGTGACCAGGCCGGCTCGCGGACCTCGCCGGTGTCTTGCGACAGGCGCTGGCCGGCCCCGCCGGTGATCGGGGCGACGGCCAGCACGCCGCGGCCATGGCTTTGACTGGCGTAGATTATCATGCTGCCATTGGGTGCAAAGCAGGGCGACTCGTCCAGGCTGCCGGCGCTGAGCAGGCGCTGGCCGCCACCGTTGGCATCGGTGAGGGCGACGCGAAAGGCGCCGCTGACGCGGGTGATCATCGCAATCTGGCGCCCGTTCGGCGAATAGGACGCGGCGGCATTGTAGTCGCCGGTAAAGGTTACGCGCTGGGCTGGCCCGCCGGTGGCCGCGACCCGGTAGATCTGCGGGCGTCCGCCGCGGTCGGAGGTGAACAGGAGATGGCTGCCATCCGGCGCCCAGGATGGCTCGGTATCGATGGCGAAATGCTCGGTGATCCGCGTCAGTTCGCGACTGCCGAGGTCGAGCACATAGATCTCCGGATTGCCGTCCTTGGACAGGCTCATGGCCAGCTTACGGCCGTCCGGAGAGAAGCTGGGTGCGCTGTTCATGCCCGGATAGCTGGCGACCCGCTCGCGTCGGCCGCTGGCGAGATCCTGGACGAAGATCGACGAGCGTCGGCCCTCGAAGGAGACATAGGCGAGGCGCTGCCCGTCTGGTGCCCAGGCTGGCGACATCAGCGGTTCGGAGGAGTCCACCACGGTCTGCGGATGGTGGCCATCGGCATCGGCCACCCGCAGCGCGACCCGCGCTCCGCTGCCACGCCCGCTGGCTGCCACATAGGCGATGCGGGTGGCGAACACCCCAGGCTCGCCGGTGAGGTTCTCATAGATGGCATCGGCGATGCGGTGGGCGGCATTGCGCAGACCGCGCTCGCTAGCCTGAACCGAATTGGTCAGCAGCGTCTTGCCGCTAAAGACATCGAACAGGGTGAAGCGGATGGAATAGCCGCCGCCGGCGCCAGGCGCGACCTGCCCGATGACCAGATTGTTCATGCCAAGCAGTTCCCACTCGCGGAAGTCCACGTCTTCCTGGCGGTTGGGGGTAACTAGCATCGTGCGCCGGGGCATGGGGCGAAAGCGCCCGCTGCGGGCAAGGTCAGCAGCGATCACCTCGGCGATGGCCACCTCCGGGCGGGCGCCTTCCACCTCGCCGAAGGGCACTACGGCGATGGGCTGCGCGCCCTCGACCCCACCGGTGATCTCGATGGTGAGCCGGGCGCTGGCCGGGGCGCTGGCCAACAGCATCCAGATCAGGATGCCGAGCCCTGGTACAAGTGCACGGGCGCGCCAGCGCGGCTGTTGGAGCTGCTGGTAGCATGCGACGAGGACCGGGCGCAGGACCCGCCTCAGTACCCGGCGCAAGGTCGGGACGGACCAGGTTCGCGGGGCCGCGTTACCGGAGCGGCCACCCCAGGTGACTGGCAATGGGGTCATGATGTGGTTCTCCGATGAGGTCGACGATGGGTTGGCGGCAGCCAGCGCGAGCGCAACCGGGTAGCTGCCCGCCGCCCGATCAGCAGGATGCTTGATCAGCTTCCGGGCCGGAACCGGAAGTTGAAGTCGCGGAAGATCTGGAACTCGTCGCCGCTCGGCACCGGCAGCGGAGAGGCCTCGTAGATGGCTCGAACCACGGACTGATCGAAGGCGGCCGAACCGCTGCCCTCGAGCACGCGCACGCTGCCGGTGACGACATGGCCACCGGGTTGCAGCCGCAGGTTGACCAGGGTGGTGAACTCCTGACTGGTCCCGGCGGGGCGCACCCAGAAGCGGCTGACCCGGCTCTGGATGGCCGGTACCCAGCGATTGGCGAGCTGGGCGCGCACGTTCGCAGCGGGTGCCGTGGCGGTCAGGTCGCCGCGCGCTTCGCCTGGTTGGCCCCGCCCCGGCCGGCGCTGGGCAGCAACATCGGCGGCCAGTTCGGCCTCGATCTCGCGCGTTAGGGCCGCCTGCAGCTCCCGCTCCCGCGCGGCGCGTTCCGCCTCGATGCGCGCCTGCTCGCGCTGCTCGGCCGCCCGGATCGCCGCCCGTTGCGCCTCCAGTTGGGCCGCTGCCTCGGCGGCGCGGCGCGCCTCGGCGGCTGCCTCCGCGCGCGCCTGCTCCTCGCGTTCGCGGCGCTCAGCCGCGGCCGCCTGCCGTTGCCGCTCGGCCACTTCGGCCTCGCGTCGTTGCGCCTCGGCGGCGCGGCGGGCGGCCTCCTCCGCGGTACGTCGGCGCACCGCTTCCTCTGCCTCCCGGCGCGCCTGCTCGGTCGCGCGCTGCTGCTCCAGTTCTGCCTGCCGTTGACGTTCCAGCTCGGCCGCCTGTTCCTGTTCCAGTTCTGCCTGGCGCTGGCGGGCCTGCTCAGCTGCCTGTTCCTGCTCCAGCTCGGCTTGACGCTGGCGGGCCTGCTCGGCCGCGCGCTGCTGTGCCAGTTCCTCGTCGCGCACCGCGGCGGGCTCGGGCTGGGCGCCGGCCGCTGCCCGCAATGCATCGATGCGCTGCGCGATCTCGGGCGTACTGCCCAGGCGCGCCTGCACGGTCTCACCGGGATCGCCAACCGTGGCGGTGGGCGCCGGCAGCCAGTGACCGCTGGTGACGATCAATACCAGCAGGACCACATGGAGCAGCACCGACCACTGCAGGTCCGGGGAATCGCGTCGCAGCAGTTCCCGCATGATGCCCTGATTAGCGTCGCCGCTCGGTGGGGGGCTGGGTGATCAGCCCGACGCTGCTAGCCCCGGCGGCCTGGGCCGCCACCATGGCATCGACGACGATGCCATAGCTCACCGCGGCATCGGCGCGCACCAGGATCTGCGTGTGAGGCGCGCGCTCGAACACCGGAAGCAGACGCTCGTAGAGCTGCAGTTGATCCACTGGCAGCAGGTCGACGTCGCCGAGATCGACATAGGTGTCGCCGAACTGGTCGATATGGATCACCACCGGGGCCTCGCCTTCGCCAGGCTGCGGTGCCGCCTGCGCCTGGGGCAGTTCCACCTTGACCCCCTGGGTAATCAGCGGGGCGGTGATCATGAAGGCCACCAACAGCACGAACATCACGTCCACATAGGGGACGATGTTGATCTGGGTGAGCGGCCGCGGACCCCGCTGGCGCCGCCGGCGGTCGAGCTGATTCATAATGGCGCACGGCCTTGGCGCTGCAGCAGGATCGCGAACTCTTCCATAAACTCCTCGTAGCGGTTGTGCAGCCGCTCGACCTGACTCGCGTAGCGGTTATAGAGGATGGTGGCCGGGATGGCTGCGAACAGGCCGATGGCGGTAGAGACGAGCGCCCCGGAGATGCCTGGGGCCACCATTGCCAGGGTCGCCTGCTGCACCGAGCCGAGGGCGCTGAAGGAGTCCATGATGCCCCAGACGGTGCCGAACAGGCCGAGGTAGGGGCTAACCGACCCCACCGTGGCGAGGAACGGCAGGTGCTGTTCCAACCGGCCCAGTTCCCGGCTCAGGGCCACCCGCATCGAGCGTTCGGCCCCCTGGAGCACAGCCTCGGTGGTGTCCTGGTCCACCTTGCGCAGGCGGACATATTCCCGAAACCCTTGGCGAAAGATCGTGGCCAGTCCAACCAGGCGCCGTTCTTCGCCGCCGAGTTCGCGATACAACTCGCTGAGATCGCCGCCGGACCAGAATCGCTGCTCGAAACCGGCTGCCGCCTGGCGGGCCCGGCGGAGCACGCGGCCACGTTCAAAGATGACCGCCCAGGAGAGCACCGAGGTGGCCACCAGGATTAGCAGCACGAGCTGCACTACCAACCCGGCATGAATGATCAGATCCAGCAGCGAGAAATCAGCTCCCATGGGCGGTCTCCGCGGGCTCAGCAGGCGAGGTCGCGGCGACTGCCTCCAGGATTGGGGGGGGGATGCGGGCTGGGCGCAGGCTGGTCGCCTCCAGGCAGGCCACATTGACGGTCGCCCGGCAGCACAGGATGCCATCGGTACGGCGCCGCACCTGTTGGGCGAAATCGATACTGGCGCGGCCGTGGCCGGTCAGGGCCGCGCCAATCGCCAGCTGGTCGTTGAAGCGGGCCGGGCGCAGAAAGTCCAGGGACATCCGGCGCACGGCGAACAGCACCCCGTGCTCAGTGCGCAGGGCGTCCTGCTCGAAGCCGAGGCAGCGCAGCCACTCGGTGCGCGCCCGCTCCATGAAGTACAGGTAACGGGCGTGATAGACCACACCGCCCGCGTCGGTATCCTCGTAGTACACTCGCACGGGCCAGCAGAAGGCTGGTGACGGCGCCGCATCCGCGGTTGGCGCGCGGGGCTGATCGGAGGCCATGGTCAGGATCATCGGGGGCTGGTACAAAAAGCTCCTTAGTGTAACGGGATCGGCCCGCTTCGGCAGCCCGCGCCGATGGCCGCCTGCCGGATGTGTGCTTGGATTGCGAGGGCATCCCGCGCCCGATCCCCCCGCTCTGCAACCAGGGCCGCCGACGGCGTCGCGGTGATGCCCGGAGCCGTTTGCCAGCATGCCCGAGTTCACGCTGCCCCTTGCCCTGTTCAATTTCCTGCCAGTCTTGTTCGGTGCGCTGGCCTTTGCACTGCTGGCCCGGTTGGTGCAGCGGCGTGCCCCGTCGCTGGCCTGGCTGGGCTGGATGGGGTCGGTGCTGATTGTCTTCGGCGGGCTCGCCAAGGCCCTGTGGAAACTCTTGATGGCCATCGGCGGGGTCGATCTGACCTGGCTGTCAGCGGCCCTGTTTCCCTTGCTCGGCCCGGGCTTCATGCTGCTGGCGGCGGGAGTGTGGGGCGCGCTGCGTGCCGCGCCCGGCGTGCGGCCCGGGCCGCTGGCGGCGCGCGTGGCGCTGCTTGTGATCCTCGGCGCCGTTGGCGTCGCTGCTCTGCGGACCTGGGGACTCGGGGTCGAGCGCGGCTGGTTCCTGCCGCTGCTGATCCTGACTACCCTGGGCAACCTGAGCCTCAGTAGCCTGCTGATCCTGGCTGCCGTCAGGCGGCGGCTGTGGGCGGCCGCGACCCTGTTCGCGCTCAACCTGGCCATGCTCTTTGCCCTGCCCCCGATCGCGATCATGGCGTCGCGGTCACTCGCGATCCACTGGCTGGAGCAGTCCCTGACCGCGCTGGGGACGGCCGGCTTCGCGCTGGCTACCTGGTGGCTGGCGGGCGCACTGGCGGCGTCGTCGGCGACGGCGCTGAATCGATCCCCGGCGCGGCGGGGAGCAGGACGGTAGCAGGCGCGGCAAGCAACAGTGGATCGCCTGGATCGAGCGCGATTGCCGGCGACCGGGCGAGATCCCCGGCCAGGGTCGCGCGACCGGCCGCGGTTAGCGGGCGGGTGATCGGCAGGGCGAGGAGGTCGAGAATGCGGTCCTTGCCTAAGCGGGTCACGTTGCCGATCCAGAGTGGGATGTCGGCACTGATCCGGCACTCCGCCGCCCATAGACGCAGCACCAGGCGCTGGTCCGGGCCTTGGTCACGGACCATGGTCAAGGCCTCGTGATGACCGTCGTGCACATGGGGCACCACCGGCAGATCGGTGATTGGCAGCGATGGCGATAGCAGTTTGATGGCGTTGTCCCAGCCGAGCATCGGTGCTGGCTGCCAGCCAGCCTGCGTCAGGGCCTGAGCGAGCGCCGCAAGCGGGCCGGCATATTGGACATCGAACGGACGCTCGCTGCGCTGCCAGAGATCTTGGCGATGGGTCGCGATGGGCAGGTCGGCCCGTTGCTGCCAGGCCTTGGCATCCACGTAGCAGGGTGGGCGGCCCGGGGTGAAGGCGGCCAGGTCCACCGGGTGGCGGTACAGGCTGCCGAGGCCGAAGGCGACGAACCCGGTGAGCAGCAGGATCGCGCCGAGGGCGGCGCGGTGTGGCGTATCGCGCGTATGGCGGCGCAGGGCCAGCCCGAGGGCGGCGATCCAGGCCAGCCCAAGGGCAGCGGAGCCAACCACGTCGGTTAACCATTCAGTGCCGAAATACAGGCGGGCGCTGGCGACCCCGACGATCAGGACCGCGGCCATCGCGTAGGGCAGCCAGCGCCAGCGGGGCGACCCGCCGTGAGACAGCAGCACGGCAAGGAAGCCATAGGCGACCGTCGCGGCCAGGACCGGCGCGCTCGGGAATGACCAGGGCCAGGTCAGCAGCAGCCCCAGGTCTGGGCGCTGGACGCGCAGCAACAGTCCCAGGGTCGGTGTCGCGACCACGGCAAAGCTCATCGCGGCCAGCCAGTAATTTGCCTCGCGACCCTGGTCGGAGCGGGTCAGATAGGTGAACAGCACCAGCGTCAGCGGCAGCAGCAGCGTGGTCGTGCCGAGCCGGTTGAGGCCGGCCATGAGGTGGTCGGCGAGTGGGGTGTGCAGGCTCTGGCCGAGGTCGAGGGTGAACTGATTGACCATCAGGTACTGAGCGCCGAACAAGCCAGCGCCGATGCTGATGCCGAGGACCCCGGTTGCGCCCAGGAGCAGGGCCGCCAGCGCGGTCAGGGTGGCGGCATCGGGGTGGCCTGGATCGGCCAGGGCCTGGGCCAGGCGTCCCACCGTCGGGTGCACATCGGCCCAGCGCAAGATGTCCCGCACCCAGGCGCTGGCGTGGGGGCTGAGCAGCCGATAGAGCCGGTGGGCGGCCCAGACGCTGAGCCAGAGCAGGCCGACCAGCAGCACCAGCAGCAGGGCCAGGCGGGTGGCCGCCTCGGCGGCGAGTTTGAGCGAGGCGCCGAAGACAATGCCGGGGGCCAGGTAGGCCGGTCCCCAGGCCATGGCAGAACTGATGTTGGCGATCAGAAACCGGCGCGGGGGCATCTCGAGCATGCCAGCGACCAGCGGAATCACGGCGCGCCCGGGGCCAAAAAAGCGCCCGAACATCACGCTGCGGATGCCGAATCGCTCGCAGAAGGCGATACCGCGCTCGAGCTGCTGCGGATACCGGCTGAAGGGCCAGAAACGGCGGATACGTCCGCGATAGTGTCGGCCCAGCCAGTAGCTCAGTCCATCGCCCGCCACGGCACCGCCAATGGCGGCGAGACAGGTGGGCCAGAAGGCGAGGCTGCCGGTGGCGATCAGCGCGCCGGCCCCGAGCAGGATCACCACCCCCGGGACGAGCATCCCGATGACCGCCAGGGATTCGGCCGCGGCGCTGAGAAAGACAACCAGGTAGGCCCAGCCTGGATAGGCTGCCACCCAGGCGAGCAGGGCCTTGACCAGGGCTTCCATTAACGACTGTGGATGCGCTTGCTTGCCGGCCGCTGAGCTGTTGTGGGCGTCAGTGGCCGCGGTGGTGGTTCGCTGGCAGTCCCGTCAGCGCCAGCGACCGCCGCTGCGGCTGGGCGGCGCCGGCCGGTGGGCACGCGGACCCGGAGCGGACACTGATTGCCCTCCTGATCGCCATCGGGGTGACCATATCGGCCGGAATCACGGGGCCGCCGCCTCAGGCTGCGACCAGGGAGAAGGCCTCCGCTGCCGCCGCGAGGGTGGCCTCGATTTCCGCGTCGCCATGGGCGGCCGAGACGAAGCCGGCCTCGAAGGCCGAGGGGGCGAGGTAGACGCCGCGTTCCAACATCCCGTGGAAGAAGGCCCGAAACTGCTGCTGGTTGCACGCGGTGGCATCGGCGTAGCTGGTGACCTGCTCGGCCGTGCTGAAGAACAGACCGAACATGGCGCCGGCGCGGTTGGTGGCCAGGGGGACGCCGGCATCCTGCGCGCGCTGCATCAGGCCGTCGGTCAACGCCGCGGTGCGCGCGGTCAGCTCCTCGTAGAAGCCGGGGGCGGAGAGCAGTTCCAGGGTCTTGAGCCCGGCGGTCATCGCGATCGGGTTGCCGGATAGCGTGCCGGCCTGATAGACGGGCCCGAGCGGCGAGATATGCGCCATGATGTCGCCGCGACCCCCGAAGGCGCCCACTGGCATGCCGCCGCCGATGACCTTGCCCAGGGTCGTGAGGTCGGGGGTGACCCCGTAGAGTTCCTGAGCGCCGCCGCGGGCAACGCGAAAGCCAGTCATGACTTCGTCGAAGATCAGCACCGCGCCATGCTGGTCGCAGACCTCGCGCAATCCCTCCAAAAAGCCTGGTAGCGGCGGAATACAGTTCATGTTGCCGGCCACCGGCTCGACGATGATGCAGGCGATCTCCGCGCCAAGGCGGGCGAAGGTATCGCGGACCTGGTCCAGGTCGTTGTAGGTCAGGGTAACGGTCAGTTCTGCCAGGCCGGCCGGTACCCCGGGGGAACTGGGTTCGCCGAGGGTCAACATGCCCGAGCCGGCCTTGACCAGCAGCGAATCCACGTGGCCATGATAGTTGCCCTCGAACTTCACGACCTTCTCGCGCCCGGTGAAGCCACGGGCCAGGCGCAGGGCGCTCATGGTCGCCTCGGTGCCGGAGCTGGTCATACGGACCATCTCTAGACTGGGCACCAGTTCGCAGACCAGGTCCGCCATGCGCGTCTCCAGTTCGGTCGGGGCACCAAACGAGAGCCCTTTGGCGACCCGTTCGGTGACTGCCGCGATCACCGCCGGATGGGCGTGACCAAGGATCATCGGACCCCAGGAGCCGACATAATCGATGTAGCGCTTGCCGTCAGCGTCGGTCACGTAGGCACCGGCGGCGGACTCAAAGAACACCGGGTCCCCTCCGACCCCGCGGAAGGCCCTGACCGGCGAGTTGACCCCGCCCGGGATGTGGCGCTGGGCTGCGGCGAAGAGGTCGTGGGAACGGGACATGCTTGATCTCCTTCGAGGGATTCGGATGAGAGCCGGGGCGCGTGCCGCCGGTTGTTGACCGGAGCGCCGTCTGGTGGGCCGACGGCGGCGCCACCGGGGGCATGATGTCGCCCGGCATTGTCTGGTTGCTGGGGCCTTCTGGCAACCGGCGCGCCGCCGCTGGGCTATGGCCCCGGTTGAAAACCCTGCCCGATTGCCTGATTCTTGCGTGCCTCAACGGCGTCCTGGCCGCCCTTGCGGCCGTTGCAAATCCTCCGGAGTTTGGTTGATGAAGCGGTACATGTGTGTCGTCTGTGGGCTGATCTACGACGAGGCGGAGGGCTGGCCCGACGATGACATCCCGCCTGGGACACGCTGGGAGGATGTGCCCGCTAACTGGCTGTGCCCGGAGTGCGGCGCAGGTAAGGAAGACTTCGAAATGATCGAGATCTGACCTCGGCACCGGGGTTAGCCGCCTGCTAAAACCCGAGCGTGCTCCATGGAAATACCCGCGGCGCCTGTGCTAGCTTGAATGCCACACAGTCCCGGTTCGAGCGGCGCCTCTGCCGTTCGGCCTCCCTTCAGCAAGATTCCAGATTCGAGGTAAGGCCATGTCCGTGGCACTCAGCGACATCGATCTCGTCATGACCTCGGCTGCTCAGTCCAAGATGGCTGAGTTGTTCCACGAGATTGACGACAACATCGAGGGCGTGCGGGTCTATGCCGCGCCTGGCGGTTGTAGCGGTATCAGCTTCGGCATGACCTTTGCCGATGCCATCCATGCCAACGACGGCGTACGCGAATATGATGGCTATAAGGTCATCGTCGATGACGGCACCCTCGACTACATCCGCGGCGTCGAGATCGACTTTGTGGACCGCGGCGACGGGCAGGCAACCTTCGTCTTCAACAACCTGCCAGCCAGCGGTGGTGGTTGTGGTACTTGCGGCTCCGGTGGGGGCGCGTCCGGGGGCGGTTGCGGCAGTCGGTAACGGTGCGCCTGTCTGAACGCCAACCGTTCTCCGGGTGAGTAGCGAATGCTGGTGAAGTAGCGAGTTGAGCATGATCAAGGCTGGCATCGTTGGTGGGACCGGTTATACCGGCTCGGAGCTTCTGCGGCTTCTGACGGCCCACCCTCAGGTCGATATCATCGCCGTCACTTCCCGCGCCGATGCCGGCACACCAGTGACAGCGATGTTTCCGCATCTGCGTGGACATCTCGACCTCGCATTCAGCGACCCCGAACAGACCTGCTTGGATAACTGCGACCTGGTGTTCTTTGCAACCCCGAACGGTACCGCGATGCGGCAGGCGGGTGACCTGCTTGCTGCCGGCGTGCGTGTCATCGACCTGGCCGCGGACTTCCGGCTGCCGGACGCGCACTTATGGGAGCGGTGGTATGGCATGGTCCATGCCGCGCCGCACCTGCTCGACGAGGCCGTCTACGGTTTGCCCGAGATCAACCGCGAGGCTATCCGCACTGCCCGTCTGGTGGCCAATCCAGGCTGCTATCCCACCGCTGTCACCCTGGGTCTGCTCCCGCTGATCGAACTCGATGACATCGCCGCCAGCCCGATCATCGCCGACGTTAAATCCGGCGTCAGTGGTGCCGGTCGCAAGGCGGCCACCCCCCTGCTCATGGCCGAGGCTGGCGAGAGCTTCAAGGCATACAGCGTTACAGGGCATCGCCACCAACCTGAGATACTGACCAACCTGCGGCGGGCGACGGGCCGGGAGATCTCGCTTACCTTTGTTCCCCATCTGGTGCCCATGGTGCGCGGCATCGAGGCGACCCTCTACGCCTGCTGGCAGGGACCCCGCCAGGATCTGCAGGCGCACTACGAAGCGCGCTACCGCGACGAGCCTTTCATCGATCTGCTGCCGGGTGGCTCGGCGCTGGAGACCCGCTCGGTGCGCGGCACCAACCTGTGCCGGCTTGCCATTAACGAACCGCTCGATGCCGGTGTGGTGGTGGTCCAGGCGGTGATCGACAATCTGGTTAAGGGGGCCGCCGGTCAGGCGGTCCAAAACCTGAACTTGATGTTCGGTCTCGACGAGCGTCTCGGACTCGAACCTATGTTGGCATTGGTCCCATGAGGGTTTAAGGCACTGTTTGGCTTGAATAACCGCCCGCTGGCACCAGCTTCTCTTGAACAGCGGCCACCGTGCCGCCAGCATCCGAACCCAAAGATCGTCAACGAGGTGACTGCAGCATGTCCGAAATCGCCGAACTCGATACACCGTTGGTCTTCACCCCCCAAGCCGCTGCCAAGGTCGCCAATCTGATCGCTGAGGAGGATGCGCCCGGTCTGATGCTTCGGGTCTACATCCAGGGCGGCGGTTGTTCTGGGTTTCAGTATGGCTTCACATTCGACGAATCGGTTCAGGAAGGAGATACCGAGGTCGTCACGGATGGCGTGAAACTGCTCGTTGACCCGATGAGCCTGCAGTACCTGATGGGGGCGGAGATCGATTACACCGAGGGGCTACAGGGGGCGCAGTTCGTCATCCGTAATCCCAATGCGACCACTACCTGTGGCTGCGGTTCTTCATTTGGCGTCTGAGCCGATTGTCTGCTCGAACCCACACCTCGAGCTTCGAGTTAGAGCAAGGCCGATCGTCGGGGTTTATTGCCGACGATCGGTGTCAGCAATCAGCGATTGGAAATCAGCTTCGCATCCTGCCCGAGCAGTCACCACTGGCTTGGTGGTCGTGACCTCTTCAGTTTTGCTCGGGCGGCGTTTCTAATGAGCCTGGAGGTCGGTCCGATGCTGGAGCCGGGGGTAGCGCGAGTGGTATCGCATGATCGCGGCGCGACACGGGTAATGCTGCAGGCTCCGATTCCCCGGGCGGAACCAGCAAATCGAACAGCCAGAATGCGGCTACAGCGGTTGCGCCGACCAGCAAGAGCAGGAATAGGACGGGTGCTAGGTGCCGGCGTGGGCGCCTCGGGGTGTCGAGAGTGAACCTGCTGGCGCGGCTTTTGTAGTCTTTCATCGGACATTCTGCGGCGGTGATGACATCTCCCGCAACAGTGTAGGCAACCCTAAGCACAACCGAAAGCCTGCCAGCCTGGACCTTGCCCTCGATGGGCTGCCTGACCGCCGGGGCCAACCTGGCCGACACGGCGACAAACGACCGAAACCGCTGTGGGCGGCGGGTCCGCCTTCATGCGCGAGCGCTGACCGTCCCGGGCCTGCGACATCTGCAACAGCAGTCGCGCCGCCTGCTCGCCGGCGGTTTCGGACGATCTATCATTCGGGTTATGCTGTCTGGCTTATCCCGGACTCCGTCTCCTCGCTTGGGGAGGCCTGGGAGTCTGACCGTCGCGCACAAGAGCCAGCATGACCGAGTTTGCCGAAGCCATCGCCCTGTTGACGCATGGTACTCAAGAGGTGTTGACCGAGGCGGCACTGGAGGACAAGCTCAAGGAACGGCGGCCGCTGCGGATCAAGGCTGGCTTCGATCCCACGGCTCCAGATCTGCACCTCGGACACGTGGTGTTGTTGAACAAGCTCCGGCAGTTTCAGGAGCTTGGGCATCGGGTGTACTTTCTGATCGGGGACTTCACTGGTATGATCGGTGACCCCAGCGGCAAGAGCGCGACCCGAAAACCTCTAACGAAAGATGAAGTTGCGGCCAACGCGGCAACCTACCGGGAGCAGGTGTTTCGAGTTTTAGACCCCGACGCCACCGAGGTCGTCTTCAATTCCACTTGGACGACGAGCCTTGGCGCCGAGGGGCTAATCCGTCTGGCCGCGCAGCACACCGTCGCGCGGATGTTGGAACGCGACGATTTTGCCAGGCGCTACCAGGCTCAACAGCCCATCGCGATCCACGAGTTCTTGTATCCGCTGGTGCAAGGTCACGACTCCGTGGCCTTGCGCGCGGATGTTGAACTCGGCGGTACGGATCAGAAGTTTAACCTACTGGTAGGTCGTCAGTTGCAACAAGCCGCCGGTCAGGCGCCACAGGTCGTGATTACCGTGCCGATCCTAGAGGGGCTCGACGGGGTGCAGAAGATGTCCAAGTCCTTGGGTAACTACGTTGCCATCGCCGACCCTCCGGCGGCCATGTTTGGCAAGTTGATGTCGATCTCGGACCACCTGATGTGGCGCTATTACGATCTCCTCAGCGAGCGCTCCCCTTCTGAGGTCAGTCGCTTGCAGGCGTCCGTTGTAAACGGTGTGAACCCGCGAGACATCAAGTTCGGACTCGCTGGCGAACTGGTTACCCGCTTTCACGGGCGCGGCGCGGCAGCGGATGCGCAGCGGGAGTTTATCAATCGCTTCCAGCGCGGTATGGTCCCCGAGGACATGCTGGAGATTTCGCTGAGCGCGCAAGGTTCGAGGCTGGGGCTGCCACAGCTGCTCAAGGCGGCCGGCCTCGTGGCCAGTACCTCCGAGGCGCTCAGGCTGATCGCCCAAGGTGGTGTGCGCGTCGACGGCGAGCGCGTCAATGACGCCCATGCCGATTTCACCGCCGGCTGCAGCCATGTCCTCCAGGTTGGGAAGCGCCGGTTCGCTCGCGTCCGTGTCGTCTGAGGCGGTTCTCCACCGCCCCCTGAGTCGTTGAGGGTCGATAAGACCGCAGGGGTCGAGCCATTTGCGCAGTCTCTAAGCCACTGATTTAGCCGGGGAGACGAGCACGGGCAATTTTCGTTTACCCCACCGCGCGACGCGCAATCAATGACTTGCGTGCG
>REDK01000122.1 GCA_007693535.1 Chromatiaceae bacterium
CGCCCGCTCGGCACGCCGCAGCCGCTGCCAGGGGGCGGCCGCACGCAGGGTCTCGATGACGTTCAGGCGGGCGCCGGCACCGGGCTCGCCGCGGCGGGTGCCGGCTGGGCGCCCACGCAGGCTACCGCCCTGGATCGCCCCGGACTTGCCGCTGCTGCGCTGGCGGCTGCGCATCGCACCCATCTGCAACAGTGCCAGCAGGTTGGCCGGGATCGCCGCCTGCGCCGACTCCAGCACCATATCCTCCAACGGCTTGTCGATCTCCTGCGGCGGCGGCTGGTCCTGTTCGCCCTGATCCTGGTTCTCCTCCGGCGGGGGTGGTTCCTCCATGGTCTGGTCGTCCGGCGGCTCAGGCATTGGCAGCCGGGTCGCCCGCGGTGCCAGCACCAGCCGCGCCGCGACGCTGAGGTCTTCGCTGGCGACGGCCGTGCGCCCGGCCAGCGCGGCGGCGGCCTGGGCCACCCGCAGCGCCGCCAGCGAGGCGCGCAGCGAATCCACCCCCAGGGCGAGGGCGGTGCCGCAGATGAGTTCCAGCGCCTCGTCGTCGCTGGTCACCGCCGAGAGGCGCGCCCGCGCCGCCAACACTGCGGCCGGATCGATGGCGGACGGCAACGCCGCGCGCCAGGCGATGTCGTTGAGGTCGAGCAGCACTGCGCAGCGGTCGAGCAGGGTGTGCGGGACCTGCTCCTCGTCGTTGGCCCCCTCGTCGAGCGCGACCACGCCGAAGCGGGTCGGGGTGCGGGCGGTGATCCCATCGCGCTCTACCAGCACCTCGCCGTTGTCCATGCTGGCGCTGAGATGGGCGGCGGTGTTGCGGGCGATGCGCTCGGCCATGGCCAGCAGCACCACGCCGCCGTCGCATTCGGCCAGCAGGCCGCGCTCGGCGATCGGGCGCCCGGCGCGAAGGGTGGCGGCCAGGTCCAGCCCGCCCAGTAGGCGACCGTCGGCAATGTGCAGCGGCAGGCGTCGCAGCGGACGGTCCGCCGGCAGCAGCTCCCGCAACAGCTCCAGCCAGATGTCGCGCACCGGCCCCGGCAGAGCACGCACCGCGATGCCGGCGAGGCCGGCCGGGTCGACCGCGAACAGGGCCGCCGCCAGGCAGGCGTCGTCCCAGCGCGAGACCGGCGCACGCTCGGGGTTGGCTGGTGGCGCTGCCGACGCCACTGCCGGCGGCGGGCCGGCGGCCGGAATCGATGCCGCGGCGCCGTCGCTCATGCCCCGAACAGCTCCTCGATCGCGCGCTCGACGCGGGTGGTGGAGCCGGCATCGTCGAGCACGTTACGGCGCAGGCGATGGCGCAGGGCGGGCGGTGCGACCCGCTTGAGATGCTCGTCGCCGACGCTGGCATCGCCCTGGAGCGCGGCCAGGGCGCGCGCGGCGCGGATCAGGGTCAGCTCACCGCGCAGCCCGTCGGTGCCGAGCTTCAGACAGAGTTCCGAGGCCCGCTGCAGGGTCGCGTCCGATACCTCGACCTCGGGCAGGCGCTCCTTGGCATTCAGGATCTGGCGGCGGATCTTGGCGTCCTTGCGCTTCCATTTCTCGACGAAGGCGGGTGGGTCACGCTCGAACTCGTCGCGCAGCCGCACCACCTGCATGCGGCTCTTGAGATCCTTCGGCGTCGTCACCTCGACCGACAGGCCGAAGCGGTCGAGCAACTGTGGTCGCAGTTCGCCCTCCTCGGGGTTGCCGCTGCCGACCAGCACGAAGCGCGCTGGATGGCGGATCGACAGGCCTTCGCGCTCGACCACGTTCTCGCCGGAGGCGGCCACGTCCAGCAGGGCGTCCACCAGATGATCCTCCAGCAGATTGGCCTCGTCGATATAGAGAAAGCCGCGGTGGGCGCGCGCCAGCAGGCCCGGCTCGAATGCCTTCTCGCCGCGAGTCAGGGCGCTTTCCAGGTCCAGTGCGCCGATCACACGGTCTTCGGTGGCCCCGAGCGGCAGGTCTACCACCGGGACCGGCGCCTTGCGCGTCTTGCGCTTGTGCTGCTGATCGGGATTGCGGCAGCGCTCGCACAGGCCCGGCGGCGGCACCTCGGGGTCGCAGTTATAGGGGCAGCCGTCGACCACCTGCATGGGCGGCAGCAGCGCGGCCAGCGCGCGGATGGCGGTAGATTTACCGGTACCGCGGTCGCCGAAGACCAAGACACCACCGATACTCTGGTCCGTCGCCGCGATCAGGATCGCGAGCTTCATTTCTTCCTGGGCGACGATGGCGGAAAACGGAAAGGCGACGGGCATAATCTCGGCAACCTGGGTCTGCTGGGGGGAATCATGGTGCCGCGCCGCGGCCCGATCTGCCGGGGCCGGTCACCAGTCTCCGCTGGGAGCGGGGTTTTCGCGCCAGATGGAGGCCGGGTGGCTGGCGCCGCATTGCGGCCCGGCACCCTATCCCCCCGCAAACCGGGAGGTCAAGCGGCGCCCGGCAATTGGTTGCGCCAGCGCAGGGGGTGAGCGGTGCCGACGACGACAACTGTTGGGTCGATAACCCGCGGTTGATCCGGCTGCAAACCGTGGTTCGGCCAGCCCGGTGACGCTCCGCCGCAAGGCGGCGAGGATGTCAACAAGATCGATGCTCACAATGACCAGATGGGTTGTCGCACCGAGGTTGCCACGTTCGACATGCGCCTGCCGCGCGCCCGGTCATCGATACGCTGTATCTCTCGCCGCTGGCCTTATCCAGAGAAACCCTATCACCGGCTGGTGCGTGCGAGCCTGCCGGACCCGGCCGGGTTGCGGCGGTGCGGCGATCAGGCCCGGTCGCGCCGCAGTACGATCAGCTTCTCGATCTGCATGTCGCGGAAGCTGAAGGGGATGCCGCCGGTGCCGAGACCGGATTGGCGCAACCCTCCGAACGGCATCCAGTCGGTGCGAAAGGCGGTGTGGTCGTTGATCATCACCGCGCTCGCGGCCAGACGGTCGGCGGCAGACAGCGCGAACTCGAGATCGCGCGTGAACACGGCGGCCTGAAACGCGAACGGCAGGGCGTTGGCGGTCCTGATGGCGGTATCGGCATCGGCATAGGGATAGACGCAGATGACCGGGCCGAACACCTCCTGGGTGCTGACCAGGGCGTCCGCCGGCGGATCGAACAGGATGGTCGGCGCATAGCAGGTCGGCGCAAGCGGCTGGCCACCAGTCAGGCAGCGGGCGCCGCCGGCGATGGCGTCCCGCACCCAGGCCGCGACGCGTTCGACCTCGGCCGGGCGGATCAGCGGGCCGATTGCGGTGTCGGGCTGGGCCGGGTCGGCGACTGGCATCCGCTCGGCGGCCGCGGCCAGGGCCACCGCCAGCGGCTCGGCGATGTGCTGATGGGCATAGACCCGCTGCACCGAGACGCACACCTGGCCGGCATGATAGAGGCCGCCCTTGGCCAGCGCCGGCACCACCCGTGCCAGATCCTGGCCCTGATCCACCAGCACCGGCGCGACGCCGCCATGCTCCAGCGCGCAGCGGGTGCCGGGCGCGAGTCGGGCGCGCAGGTGCCAGCCGACCCGCGCGCTGCCGATGAAGCTCAGGAACGCCACCCGCGGGTCGGTGGCCAGGGCCTCGGCGCTGGCCAGATCATCGGTCACCAACCCCTGCGCCAGCGCCGGCGGCAGCCCGGCCGCGTGCAGCAGTTCCAGGAACCGCAGGCCGGACAGCGGCGTATCCGCGGCCGGCTTGATGATGACCGGGCAGCCGGCGGCCACCGCCGGTGCCACCTGATGCACGGCCAGGTTCAACGGATGGTTGAAGGCGCTGATCGCCACCACCGGGCCGATCGGCTCATGGGTGGTGAAGGCGAGCCGCCCGGCTGCGGCAGCGGTCGCGCGCATCGGCACCTCGCGCCCGCCGTCGCTGCGCAGCACCTCGGCGCAGTTGCGCACGCCATCGATGGCCCGGGCGACCTCGATGCGCGAGTCGGCCAGCGGCTTGCCGCCCTCGCGGGTGGCGAGCAGGGCCAGCGCCTCGGCCTGCTCCTCCATCGCCCGCGCGGTGCGGTGCAGGATGGCCACGCGTTCGTGACCGGGCAGCCAGCAGGCGCGGTCGCGGAAGCAGGCATCCGCGACCGCCAGCGCCTGCTCCACCCCGGCCCAGTCCACCTGATCGACGGTCGCGATGCTGGTCAGATCGTACGGATTGCGGACCTCCAGGCGTGCCACCGGGGTGACCGCGGCGGCGATGCGATGGGGCTGGTGGGGGATCGGCATGGTCTCGGACCTCGGGTTGCTGCGGCGCTGCCGGCCGGCTTCGCCGCCGGCTGGGGCGGGATGGGGGGACCTTACGGGGTTTGCGGCCGGGCCGGTCACCAGCCGGGCGCGGGCTGCCGGTGGCGGCGGTGGGCCTGGTGCCAGACGATTGAGGTTAGCCGGGCGCCCGATCCGATGCACGTGCCGACTCGCCCTGGGCGGCGGTGAACTGCACCCCCAGTCAATACCGCGGGTGCGCCACTGTTCTTACCTGGCGGGTGCGGCCGCCTGGCAGCGGCGGCGCCGCGCCTGCCAATCCCCCGCACCGCTGCAAGCAGCCTATGGATCAGCAGCACTTGCCGTCCGCACGTCACCCCGCACCCAGCGCCCTGCCAGATGGCGTGGGACTCGCCTGGTTCTGGTTGACTGCGGCCACCCTGGGTTGGCTCCTGCTGGCCCTCTCGGTGCGGCTGCACGCTGTACACTGGGTCCTGCGGTTCATCGATGCCGCGGCGTTGGCCGCGGGCGAGACCTCGATCCCGCCACCCTGATCCGCGCCGCCACCAAACCGCTCGCCTGGGTCGATCCCTGCTCCAGCGCGGCGGCCGCGGCCGCCACCGCAGCGACCGAGCGTGCCTTGAGCGCGACGGCGCAGGCGCAACGAGAACTGCTGCTGCGCGATTTGCGCGTACACCTCGAACGGAAAAACGAGCGGCTGTTACGCCCGGTCGAGACCGGCGTCGATCGCTATCTGGACTGGCACTGCACCCTGCTCGGCGAATATCAGCGGCTGACCGCGCTGGCGGCCGGGAAGTTCGCCGAACTAATGGTGGAGCAGATGAAGCAACACCTGTTTGCGGCGACCGACTTCGACGTCCGGTGGGCGCCGATGCTCGAGCGCCTGCAGGAACGCACCTGGCAGCGCCTGACCCTGGCCGCCGGGTTCCTGGATGCGCAATGGTAGACCAGGTTGGCGGCAGCACCCTGCACCGGCCTGACCATCGATCCCAACTGGCTGTCGCGGCTGGAGGTCGGCCGCGATCCGCGCCGTCAGGCCGTCGCGCTGAGCGGCGGCACCCTGGTCGGGGCGATCACCGTCGCCCTGTTGTCCAAGCAGTTGGCGGCCGCGGTCACGGCCCAGATTATGGACAAGAAGGGCATCCAGGCCGCGGTCGCACTCGCTGCCAAGGGCGCCGCCAAGCGGGGCGGCGGGGTGCTCGCGGCCGCCGCTGGCGCTCCCGCGCTCTGCGCGCCGACCGGCGCGGGATCGGGCAGCCGCCCGGTGGCGGGTGGCGACCGACCTGCCCCCGCGCTGCGCTCGGCGCACTTGAGATGGGGCCACCAACGAGGCAGTATGCTGCCAGCTCGCGGACGCCCTGTCGGCGTCACCTGAGACGCCGTGACCCCCTTCAGCGGCCAGCGGCAGCGGCGGGCGGCTGCCTTCTCGGCGCACAAGTGCGGCTCGATCACCCCGACGGCCGCGGGCCGATCCTTGCCGGTTCGGCCTGCTGGCGGCGGCGAACGCGATGCCCAGGGCCAGGACCGGTCGGCACCGCGGCACCTGGTTCGCACCGAGGACAGCGATCAGCGAGGCGATGACGGGGCAAAACGAAGACTTCCCGGCCGCGGCGCGGCGCTGCCTCGCAGACGGCGAGTTGCTGTTGAACGCCGGGCGCCTGGCCAACGCGAGCCATCTGTTCGGCCTGGGCGCCGAATGTGCGCTGAAGCGCCTGTTGCAGCAGCATCCCGGCGTGGCAGAGGTTCCCCGCGCGCATCTGCCCGAGCTGCGAGACCATGCGTTGAAGACCTTGTGCCGTAAACAAGGCCGGGGCATCCGGCAGTTGTTGAAGCAGCGCGAGTCCATGGACGGTTGGCAGATCGACGCGCGTTACTGGCCTGATGCGGAGTTCTCCGCGGAACTCTGTCAACTGCATCGGGACCACTGCCGGCGCACCCTGATCGCGGCCAACCTCGGGATCTGAATGATGACCCCATGCACCTTCGACGACGCGCTGCCGCGGGCCCTCGCCGAGATCCAGCGCGCATTCCCAGACATCGAGCCCGCGGACGTCCGTTTCATCCGGGATATGAACGCTCGGGTGCATGTCGTGCTGCCGGATGCGGTCGATGCGTCGGTGCTGGCGGCTGCGCGTCCGCGCTTGGCGCAACGGCTCGGGGCCTACAGCCCAGGCCTGGAGAGTGGCTTGACGCGCCTCTCGGAGACGCTGTCCGGCACGGCGCTCTGGGACGAGCCGTACGTGGTCGAGGACATCGACAGGATCTTGGTGCGGCTGATCGAACGGCGCGTGATGGGCCAGGATTGGGCCTTGGCGCCGAGCGCCGAACCGGTCGGCGCAGGCGCTCCGGCGCCGCATGCGCCGCGGGTCTCGTTCTTCAGCCTGAAGGGCGGCGTCGGGCGCAGCACCGCCCTGTTCCTGTGGGGACGTGCGTTGGCGGCCCGCGGCAAGCGGGTGCTGCTGCTGGACCTGGACCTGGAGGCGCCAGGGCTCGGGGCACAGCTGCTGCCGGATGCCGACCGTCCCGACTTCGGCGTCGTCGACTGGTTGGTCGAGGACCTGGTCGGCAGCCCGGTGGCCGCGGCGATGCTGGAGCAGCGGACGCTGGTGGCGCGGTCGCCATTGGCCGATGTCGGTTACCTGTCGGTGGTCCCGGCGACCGGCCGGCGGTCGATGCAACGTCCGGGCGGCTTCATCGCGAAGCTGGCGCGCGCCTATCTCGAATCGGAGCACGGGGACGGCGAGGGCCTGGCCGCGCGGGTGCGACGGCTGCTGACCGGCCTGGAGCAGCGGTTGGAGCCGGATCTCGTCCTGATCGACAGTCGGGCCGGGCTGCACGAGACGGCGGCGGCAGCGATTCTCCATCTGGACGCTGACGTATTGCTGTTCGCGACGGACCAGCCGACGGTCTGGGAGGGCTATCGCTATCTGCTGGCGCAACTGGCGCAGATGGCCCACATCGCCCCCGCCGGTGCCGACGACGATTGGCGGCTGCGGCTCAAGATGGTGTATGCCAAGGCGGTGAAGACACAGGCCGCGCTTGATCTTTTTCGGTCGCGGGCCTATCGGTTGTGGCTGGATTGCCTGTACGACGAGCAACTGCCGAACGTCGGCTCGGATCGGTTCAGCTTCGCCGAAACGGACGATGCGGCGCCCCATCATCCGCTCTTGATCCTGCACCACCCGGTCTTCGAACAGTTCAATCCGCTGGAGGACCTGAACGAGGCGGCCGAGGCGGCCGTCGCGGCCAGCTTCGGCCCGTTCATGATTGCGCTGAACGAGCGCGTCCTCGGCGAAGACGGCGCGGGAGTTCGCGATGACCGTTGAAGGCCTCCCGACAGCCGAGTTGAGGCAGTCCCTGGACGAACTTCCGGATACCATGGCCGTGGGCACGGATGCGCCGAACCCGAATGAACTCTACGTCGTGCTCGGGCACGAACGCGCGCTGGACCCGGACAGCACGCTTGTCGTCGGAGACCGTGGTACCGGCAAGAGCTTCTGGAGCGCCGCCCTCAACAGCCCCGTGTCGCGGGCGCTGATCCATGCCCAATTGCCGAAGCTGCACCTGGATCGACTGGAGACGAGTTGGGGCTTCTCGGTCTCCACGCGCAACCAGGATCACCCATCCCGCCGCGTGTTGCAGCGCCTTCAAGCTAAATTCGCCGCCGAGGACATCTGGCGCGCCGTGCTGTTGCGGCAGCTTGCGCGCCGTTACGCAGAGGCACTGGCCTCGGAGCCCTGGGAAGATGCGGTGGGCTTGGTGGCGGCCGATCCAGGCGTGGGAGGCATACCGGACAGCCCTGATTGCCGCTGGGAAGATGTGGTGGGCTTCGTGGCGGCCGATCCCGAGCAGGAAGAACGGCTGCTGAACCGAATATCGAGCCGGCTCGCGGCCTCAGGCAAACGCCACCTTGTCGTCTTCGATGCCCTCGACCGCACCGGCTCAGACTGGAAGACCATTCGCGACCTGGTTCGCGGGCTCCTGCAGGTATGCCTGGACTTGAAAGGGCAGCCCGGCATCCGGGCGAAGGTCTTTCTTCGCCCGGATATGTGGGAGGATCGGGCCATCTGGCAGTTCCCGGACTCCTCCAAGCTGCACCACGGTCGCGTCCCGCTGGAATGGCGCCGTACCGACCTGTATGGCCTGCTCTGGCATTGGCTGTGCAACCATGGGGACGGCGCCCAGACCTATCGTGAGTGGCTCCATGCGCGGCATCGCTTGTCCTTCCAGGCAACGCATGCCGATGGCGCGCGGGTCTATCCGATCCCGGCAAGGCTGCGCCAGGACGAAGACCTGCAACAGGAGGTGCTGCACGACATCGCGACCCGCTACATGGGCACCAACCGCCGGCGTGGACGTACCTACACCTGGCTGCCGAATCACCTTGCAGACGCCAAGGGGCAGGTCAGCCCGCGCAGCTTTCTGATTGCGGTGCGCGATGCGCAGCGAGAAAGCCGTGCCCGAGGACACAAAGAGGTGCTCCACTGGGAGGGCATCAAGCGTGGCGTGCAGAGCGCCTCATCGGTGCGGGTGCAGGAGCTGCGCGAGGACTATCCCTGGATTCGGACGGTGTTGGACCCGCTGCACGGGCAGACCGTGCCCTGCGCGGCTGAAGCGATCGAACAGCGCTGGCAGCAAGCGGGTACCGTGGAGGCGATCGAGCGCGACCGGGCGGCGACTCTTGCTCCGGGGCCTGCCGGCAGCGACGAGACCGATGACGAGCGCTTCTACCTGCCGCCGCATGCGCTGGCTTCCGCGTCCGCGGAGGCGCCCGAGCGGGCGTTGCTCCAGGAGTTGCAGCGCATCGGCGTGATCCGCCGCAGCGATGATGAGCGGGTCGATATCCCGGACCTGTTCCGGGTGGCGGCGGCCATCGGTCGCCGCGGGGGGGTGCGGCCGATCCGCTAGCCGAGCCGCCTGGTGCGCCGGGTGCGATGGCGCGCATGGCCGGCATTACGGCGCCAGCGCCCATTCGGGGCCTGGTCGTGCACCGCCAGGTCCTGCCGCAAAGGCGCGCGGCCACGCTGGCGCAACCGGTCTTGCGCAACCGGACAACGCCAACGGCGCGACCCTGCCGGCCGCGCCGCGCACCCGGCGCGGCCGGCACCGCTACACCACGAAGACGCGCAGGCTGCGGGTGGCCAGTTCGATCGGGGCCTGACCGTTCAGGGGGGCGGGGCGCTCCCGGGCCGGGGTGATCTCGCGGATGGCCTCGGGGCGGGCCTGCAGCATCCCGGCCAGGCGCTCGATGTCGAGGCTGCGCCGCTCGTGCGGGTCGGCATTGATCAGCACCGCGGCGCGCTCGCTGCTGCGGGTGGAGCTGCGTAGCAGGCCCACCAGCGGATCATCGGCGGCGGTCAGGCTGCGCTGCGGACCCTCTTCGTTCAGCACCGGGCAGGCCGCCTTCATCCGGTTGACCTCGGCGATGAAGTCGGTGAGATCGAAGCTCGGTTCTTCCCAATGCTCGGGGCGCGTCTCGACCACGTGCAAGGGGCGCCGAAAGCCGTGTTCGAAGCCCATCGGCATCATCACGCCGCTGGAGAAACAGGCGGTCAGCAGGTACCAGAAGCGCGATTCCTGGGCGTTGCCGCCGGAGGCGGCGGCGAGGCGCTCGGTGTCGTGACTCTCGGGGAAGGCCACCGAGGGCGCCAGATGGCGAAACTGCTCGTATTGCTCCAGCAGCCATTCCCCGCGCAGGTCCCACCATTTGGCGCTGTTGAAGAAATAATCGAAGCCGGCCGGGCGCAATTGCGCGACCTGTTCCATCGGGGCACCGAGGGTCTCAGCAAAGAAGCAGGCGTCCGGCACGCGCCGGCGGGCCGCCGCGATCAGGGTCTGCCAGACCTCGCCGGGCAGCTTGTAGGCGGCATCGCAACGAAAGCCGCGAAAGCCCAGGTCGAGGTAATGGTCGATCAGGTCCTGCCAATAGGCGAGGATCGCCTGGCGCGCCGGGCGCGGGCGGTAGTCGAGTTCGGCCAGGTCTTCCCAGACCGTGACCCGGCCGGGGTCGTTCGGGTCGACCGCGAATGGCGCGCACACTCGCCCATCGGCGCCGCGGGCATACCAGTCGGGGTTGTGCGTCACCAGTGGCGAATCTTGCGCCGTGTGGTTGATCACCAGGTCCATCATCACCGCCAGCCCGGCCTGCTCCGCGGCACGGGTGAAGCGCTGCAACAGGGCTGGCGGCGGCTCGCGGCTGGCGCCCTGCAGCAGCGGATGCAGCCGGTAGTAGTCGCGGATCGCATACAGGCTGCCGGACCCCCCCGGCTCGTGGAAGGGGTTCAGAAAGATCCAGTTGAAGCCCATCGCGGCGATCGCCGGCAGATGCCGCTCCCAGTCCGCCACGCTGCCGGCCAGGGTTGGGAACAGATTGTAGATGCGCGGTCCTTCCGGGCGGGCGGGGGCGTCGGTGGCGGCGCTGGCAGTGGAGGCGGCGGCGGGGCGTTCGGAGGTGCTGGCGACGGGGTTGGCGGCGGGGTTCGACAGGGGCATGGTGGCAGGCTCGGTTGTTATAGTTCGGCCGGGGATTGTGCCCCGATTCCAGCGCCCGGCACAGGGCATTTTCACCAGGCAAAAGCGTCAGCGGGCCGCGGCCCTGATCGCTTCGGGCCGTGGATGGTCCGGGATCGGGGCGCGGGTACCAGGGACGCTCCGCGAGTACCCCTCCGGCAGCGCCTACCGCCCTCTGGTCCCGGCCAGGTTCATCTGATCTTCATGTCATCTCCATCTGGCTGCAATCGAAGCGCGGGAACATAGCGCCCAGTCCATTGTCCGCGAGGCGGCTGTGCCATGGGTCCCGTCGAACGTCTGCATCCGTTGAAGTACCGGTCGATCTGGCTGTCCGATATCCATCTCGGCTTCCGCGGCTGCCAGGCCGAATTCGTGCTGGAGTTCCTGCACGCGACCGATTGCCGCCAGCTCTATCTGGTAGGCGATATCGTCGATCTCTGGGCCATGCGCCGGGGTATCCACTGGCCGCAGTCGCACAACAACGTGGTGCGCGCACTGCTGGACAAGGCCCGCGACGGCACCCAGGTGATCCTGATCCCTGGCAATCACGATGAGTTGCTGCGCACCCATATCGGCACCGATTTCGGCGCCGTGCAGGTGCGCGACGAGGTGCTGCATACCACCGCCGACGGCCGCCGACTGCTGGTGCTGCATGGCGATCGCTTCGATCAGGTGGTGCAGCACGGGCGCTGGCTGGCGCTGCTGGGGGCAGGGCTCTACGACCTGCTGCTCGGGATCAATCATCGAGTGAACGCGGTGCGCCGCGCCCTGGGCCGCGATTACTGGTCACTGGCCGGCTATCTGAAGCATCGGATCAAGAAGGCGGTCAGTTACATCGGCAACTTCGAGCAGGCCCTGGCCGCCGAGGCGCGCCGCCGCGGTGCCGACGGCATCGTCTGTGGCCATATCCATCATGCCGAGATCCGCGACATCGGCGGCGTGACTTACTGCAACTGCGGCGACTGGGTGGAGAGCTGCACCGCGCTGGTGGAGCACCACGACGGGCGCCTGGGCCTGCTGCGCTGGACCGAGGGCCTGCAGGTGCTCGCCGACGAGGCACCCACGCCGCTCCCGGCGGCGGCCATGGCGCGGGCCGGTTAGCCAGCACCGCCCGCGCCCGGTTGGCGCACGCTGCGACTCGGGCATGCGCTGCGCTTGATCGAATCAGCGCCAGCGCCAGCAGCGCCCGTTGGCGAGTGAATCCGCCGCGCGGTGTCGTCCCCGGGACGGCTGATCGTCAGCCGCACCCAACGCCCAGCGTGCGCACCGCGGCCCGGGATGGGATGATGCGGCGCTGCTCTGGCTCGGCAGCAGGCGCACGCGCATGGCATCCCCTCTCCTCGAACTCATCGCGATTACCAAGTCCTATCCGCGCCCGGGCCGCTGGTGGTGGCCGGTCGGCAACCCGGCGCAAACCCCAGCACAAACCCGGGTACTGGGGCCGGTCGCACTGACGCTCGCCGCCGGTGAATCGGTCGGGCTGGTGGGGGAGTCCGGTAGCGGTAAGACCACGCTGGCACGCATCGCCGCCGGTCTGATCCCGCCGACGACCGGCCAGGTGTACTGGGAGGGGGTGGCTCTGGCGGCGCTGGCACCCAGCGCGCGGGCCGCGTGGCGGCGGCAGGTGCAGTATGTCTTTCAGCATCCGCTCGCGGCGCTCAATCCCCGGCGCCGGATCGGGGCCAGCCTGGACTGGACCTTGCGCGGGCTGACCCGGCTGGAGCGCGCCGGCCGCGCTAGCCGGATCGACGAGGTGGCCGCCTGGGTCGGCCTCGGCACGGCCCTGCTCGGCCGCTATCCGCATGAACTCTCCGGGGGGCAGGCACAGCGGGTGGCGATTGCCCGCGCCCTGCTCGGGGCGCCGCGGCTGCTGATCCTCGACGAGCCGGTCGCGGCCCTGGATGTCTCGCTGCAGGCGCAGGTGCTGGACCTGCTGGCTCACCTGCGCGAACGCCTGGGCCTCGGCTATCTGTTCATCTCCCACGACCTGGCCGTGGTCGAGCGCCTGTGTTCGCGCCTCCTGGTCATGCAGGCCGGGCAGGTCTGCGAGCAGGGACCGCGCGAGACGATCCTCGCCGCCCCGCACCATCCCTATACCCGGGCCTTGCTGCAGGCGGTGCCCCGGCTGCCCCCAGGCGCGGCCTACCAGGCATAGATCGCCCCCATCCCATAGACCCATTGGTCGCGGCTGCCGCGGTCGGCGACGATCGGGCTGTCGGCGGCATCGCCGAGCAGCCGCGCGTACAGGACCCCGGCGGCCAGATGCCATTGCGGACTCAGATGCAGCAGGGCCGCGGCCCAGCCACGGACATCGCGCAGTCCGTCACCGGCCCGATACACCGGCAGGCCGCTGGCGAGGGCATCGATGGGGCTGATGCCGAAGTAGGTGTTCATATAGTCGCCACTGCCATAGGTGGCAGCGATGCCGCCACCGAGTACCAGCGGCAGCGCGATCGGCTGGGCATAGTGGGCATTGAGCCCGGCGGTCCAGCCCTGCTCGTTGCCACTCGCATCCCACAGCGATCAGCCACTGATGCCGGCCTGTTGGCGCGGGTCGATTGGGGCACGCCACCGATAGCCACCGAACCGGCCCAGGTTGATGGCGCTGTCGATGCTGCGCAGGCGGCGAATCACCGGATCATCCACGCGACCGCGGCCGAAGCGCAGTTGCGCCACCGGACCCAGCCGCCAGTTCGGCGTATCGAGCAGATTGCCCCGCAGGTCATTGACCAGCAGCCGCACGAAGCGCTCGCCCCCGAGACCGAGCTGGACCAGCGGCGCGACCCCGACCGCCGTCTCGTTGGACCCCAGGTAGCGGGGATAGGCACCGACGCCGAGGCCGGCGAAGTTGGGCAGATCGAACTCCAGCGGGATGACCAGCTCGTCGGCCGCGGCACTGCTGGCTAGCAGCAGGCTGGCGAGCAACCGACTGGCACAGCGACAGGCGGTGGGGCGCGCTGGCAGGGGGCGGTCGAACATACTGGTCTCCGGGCGGCCAAGGGGCGCCGGATAGCAGCCGGCCGGGCCACTCCGCACCCGGACGGCAGCCGCGGTGCTCAGCGCCCTGCGGCACGCAACAGCCGGTCGAGGAGTGGATCGGCGGCGACCCGTCGCCAGTAATCCTGGTGCATGGCCCGGCTGCGCTCGGCGTCGATCTGCACCTCGATCAGCAGCGGCCGGGGCGGCGGCGCGGCCAGGGCGGCGCTCAGGGCGGCGGCATCGCCGACGGCCTGGTGCACCACTCCGAACGCTGCCGCCAGAGCCGCCAGCGGCGGGGCCACCGGGGTACGCCACAGGCGTTCGTAATCGGGTAGGCCGCGCTGGGGCAGATAATCGAAGATGCGCCCACCGCCATTGTTGATCACCAGCAGCGGGCGCTGCCAGTGCTCGGCGAGCAGCAGGCCGCTCAGGTCATGACAGAGAGACAGGTCTCCCAGCAGCCCCCAGGTGGGCACCCCGGCGGCATTGCTGCCCGCCAGGGTGGAGAGCTGGCCGTCGATGCCGCTGACGCCGCGATTGCCGAGCACGCGCACCCCGGGCGGGAGCGGACCGGACCAGGTATCAAGCTGGCGGATGGGCAGGGAGTTGCTACATAGCAGGGCCTCGTCGGGCGCCAGGTGTGGGAATAGGGTACGAATCACTTGGCCCTCGCACCAGGGGGCGGTGGCAAGTTCGGCCGCCGCCAGAGCCGCCACGCGCGCCTCGGCGGCGCCCCAGCGGGCGTACCAGTCCGCGTCCGGGGTGCCGACGCCGGCCGCGGCGAGGGCCGCCAGCAGGGCCGCGGGCGGGGCCGTCAGGCGGGCAATCAGATCGTGCTCGGGGTCGGACCAGCCGCCGGCCGGGTCACACAGGATGCTGGGGATGCCCGCAAGCCAACGCCCCAGGGTCTTGGAGACCGGCGCGGCACCAACCCGTAGCACCCAGTCCGGGCGCAACGCGGCCGCCGCTGGGTGGCGCAGCAGGCTGTCGTAGTGGCTGCTGCAGACCATCGCGTCGGCCGCGGGGGTGGTCCGCAGGCCAGACAGTGGATCAGCCAGCACCGGTAAGGCCAGGGCGGCTAGGCTGGGCCAGGGCAGGGCGGCTAGCCCAGCCCGATCCGCGCCCGGTCCGCACACCAGCAGGCCACGCCCCGCGGGCCAGTCGCCCGGCTGCAGGCCGTCGAGACGGAGGCCGGGCACCGGCGGCGGTCGTCCCGGGCCGGGGGGGGGCGCTACCAGATCTGCCGCTGCGATGCAGTCGGCATCCGGCACCAGTGGTTCGTCGAACGGCAGGTTGACCTGTACCGGCCCCGGGTGTGGCCCTTGCGCCTGGGTGCCCGCGCGCAGGCCCAGGGCGCGGATCGCCTTCAGCGTCGCCGGATCGGCACTGGGCAGGCCCGGATCATGGGCCTCGCGCACGAAGGCGCCGAACAGGCGGGTCTGATCGATGGTCTGGTTGGCGCCGAAGCCGCGCAGCCGGGGTGGGCGGTCGGCGCTGAGCAGTAAGAGCGGCAGCCCGGTCTCGGCGGCCTCAATCACGGCTGGATACCAGTGCGCCGGGGCGCTGCCGGAGGTGGCCAGCAGGGCCACCGGGCGGCCGCTAGCGCGGGCCAGACCGAGGGCGAAGAAGGCGGCGCTGCGTTCGTCCAGGATCGGGGTCAGCGGTAGCTGGCCGGCCGCCTCGCAGCGTTGTGCGGCTAGCACCATCGGGGTGGAGCGCGCGCCCGGCGACAGCACCAGCCGCGTCAGGCCGGCGGCTAGCAGGCCATCCAGCAGGGCCAGGCACCAGCGCAGGCTGGTACAGGGGTTGGCGGTCATGGGCGCTGGCGACCTCGGGGCCGTGGCTCAGGCATATTGCAGGGCACTCAGCATGGCGCCGAGCTTCGCCTCGGTCTCCTCCCATTCCGAGTCGGGGTCGGAACCGGCCACGATGCCGGCGCCGGCGTAGAGTTCCGCGCGTGCGCCGCAGACGCGGGCGCAGCGTAGCAACACCCAAAGTTCGCCGTTGCGGTCGGGTTCGATGATGCCGGCGGCGCCAGTGTACCAGCCTCGCGGGCAGGGTTCGTGCTGGCGCAGCCAGGCGCTGGCGGCATGCCGGGGCTGGCCGTTGGTGGCCGGGGTGGGATGCAGCAGGTCGGCCAGTTCGAAGCAGTCGCGCCGGGGATCGGTGCGGGCGCGAATCGGGCTCCACAGATGATGGGCATTGCTGAGTTGCATCACCTCCGGGCGGGCCGGTACCTCGATACCGCTGCAGCAGGGAGTGAGTGCGGCGCGGATGGCGTCGATGACGAAGCGATGTTCGCGCAAGTTTTTGTCGGAGCCGAGCAGGGCCGCGGCCAGCGCCTGATCCTGCTCGGCATCGCTAGCGCGCGCGGCGGTGCCGGCGATTGCATCCACCTCCAGCAGATTGCCCCGGCGCGCCAGCAGCCGCTCCGGGGTGGCGGCGACGAAGCTGGCACCGTTGCGGCGCAGATGGATGATCTGGCAGGACGGGAACAGGCAGGTCAGAGCGCCCAGCAGGCGCCCGAGGTCGAGCTGCCTGGTGCTGCTGAGTTCCAGCCGGCGCGAGAGCACCACCTTGGCGAAGGCGCCGCGTTCGATCTGGGCCAGGGCGTTGCCGACCAGATCGGCCCAGGCGGCCCGGTCTGGCTCCGAGCGATGACGCACGAGCCGGGCCGGTGGCAGCGGCCCGCGCACCGGCTGATATAGCCGCGGGACCAGCTCGGTCAGCGCCTGGCCCCACGCGGCCTGTAGCGTCGCTCGGCTGGCCGGTAGGCGCGCCGACAGCACCAGGGCGGCCCCGTCCTGGTGCTGGCGCACGCCGATGCTGGGCACCCAGAGCAGGGCATTGGGGAGATGATCGGCCTCCGGTGGCAGGGCTTCACCAGTGGCGGCGAAGCCGAGTAGGGCGAAGGCATCCAGGCCGGTCTCGTCTGGATCATGGCGTTGCCAGTGTTGGCGCAGCCAGGCCGCGGCGGCGGCAAGCTGGTGCAGGCGCCGCGGCCCCTGCGCCTGCCATTCCGCGGCGATGCCGAAGCCGGCATGGCCGCCGCCTTGATGGACGCGCAGCAGTTGGAATTGGGGGCCGGTATCGGGCCCGGTCAGCGGCGGTACCGCGGTCGGTGCCCGCGGCAGCGCCAGCACCAGCGAGACCAGACCGGTGTCCCCGGTGCCAGGCAGGCGCGCCAGGGCCGCTGCCATCCGGGCGGTGAGCTGCGCGGTAAGATCCAGCGGGGCCTGCATCGGCGGCGTGGCCGGGTCGGCGTGGACCGACCCGGGCGGCTCAGGCGGTCGCGTCGTCCGCCGCCGGCGTGCTGCCGGCGGCGAGGCCGGCCCAGAATGCATCCATAGCGGCGATACAGTCTTGCGGGCGCTCCCATTGCGGCATGCCCAGGGTCGGCTCGATGCGCACCGCCTGCCAGTTGGCATGCTCGGCCAGCAACGGCGCCAGTAGCTCGAAGCTGACATTGGCGTCGCGATCGTATAGCACCAGGACCGGCAGGCTCAGCTTGGCGTAGATGGTATTCACCGCGTCGCGGGTGAACAGTTGGCCGGCCAGGAAATAATAGGGCGCATGCCGAGCGCCGGGCTGGCGGGCGGTTGCGTAGGCATAGTCGATCAACTCAGTTGGCGGCTCGTTGACCCAACTGCGGCGCAGGAAATAGCGGATGCTCTTGCGGCGGGTGAGCAGGTCATAGAGACCCTGTCCCAGCCCGGGCAGCGTGAAGATGCGATGCAGCCTGCGCCCGGTCTTGCCCGCGGGTAGCCGCCGATCGCTGAAACCGGTGGGGGAGAGCAGGGTCAGCGAGCGGATGCGCTCGGCGGCCACCAGCGCGGCGCGGGCCGCGAATTCGCTGCTCAGCGAATAGGCAACCACATCCGCCGGCGCCTTCACCACATTGGTTAGGAAGGCGACGATGGCATTGGCATAGAGTTCCGGCGAATACTCGCGATCGCTGCGATCGGAAAAGCCGAAGCCGGGCAGCTCTGGCACATAGACCCGGCGCGTGGCGGCATAATGATCGAACAGCGGCTTCATCTCGAAGGCGCTGGGGGCGGCGTTGATACTATGCACCAGCACCAACGGCGGGGCGTCGGCGGGCCCGCCGACGTAGTAGCTCACCTCCCGCAGATGCATCGTCGAGAAGCTGTCGCGGGGGGCGTCGAGCGCTGGCGGCAGCTCGGTCTGGGGACGATCCTTGCCCACTCGGGGCAGGACGTTGGCATTACTCATCTCAGTCTCCGTCTCGGTCAGCGGGTGCGGGGGCCGGCCGCCGGGGGGGATCAGGGGGCCGGGCGGTGTCCGCGGGTTGGTGGTCCGGGCGGCCCGGGTCGTCAGGGGCAGGATACAGCGGGTCGACCTCAGGGGGCCGGAGTGGCTGGGGCGGGATCGCGGACCTGCACGAGGACCTCATTGCGGCGCAGAAACCCCGGGATGAAGGGGGCATTGTAGCGCGCAAAGATGGGTTCACCGACCGGTTGCAGGCGCGCCTGGTCGAGCGCGGTCAGGAGTTTGGCCTCCTGCTCGCGGTAGCGCGCCTCGCTCCAGTCGCCCCGGTAACGCCGGGCCGCGAGCAGGCGCCCGGGTACCAGGCGCAGGGAGACCCGCTGATCAGCGGGCTGGGGCAGCATCGACGGCAGATATTCCTTGGGCATCACGAACTGATAGCGCCAGCGTCCGCTCCTATCGTTGTCGCCGCCAGCGGCCGCGGCATCCGCGGCCTGTTGGTTGACCGGTGCGGTCATCGGGATGTTCCGCCCGCCCTGATTATTGCCCTTGATGTAGTCGAGCAGGACCCGGAAGGCTGGCGCACCGGAGGCCGCGAAGGCACCCTCGATTTCGGTCTCGGCGACCATAAAGGGCTCATAGCGTCGTAGTTCGAAGTCGTCGCCACGCTCCATCAGGGTGAAGGTCGGCTCGTCCAGGTTCAGCAGGGCCGAGGCGAGGAAAAGCAGCGCGAGCAGCGCGGCGGCGGCGAGGAGCAGCTTGATCTTCATGGTAGGCAGGCAGTCTGGGGTTGCGGGTACAAACGGGGCGGGGGTCGGCCGCGGCCCCGGGGTGGCCGCATTCGGGCCGCGATTCAAGCACGGTCGTTGCCGGGCGGCGTTGTCCATCGTCAACCCGGCAGCAGACCAGGACCAGACCGGGACGACCTCTGGCTGGGCGCGGCGCTGGGCCCCCTGTTACCATCGCCGCCGCCCCTGTCCCGGTTGCAGCCGCGTTCCGGGCCACCGACCGACCTTCCGACCACGAGCCGCCGCCGATGTCCCAATTCCGCCTGTTGTCCGTTGTTTGCCTGATCGCCGCTGCGGTCGGACTGCTGCCGCGCTCGCTCAGCGCCACCCAGGTCGGGGCCGAGGTGAGCGGGGCGGCGGTCTACGTCTACTGCGTCGGCTGCCATGGCCACCATGGCGAGGGCGGTGACGGCGGGCGCAATCCGCGCCTGGCCGGTCTGTCCGTTGCCTATCTCGATCGGCAACTGCATGCCTTCAAGACCGGGCAGCGCGTCAACAAGCCGATGCTGCCGATCTTCTCCCATCCGCAGTTCACCGCCGACATCATCGCCACGGTCGCGGAATACATCGCCGCAATGCCGGTCCCCGACCTGGCCTTGTGGCCCTATCGACCGGACCCGGTCGCACTGGCCGAATTCCAGTCTCGCGGCGCCCTCAGGGCCGCCGGCGAAGCACGCTATGACAGCATCTGCGCCGCCTGTCATGCTGCCAATGGTGCCGGCGACGAGGATCAGGGTGCCCCGTCGCTGACCGCCCAATATCCCGCCTATCTGCGCAAGCAGATCCTGGACTTTGCCAACGGCGCCCGGACCCATGACGCGAGTGGGCGCTGCGGCGACCTGGCCCCGCCAATGATCGAGGCGGTGCTGGCGCATTTGGTGGAACTCGGCCGCCCATGAGTGGGATCCCGGCTGGCTGCATGATCCGGGGCCGCGCGGGAGGATTTAGCGGTATCAAGGGGCAGGGGGCTGAACCTGCAGGTCTCGCGGCAGCACCGGAGGCGCGTTGATCGCGGCCAGGATGGCCGATCGAGCGACCCGTTGGGGGAGTTGCCCGCACCTGCGAGGGCTGGATGCATTGCGAGTCCGCGTCGCCGGCCATACCGGCAGCGCTAAGCTGTCCTAAATCCCCGCTGCCGATCTCGGATGCCAAGCCAGTCGTATCCGGGAGCGCTGGCGAACGCCCAGCAGTTGCGAACCCGGCCGCCATCATGCGAGCGTCAGCACCCTTGGCGGGCGACCTCGACAGCCTGGGAAGAGCCGCTCTGGTGCGCGCCTTTGCGGACCTGCGCCGCCCGTCGATGCGCGCATCGACGGGCGGCGAGTGCACCGATGTCTCGATCAGGACTGCGTCCAGTCGTGCGGCGCGTCAGCAGCATTCAGTCACCGCCGCCACGGCAATTGGCCGGGAGAAACCTGGTTTCCATATCGTCCCCAGGTGCGCAGGTCCACGTGATCGAGCCTGTCGCGTCTTCCGGCGTCAGCACCAGCTCGGCTCCATCTTCAACCTTTTCATTGTAAACAATGGTGATAACGCCATCCTCGTTAACGGTAATGCTCTTAACCGCGTTACCCCTGATGTCTTCGGGGTCAGCAAGGCCGGCGGCAGCATTGTCGCCGGGCCACTCTCCTGACGATGCGTAAAACTCCGTGACAGCCGTCTTCGCGCCAGCAGCCAGCGTCAACCCTTCGGAGACGTGGGTGCGCTTGGTGTAGTCCATATAGGATGGAATGGCGATCGCGGCCAGGATGCCGATGATGGCGACCACGATCATCAGCTCGATGAGCGTGAAGCCGGCTTGGTGTCTCTTCATGGGGGTGCTCCGGTGAGGGTGGTCTGAGCAGAGTTGGCGGGGACGGCGGGCCGTCGTCGGGTCAGGACCGTATGTTCGGGGCGTTGTCGTTGTCGCTGGCGGGGCACCTGCCCCGCGGGCAACGCTGAGGCCTGCAGCAGACTCCTATGCGAATTCCTGGCAGCCCTGGGAGGTGCGAAACAGCAGCCAGAGACCGAGCACCAGGACCAGGATCTCGGCGACAATGACCAGGACCAGGGCCAACAGACTCAGCATGTCGATGGCTGAGATCCAGCTGGCCTGTTCGGTCATCTGCATCACCGGGATGCCGCCTTGGGGGGCAATCAGGAAGTAATAAAGCAGGATACTGACCTCGACCACCATGACGATGATCGAGAAGATGATGCCAGTGCTGCTGGCGAGGATGCCGGTCCAGACCTTGGCCACCAATGCCGATTGGGGGGGGCGGGTGGCGGGATCATCGATGCGCTTGGCTAGCCTGGTGTAGCTCCAGAACCAGTAGGTGGTGAAGATCAGCACCAGCACGCCGGCAATGGTCAGCCATTGCATCAGCGGCAGGGCAGTGCGCCGACCACTGATGGGGGCCTGCACCAGGAAACTGGAGATGACCAGGATAATTGGGATGATGCCGACGACCAGTTGCAGGATGAAGCCGATGCGGCCGATGCGGCTGAACTGGGCCGCTAGGCTGGAAGTCTCCGACGATTGAATGCTTTCGACCAGTTCTTCTTTCATGACAGCTCCGAGCAGGGACGAAGGACGACCCGGAATGGGTCAGGAAGCGGCGCGCTAGCGGCCCGAGCATTGCCGCCGGGGTAGTCATCCCACGCGCGGCGGCCACGGCGCAGGGTTGCCGATGTGTGCTGGTGATCCGGGCTGCGTGGCCCGCGGCGGGACGGCCATGGGGCTTGACCAGGACCAGCGCCGGTTCTGATGCCAGTACCGATACAGTGGCGAGTCGGTTGAGGAGCATTGCGAGCATCTTGCCAGGCCATTGCGTCGCGGACTGCGCTCTGCCAAGCCAGGACGGGCGGGGCGGGATCTGAGGGTCTGACGGACGACGGCGATGCGAGCGTGGCCGCGCGCGCCACCGAATCCACTCTGACCGATTCCCAGATTGGCGCCAAGATGGACCCGATCAGAACCCCGGATCAGCTCCGTTGGCGATCCTCGATGAAGTTCCGGCAGCCATCGCCAGGCAAATGGGGCAGTTTCGGGTTAGCCCGGGGGCAATAATGCAAGGGGTCGCCCATTCCCCCACCGCGCCCGTAGAATAGCGGGCGGCCGGGGGCGAAACAAGGCAGGTGAGCGGCCAGTGTCGGGCCGCGGCTGCAGGCTGCGCCGATTGGCGCTCGTCCGCACCCGTGTCGGTGGCCGCCACGGCTGCAACTGCAGCGACTGGCAACGGGCTGCTTGCGCGGCTGCCGCTGGCCCGGACGGTGCGATCACCGCGGCTAAACTCCCGGCCCGGTATCGGCCCGATACCGGCCGATGGCTGCGCTGGGGCTGGATCGGGTTCCGCTCCGGTCCGCCTCCGATCCACACCTGCGCCGCGGGACCTGCGGCGCAGCCGCATCAAACCGGTGGAATCCATGCCCGACCTGTTTGCCCGCCCGGCCCTAGCCTGGACCACCGAGGTCCTGGCCCTGGTGCTGCTGAGCCTCTATCACCTGCGCCTGTACTGGATTTATCGGCATGATCCGGAGCGCACCATGCGCGGGCATACCAACCGCCTGCGCCATCTGTGGGTGGAGGCAGTCCGCGCCGCTAATGAGGGGCTGCTCGGCGTGCAGACCATGCGCAACTGGATGACCGGTGCGACCGTGTTTGCCTCCACCGCCGTGGTCATCGGCATCAGCGCCCTGGGTCTGGCGGTGGGCGGGGGCGACCTCGGTGCGCTGTCGCATCTCCTGAGTGTGGCGCCGCCCGAGTCCGGCTGGTGGCGGCTGAAGGTGCTGATCATCGCTGCGGTCGTCTTCAGCGCCTTTTTTCACTTCATCCTGGCGCTGCGGTATTACAACCATGCCGCCTTCCTGATCAAATTGCCGGATGCACAATTGGCACCGGCGCCGGTGGCGGCGGTGGCGGCGACGCTGAATCGGGCTAATGGGCATTATCACCGGGGTACCCGCGTCTACATCATCCTGACGCCTTTCCTGCTGTGGCTGTTGGGTCCGGACTGGTTCTTCGGCGGGATGCTGATCGTATTGGCCCTCTTATACCGCTTCGACTATCGTCGGCCGGTGGATCAGGATGATCTCGGGACCGGCGACAGCAGTTCCGCCGGCGACAACCTGCCCGCCGGCGATCTGCCCCGCGGGCAGGAGCCCGGGACGGACACAGTGGTCGGCCCCGCCCCGCTGGCCTGCGCCCATCCCCATGCCCTGCTGGCCGAGGATGTGCTGACCCTGCTTGGGAGCCGCCGCGAGGGACTCAGTGCCGAGGTGGCGGCCCAGCGCCTGGCGGCGGTAGGGCTCAATCGCCCGCCGACGACAGCGACCCCTGGGTTGCTGCGGCAGTTCTGGGGCCAGCTGATTACCCCGCTGATTGTGCTGGTGGTGCTGGGGGCCCTGTTCACGGCCTGGAATGGGCAGATCGGTGCCGCCCTGGTGTTGCTGCTGCTGGCCCTGCTGGCGTTACTGATGGAACTGGGTCGCCAGCAGTTCGGTGCGCTGGTGCTGGCCCGCATCGCGGCGCGACTAGCGCCGCGGGCGCTGGTGCGCCGCGATGGTGGCTGGTGTGAGGTAGCGGCAGTGGATCTGGTGCCGGGGGATGTCCTGTATCTGCGTAGCGGCGATCGCGTGCCGGCCGACGTGCGTCTACTGGTTGCCGATCATCTATGCATCGATGAATCGGCCCTGTCCGGGGAGGCGTTGTCGGCGCGCAAGGCAGTGGCGCCGGCCGAGGATGAGGCCGGGGTCGGTCGTCATCACAGCATGGCCTATGCTGGTACCCTGATCACTGCTGGTCAGGGCCAGGGGGTAGTGACCGCCACGGGCGCCGCCACCATGCTCGCCCGTGGTCCCCGGCTGGTGGCCGAGACCGAGCCCTTCGCCACCCCGCTGACCCGTCAGATCGAGCGCATCGGGCGGGTCCTGGCCTGGCTGGTGCCGGGGCTGGCGCTGGTCCTGTTCCTGTTTGGCTGGCTGGCGTATGGTCAGGATCTGACCTGGGCGCTGGCCGCTGCGCTCGGCTTCGCGCTAGCGGCGACGCCGACGATGCTAGGGGTGATCCTGGCGCTTGGGCTTGCCCTGGGGCTGCGCAGACTGCTGGCCCGGCAGGTGCTGGTGCGCCGGCTGAACGCTCTGGAGATCCTCAGTGCGGTGACCGTGGTCTGCGCCGACAAGACGGGCACCCTGACCCAGAATCAGATGACCGCCCGCTGTGTGGTCACCCCCGGCGCGCGCTATACCGTGGCCGGCATCGGCTATGCCCCCGAGGGGCATCTGGCGCGGGATGGCGAACCACTCGGGCGCGACGCCCCGGATGGCCAGACCAACGGGTTGCCCAAAGATCTGCGGGCCCTGATCGAGGTGATGGCCCTGTGCAACGATGCTGAACTGGTGCCGGGGCCGGGGCACGCATGGCGCGTGGTGGGCTCGCCCACCGAGGGGGCATTGCGGACCTTGGCGCTGAAGGCCGACTTCGCGGCCGCCGCCTATACCCGGCTGGCGGCGATTCCGTTCGATCCAAATGCCAAACTGATGGCGGCCCTGGTGCGCACGCCGGGCGTGGCTGGCGCCGGCGCGGTGGCTGGGGGCGAAGGGCGACGCATTCTGGTCAAAGGGGCACCGGACCGGTTGCTAGCGCGCTGCAGCACCCAACGCGGTGCCGACGGCGAGCCACAACCGCTGGAGTTGGCGTTTTGGGAAGCGGAGATTCTCGCTCTCAGTGCGCGCGGCCTGCGGGTGCTGGCTGCCGCAGCGCGATCGGTAACAGCCGACGAGGTCACTGGACAACAGCGCCCTGCCGGAAGGGTCGCTTCCATGGCGCCTGGCGATGCCCGGCCGGCCGCGGTGCGGCCGGCACTGACTATGGTCGATTTGGATGGCGAATTGGAGTTCCTGGGGCTGGTGGGCCTGATCGATGCGCCGCGCTTGGAGGCCATCCCTGCCGTGACGCGCTGTCGGCAGGCAGGGATCGCGGTGAAGCTGATGACCGGCGACGAGGCGGGGACTGCGGTGGCGATCGCCGATGATCTCGGCATCATTGATGCCGATCCCGATCCGGCGACCGCGGTGGCGGCGGCTGCCAGTGCGGTCGAAATCGATGCTGCCGACGATGAGCAATTGCGTGGCATTGCTGCCGCCTACGACTGCTTTGCCCGTATCCGCCCCGAGCATCGGCTGCGGTTGGTACAGGCGCTGACCGCGCAGGGCCAGGTGGTCGCCATCACTGGTGATGGCTACGGCGATGTCCCGGCTCTGCTGCGCGCTGACCTGGGGATCGCGATGGGGCGGGACGGCAGCGACGCCGCCCGCGAGGCGGCCCAGATCGTGCTGGCCGATGATGGCTTTGCGGCGATCGGCGAGGCCCTGGAGCAGGGGCGGCGCAGCGACGACAACCTCAAGAAGGCGGTGCGCTTCCTGTTGCCGCTGCACGGGGCGATCGCCTGGTTGCTGACGCTGGTGCTGCTGTTTGGGTTGCCGTTGCCACTGACCCCGGCGCAGGTGCTCTGGTTGACCCTGGTGACCGGGCCGTTGCTAGCACTGGCCCTGATCCTCGAGCCGGCCGAGCCGGGGCTGATGCAGCGGCCTCCGCGCCGGCCCGGGGCGCCGGTGTTCGGGGGCTATCTGCCCTGGCGGATCGCGATCCTGTCGCTGCTGATCGGCAGCGTCGTGGTGGCGGTATTTCTCTGGTACGAGCAGGGTCAGGGCTACGCCCTGAGCCAGGCGCAAACCCTGGTCGTCACCCTGCTGGTACTGCTGCAGATCGGCTTTCTGCTCAGCAACCGGCGTCTCGGTGGCAGTGCGCTGGCACCGCGACATTGGTTCGGTCACCCGACGCTGTTCTGGCTGCTGGCCGGTGTGCTGTTGCTGCAGGTTGGTTTTGTGTATGCCCCCTGGATGCGGGGCTGGTTCCAGAGTGCCGCCCTGGCGCCACGGGACTGGTTGCTACCGCTGGGGCTGGGCCTGGCGCTCTGGCTGCTGGTGGAATTGGAGAAGGCGCTGGTGCGGTTCGTCGCTCGCCGAAGCGAGGCGCGGCGGGCGCGGGCCGCGGCAGCGGCGCAACTGGCGTCCCTGGTGCCGTTGCAAGAGGTCATCACCGATCCAGCCGCTGCTCCAGACACCGACCCAGCGGCAGACCCGGCAGCGCCGGCTGCTGTGACCGGGGATGCTGTTGACGTGGAGGCGCCGCGCTAAGGCGGCGGCGACGATTACGGGGGCGCCGGGCGTCATGTCCAATCTGTTTGCGCTGTTGCTGCTGTTGCTGCTTGGCTGGTTCTGGCTTGACAGCCTGCGCGCCCGCGAGACGGCGCTGGTCCTTGCCCGGCGCGCCTGCGAAGCGCGCGACCTGCAGTTTTTGGATCAGGCGGTTGCGTTACGGCGCCTGGGAGTGCGCTGGACCGCCGCCGGCTTACGGTTACGGCGGGTCTATCGCTTCGAGTTCAGCGAGGAGGGGCTGGTCCGGCGCACAGGCTATCTGGTGCTAGTCGGCTTGCGCCTGACCGAGTTGAGCCTGGGCCTGCCGGCGGCGGCCGCGGATGCCTAAGCCCGGGGCCGGCAGGCCGGTTGCTGCTGACCAGCCGACGGACACGGCCCTGCGCTGTTATTTGACCACCCGCAAGGAGGGCCGCTTGGGCTTGGCCTCGGTGGAATCGGAGGGCTCGGAGTCGGTTGGCACGGTCTGGTCCTCGGCAGCGCCAGGGTCCTCGTCCGGAAACAACATGCCGTGGCCGTTCTCGCGGGCATAGATGCCGAGCACGGCCCCGGGCGGGATCTCCACCTGATGGGCCACGCCGCCGAAGCGGGCGGAGAAGCGCACGGCATCGTTGCCGATGACCAGGCCATGTACCGCGCTTGGTGCAACATTCAGGACGATGCGCCCGTCATCGATATAGCTGCGGGGCACGAATACCCCGGGCGATTCGGCATCCACCAACAGATGGGGGGTCATGCCATTGTCGAGAATCCAGTCGAACAGGGCGCGGATCAGGTAGGGTCGGTTTGAGGTCATGGCAGCGGCCTCGATGGACAGATTGACTCGATACTGGCCGGGCGGCCGGTGCCGTTTGCACGCGGCGGGTAGCGTCAGCGAGGGCGCACCGTGAGGCGTGGTCCCAGCGCCGCGGCTGGCCCCGGCTGGCCCAGATGGCCTACGGACGATTCCCGAGACCGACCAGGCTCAGGTCAGGTCGGTGACCATCTCCCGTTCGGCCTCGGTCAGGCTAGCGCGGAACGAGGGCCACTCGAAGATGCGCGCTTGATACTCCCGGACCGCGCTGGCGGCGGGGGGCAGATCGATGCGCAGCACCGGCAGACGCCACAGCAATGGCGCGACAAAGCAGTCGACCAGCGAGAACTCGTCGTTCATGAAAAAGCGGTGCGCCTTGAAGATGGGGGCGGACTCGGCCAGGCTGTTGGTCAGTTCCTCGCGCGCCGGCCCCTGCTCCGCAGCTTCGCCATGGACGATGCGCCCCATCATCCGGTACCAGTCGCGGTCGATCCGGTACATGAACAGGCGGGCATTGGCTCGGGCCACCGGGTCTACCGGCAGCAGCGGCGGGTGCGGAAAGCGCTCGTCGAGATACTCCATGATGATCAGAGACTCGTAGAGTCGCAGCTCCCGATCAACCAGGGTCGGGACCGCGCCATAGGGGTTGGCGTCGAGTACCTCCTGCGGCAGCGCCCGGGCATCGACGTCAACGATATCGACGTTGATGCGCTTTTCCGCCAGGACCATACGCACCCGGTGGCAAAAGGGACAAGTGGGATCGGAAAACAGGGTCATCGTCGATCGTCTGCTCGCGGCCACGGGATGGGGTTCCTCTGCGTGGCCGCAGACGGGGGACAAGCGCCCTTGGCCAACCGGATACAGCGGTAGGACAGGACGGGTGCTGCCTGCGTCTGGTGACATGCAGCGGCCCGGAGCCTGCCAGCCGGGCCGAGATGGCCCTGCTCGCCGAAGCGCTAAGCATACACCCAAATCCAGCCAATCCGGCGATCCTAGGGCATGTGCGGGCATTGTCGCCAAGACCGCCAGTGCGGCGCTGAGCGGGCGCGTCAGGCAACTGCGGTTTTCGTCAGGGGGTGCGCCGGGTACTTGTCCGGCCCGGGGCATGGCGGCCTGACTGCCCTGGGCGGGGCGCCGGGTGGCTATCAGATCGCCCCCCGGGTGGCGAGCCGGCTGTTGGAAGCGGTCCCGGGAGCCGCTCTGCCGCGCTGGCCGCCCCCGGACGCTCGCCCCAGTCATCGCCTCTGGCCGTTGCCTGAAGCGGTGACTGCTCGTGGCGGCAGCGGGCGGGGCCATGCTGGCCCGCTCTCGCCGGCCAGGCGGTCGGTATGGCCCCGATCTCCGCAGGCCCCTGGTTGCGGCCTGGTTTCAGGGCAACGCTGACGCATTGAGGGTTGCCTGCCGAGGGATGCCCGGTCATGTTCAGCAGCGATCGGCCACTAAAAACAGAGGCCCCGCGGGACGCGCTCCCGCGGGGCCAGGATGGCCAATCAATCAGCGTCTCCTCAGTGGACGTCCTTCCAGAATTCCTTTTTCATCGCATACGCGATCAGGAACAACAGACCGAGGAACAACAGCACATACAGGCCGAGGCTCTGGCGCTGCAGCTTGCTTGGCTCGCCGACATAGGTCAGGAAGTTGGTGATGTCGCGCACCATCCGATCGTATTCCTTGACGGTGAGCTGGCCTGGCTCCACCAGCTTGACCCCGACCACGTGGGCCGGGTCCACCGCGCCACCGTGGCCGCCTTCATGGCCACTGGCCATCACCGGTATCTGTTCCCCCTGCAGCGGGGCCAGCGCGTGCGGCATGCCGACTTGCGGGAAGACCAGATTGTTGACGCCATAGGGGCGAGAGTCGTCTGTGTAATATGACTTTAGGTAGGTATAGACCCAGTTCGGACTGCGCCAGCGGGTGACCAGCGTGAGATCCGGGATCTGGGTGCCGAACCACTTCTCGCCGTCCTCCGGGCGCAGGGCATTGGTCATCAGGTCGCCCGGCTTGGCGTCGCCAAAGATGAGGTTCTCCCGCAGCTCGTCGTCGGGGATGCCCAGATCGTTGGCGACACGGTTGTAGCGCACGTACTGCAGCGAGTGGCAGCCCATGCAATAGTTGACGAAGTAGCGGGCGCCCCGCTGCAGCGATGACTTGTCCTTGAGATCGACCCGCGCGTTCTCTAGGGAGACATGTCCGCCAGAACCGAAGGCCGTCAGCGGCGACAACAGCAGTGCCAGCAGGATAATGGCAATTCTCATTCGGGCACCCTCTCCGGGACGGGCTTGGTCTTTTCGAGCTTGGTGTAGATCGGCATCAGTAGGAAGAAGGCGAAGTACACGACCGTGAAGATCTGCGCCAGCAGGGTATACAGGTCGGATGATGGCATCAGACCGATATAGGCGAGTACCACGAAGGAGACACCGAAGCCGCCCAGGAACACCTTGGATAGCAAGCCCTTGTAGCGGATGGAGCGTACTGGGCTGCGGTCCAGCCAGGGTAGCAGGAACATGATCAGGATGGCCGCAAACATCACCACTACGCCGGGGAACTGGGAGCCGCCAATGGGCGGGACCGCGCGCAACATGGCGTAGTAAGGAGTGAAATACCAGACCGGGGCGATGTGCTCGGGGGTCTTCAGCGGGTCGGCCGGCTGGAAGTTCGGCGCCTCTAGGAATAGCCCGCCAAAGTCCGGGGCATAAAACACCACCAGCGAGAAGATAGCCAGGAACACCACCACGCCGACGGTATCCTTGACCGTGTAGTAAGGATGGAACGGGATGCCATCGGCTGGGGCCTTGTTGCTCCAGCGGTTGCCCTTCGGGCCGGCCTTGATCTCGATACCATCGGGGTTAGTCGATCCGACCCGGTGCAGGGCGACGATGTGCAGGAAAACCAACCCTGCGAGCAGAAACGGCAGCAGGAAGTGGAAGGCGTAGAAGCGGTTCAGAGTGGCGTCGGAGATGACATAGTCACCGCGCACCCACACCGAGAGATCCTCGCCCACGCCTGGTACCGCAGCGAACAGGTTTACGATGACCTGGGCACCCCAGTAGGACATTTGTCCCCACGGCAGCAGGTAGCCAAAGAAGGCGGTGGCCATCATTGCCAGGTACATGACAACGCCGATGATCCACAACAATTCGCGGGGTTTCTTGTAGGAGCCCCACATCAAGCCGCGGAACATGTGCATGTAGATCAGAATGAAGAAGAAAGAGGCGCCGGTGGAGTGGATATAGCGCAGCAGCCAGCCCCATTCCACGTCCCGCATAATGTATTCCACCGAGGCGAAGGCGTCAGTGGCGGAGGGTTTGTACGACATGGCTAGCCAGATGCCGCTCAGGATCTGGATCACTAGCACTACTAGGGCCAGGGAGCCGAAGATGGACCAGAAGCCCATGTTTTTCGGCGCGTAGTAATCGGCAAAGTGCTCGTTCCACACCCGCACGACCGGAAAGCGCTTGTCGACCCAGCCGAGGAAGCCCCGCGGGGTCGGTTCTGCAGTATCTAGGCTCATCAGGCGGCTCCTTCATCCTGACCGATCAGGATGGTCGTCTCGTTACGGTAGGTATGCTTCGGTATCACCAGATTGGATGGTGCCGGAACCCCCTTGAAGACGCGACCGGCGAGATCGAACTTCGAACCGTGACAGGGGCAGAACCAACCGCCCTTCCATTCCGAGCCCAGGTCATCCGGCGCCACTTCCGGCCGGTAGGTGGGAGAACAGCCGAGATGAGTACAGATACCAATAGCTACGAAGTAGGTCGGGTTGATCGACCGCGTTGCGTTCTGACAGTACTCGGGTTGTTGTTGTACGGTGGATTCCGGATCGACGAGTCTTTGTTCGAGTGTCGGCAGTGCCGCCAGCATCTCCGGGGTGCGATGCACCACCCAGATCGGTTGCCCGCGCCATTTGACGCGTAACAATGCGCCCGGTTCCAGCTTGCTGATGTCTGCCTCCACCGGTGCTCCGGCGGCCCGCGCCTTGGCGCTGGGGTTCATTGAGGCGACGAAGGGAACGGCCGCAAAGCCGGCACCGATCGCTGCCACCACGCTGGTGGTAGCCACGAGTACCCGTCTGCGGAACTTGTTCACACCTTGTGCATTCATTAGCTTGATCGACCCCCGCTAGGCTCGATGAACGACCTCCCGAGCGACGAGATGGCCGAACAGTGAGAGAGGAACATTAGAATATCGCGATGCGCTATACAGCCGACCGGGCATTGTCCACGAAGCCCCGGCACCAGGTCAAGGAAGGCCCCGGGCAGAGCTTGCGGCGCGGGGTCGGGCGCTGCTCCGCGCCGTCGATTCAACGGCAGCGCGGGCCAGGTGGCGACGACATAGGTCAACCAAAGCGGAATTTGTCGTTGTCGCGCACCCGGCACCGGCCCGCTGGGTGGACAGCGGCAACCGCGTAATGGTTCGCGCAGGCAGGTCTCGCGCAGGGCTGGGCTGGCGGTTGCGGGGGCCGGGTGGGGGGATCGCCGGGCCGGCTGCCCGGGCATGCTCAATCGCGTTTAACCACTTGAAAAGTATTGGAGAACTGCAGCCGCAGTGGCGGGCTCGCTACTGTTCGACGACAGGCTGGCTGATCAATCAGCCACGCTCCGGGGCCGACTGGCGAGGTCAGGCCGGATTGTCGATGTCGATGAATCGGTGCGTCAGGCCGAACTGGGTCGCCAGCATCGCGCCGAGTGCCTGTATGCCATAGCGTTCGGTGGCGTGATGACCAGCACCCAGGTAGTCGATGCTCAATTCCCGGGCCAGATGCACAGTCGATTCCGAGACCTCGCCACTCAGATAGAGATCGGCGCCGGCTGCCGCGGCGGCTTCGATATAGCCTTGGGCAGCGCCGGTGCACCAGGCAATGCGTTGAACCGGGCGCGCGTGCGCGGCGATGTGCAGCGGGGTCCGCCCGAGCGCCGCGGCGACCGCCGTGGCGACCGCACTGCCAGCACACGGGGTCGGCAGCCGGCCGATCCAGATCGGTATGCTGGTCTTGGCGCCGGTGTCGGCCAGGGGGCGCGCTTCGCTGATCCCGAGCCGCTCGGCCAGGCAGCGGTTGTTGCCCAACTCGGGATGGGCGTCCAGGGGTAGATGGTAGGCCAGCAGGCTCATCCCCTCTGTGATCAGAGCGCGAACCCGTCGGCCCTTGGGGCCGATCAGGCAGGGTTCGTCGCCCTTCCAGAAGATGCCGTGATGAACCAGCAGGGCATCGGCACCGGCGCTGCCGGCGGCTGCAATCAGGTCCAGGCTGGCGGTGACCCCGGTCACCAGCAAGCGGATCGGGCGGTTACCTTCGACCTGCAGGCCGTTGGGACAGTAGTCGGTGAAGTCCGCCACCGCGAGCAGGGCGTCGCAGTGGTGGGCCAGCTCGATGGCGGTGGTCGCGGCAGCGGTCATCTTGGCTCTGTTGGGTGGCTCGGGGCGGGCGGCTCGCCGGCGCTGTCGGTTGCCACAGCGGGAAACAATTCGTCGAGGCTGGCCTCCAGCCGCCGCTGCCAGATCCGCATCAGCGGCTGCCAGTGCAGGCGGTCGGCGGCACGCAGGGCGGCCAGATAGTCCGGCAGCGCAGCGCGCTCCGGCACCAGGGTGAGTGCCGGCAAGTCCAGCCGGCGCAGCAGCAGGCGCAGGAACAGACGGGTGGTGCGGCCGTTGAGATCAGGAAAGGGATGAATCGATAGGATGCGGCCCTCGGCAAAGGCGAGCAACTCTAGCAGCAGGTCGCTGCCGCTGGTGCCAGCCCGCACGCAGCGGGCGTCGAGATCGCGGGCGAACGTCCGCACCAGGACCGGCACCTGATAGTAGGGTGGCGGCGTGTGCGTGCCGACGCGGACATCGTGGCGGCGCCAGCCGGTCTGCTCGGGCAGCAGCGCACCGCACAGGTCGTGCTGCAGGTCGTGGAGCAGCAGATCGTCGGCGGCGCGCTGATCGTAGTCTCCGGACTCGATTCGATACTCGACCTCGGCGGCGGCGCGGGCGAGATGCGGGGCCAGTTCCGCGTAGCTCAGGACCCCGAGTCCGGTGTGGACGTAGCGGGTGGACGCGCCCGTCGGGCGTGTGCCGACTGCAACGCCTGCAGGCTCACTGCCTCGCCTTCGAAGGCCATGCTCTGGGCGACGTTGCGTGGTATTCGTTGCCAGCGGATGCGGTGTTTCTCCGTCGCCGGCAGAGCGCGCCAGCGCTGGATTGCCTGTTGCCATTTCAGCATCGGTGGTGGTGGCCTCGGGTTTGGTGCTGGCCGCTGGCCGGGCCGCATGCGGGGTGAAGTTGCCGGGCTTGGGGGTGGGGTCGGTCATCGGTCGTTACGAGTCGAATGCCAGTGTCAGGACCCGTTGCGGACCTGCTGAGGCCAATGCGGCAACGCTGAGGTCAAACGCGTCGCAACTCCGGAAATGCCTGCAGTGCGGTGGCGATTGGGTTGGAGCGGTCTTTGAGGGTGATTGAGAAGCCACGCTGAGCATGGCTGGCGGTGCCTGCCTCCCCGTAAGTCTAGCACCGCCGCGCGGGTATCCGGGGCCGCGGTTCGGGGCGGGTCTGCGGACTTGCCTGCGACGACCGCGTCTGCGAGCGGGGACGCGACTGGCGGGCCGGTCGGGGTTATCCTATTGAAGATGGGAGTCGGCCGGGCAGTCGCTGTCCGATCCAGTGGATCGGGGGGAGGAAAGTCCGGGCTCCGCAGGGCAGGGTGCCAGGTAACGCCTGGGGGGCGCGAGCCTACGGAAAGTGCCACAGAAAACAGACCGCCAACCCCGCGTTAGCGGGCGGCAAGGGTGAAAAGGTGCGGTAAGAGCGCACCGCGCCCGTGGCAACACGTGGCGGCACGGTAAACCCCACCCGGAGCAAGACCAAATAGGGGAACGCGCGGCCTCGGTCGCGGCATGCGGCCCGCATGTGTTCCCGGGTAGGTCGCTTGAGGCGCACGGTGACGTGCGTCCCAGACGAATGACTGTCCCAGACAGAACCCGGCTTACAGGCTGACTCCCACCCCTTCTCACGCTGCCGGTGCGCGCGCGCCGTGGCAGCCGGCCCTGTGAGCAAGGAGTCGACCCGGAACGACAGCGGAACCGCGGCGCTCGTCTTTCCGCTCTGTGACCCCACCTGCCTGTCTGTTGTCCATCACCACTGCCCCGCTGCCCGCCATGTCTGCCGACCCCGTCCACGATCTGCCGGTCCTGGCCGACCTGCTGCGCGAGGTCGCCAGCGACGAGATCCTCGCCCGCTTCGGTGCCGTTGCTAGTCAACACAAGGCCGATGGCAGCCTGGTGACCGCTGCCGATCTGGCCGTGCAGCAGCGCCTGGGCGACGCCCTGGCAGCGCGTTATCCCACCATCCCCTTGCTCGGCGAGGAGATGGAGCGCGCCGAGCAGGTGCGCCTGCTGGGGGCCGGTGATGCCGCCGTCTGGTGCCTGGACCCCCTTGACGGGACGAGCAACTTCGCCTGCGGCTATCCGGGGTTTGCGATCTCCCTGGCCTTGGTGCGCGGCGGCCGCGTCGACCTGGGGCTGGTGCTGGATCCGGTGCGAGATGACTGTTTCAGCGCCTGCCGCGGTGGCGGTGCGACCCTGAACGGTGCGCCCATCGCCCCGTTCGCACCGCATGACCGGCTGGGCGAGTGCATCGCCGCGGTCGATCTCAAGCGGGTCCCGCCGGCTCGGATCGCGGACCTGTTCGCCCCCGGGTCGTTCCGCTCACAACGCAACCTCGGCTCGGTCGCGCTGGACTGGTGCTGGCTCGCGGCCGGCCGTTTCCAGCTCTATTTACATGGCGGCCAGGGCCTGTGGGATTACGCCGCGGGGCGCCTGATTGCTCAGGAAGCGGGGGCCGCCTCGCACCTGTTCCCACGCGGCAGCGCGGTGCCGAGCGACGCCATCGATCTCGATAAGCGGGTGGCGGTGGGGGCGGCCACTCCGGCCCTGTTGACGCGCTGGCTGGCATTGATCCAGTTGCCCTTCTGAGCCTGAGGGCCCGACCCGAACGCCCGTACTGGCAGTCCGGCGCTGGCGCACTGCCATCCTGTCACTCCCAGCCGTTCTGGAGTTCCCCATGACCGATCAGATCACCAACGAGGAAATGGACCTGGGCAGCGGCATCGCCGCCTTCGAGTCCAAGCAGTTCTCCCGCGCCGTCGGCCTGCTCGGCCCGCTGGCGGCGGCCGGCCATCCCGAGGCCCAGTACCGCATGGCCATCATGGCCCAGAACGGGCTCGGCATGGTCCCCAATCCGCTGCTGGCCTGGTCCTACATGAAGGCGGCGGCCGAGGCCGGGCTCGGACTCGCTCAGCATGGACTGGGCTTCATGTACATGGAGGGGGAGTGCACCGAGCAGAATCCGCAGAAGGCGGTGCATTGGTTCCGCCAGGCGGCCGAGCAAGGTCTGGCCGGCTCCCAGACCACCCTGGCGATGATGTACGAGGAGGGCCGGGGCGTGGAGCGCGACCTAGACGAGGCGCGCCGCTGGTATCGCCGGGCCGGGTTCGACGACAAATGATCCCGGCGCAGCGCGGCCGCATCATTGACCACCCTGGCCAGGTGCCTATGATCTCGGTCCTGGCAAATCTGTTGCGTCTGCGCTAGCGTTTATATGCGGTGGGTCGAGCCAAGGCCAGACCCGCCCGCCCGATCCACCCGTCCTGGCCAGTCGCGCTGCGGCGACTGCCACCGCGACCCCCTCCCCGCAGAGAGCCCCCAGGCAACGTCGGATCGCTGCCGGCATCCACGTCGACCCAGGTGCGGCCGCCAGCGCGGCCGGGACCGCCGCTGGTCCCGCGACGACGCGCTGTGGCCGGTGCAACCACTGGAGTATCCGACCCAATGCCTGCCTTCCTGCACGGCCTCGTTGCCGCCGCCCTGTTAACCCTGGCCTCCGCCGCCGTTGCCGATAACGCTGCTGGTGGCACGTCTGCGCGCTTTCTGGTGAGCGAACTGGTGCCATTGCCGCATCCGATGCGCACCCTGCGGGCCGACCCACAGCGCTTCGGCGTCTCCGAAGAACAGCTGACGCGGCTACTGACCGAGGTCCGCGGCGTCTATGCGCCTCAGATTCATCCGCGTACCCAGCGCGCCTGGGCGCTGCAGCGCCAGATCAGCCGACGGGTCCTGGAGGACGGTGCCGGGCCCGCGGAGCTGCGTTCCCAACTCGATGAGCTGACCACTTTGAAGCGGGAGATCATCGAGTTACGGGTAGCGGCTCTGAACCAGTTCCGCGCTATCGTCTCCCCCGAGGTGTTCGCGACACTGGTCGCGACAGATGCCCCTGCCACGGATGCGATGGCGCAACGCCCACCGCGCGATTGAGCCCGCCGCCCGCGGATCAGCAGCCAGCGATCCGCGGGGCCTGTTGACGACAGATTGAGTTGAGTGCAGGTCAAAAGGTCAGCGTGGCGCCGGCATAGAAGGTAGTCGGCTCGACCTGCACCACCCCGCCACGTTCCACCCGCTCGTCGAGCAGGTTCTCGATCCCGGCGAACAACTCCAGCCCGCCACCAGCGCTGGTCCCGAGTCCCTTGCTGACCCGCGTCCCTACCGTGACATAGGATTGCTCGAAGCCATCGGCATAGCGCAGCTCACCGACGTAATCGACCCGGACGTTGGCCCGCAGGCGCCGCGGCGGATCTGCATAGCTCAGTTGCAGAAAGCCCTTGTAGGCTGGCTGCGCGCCGAATTCCTGGCCGGCCTGCCCGCTCTCGATATCCACCCAGGCCAGATTACCGGTGGCCGAAAAGCCGGCCGGCAGGGTCACGCCACCCTCCACCTCCACCCCCTGCCGCCGGGCATTGGCGACGTTGCGGAACTGGAACAGGTCGCGGCGCGCGTTGCCGCGCCCCTCGCTGCCGATGAAGACCGCCTCGATCAGGTCTTCGATGTCGTTGCGGAAGACGGTCAGGCTGCCGTAGCCGCGGCCGAATTCACCGGTCAGGCCGAGTTCGAAGCTGTTTGATGTCTCCGGCTGCAGATCAGTATTGGGCAGATAGACCTCGCGCCCGCGGCGGCGTAACGAGGTAACGAAGAGTTCGGTCAAGGAGGGGGCACGAAAGCCCTCGCCATAGGCGGCCTTGAGGCGCAGCCGATCGCTCAACGACCACACCAGCGCGGCACGCGGCGACCAATGCGCACCGAACTGGCCATGATGGTCATAGCGCACCCCGAGGACGGCGTACAGGCTGTCGAACAGATCGATCTCGTTTTGCAGATAGACGCCACGGGTGGTCACCGCAGCCGTGGTCTGGTCGCGATCGACCCGATCCACCAGGCCATCCTCGCGCCACTGCCCGCCCAGGGTCACCAACTGGCGTTGCCCGAACCGCCCAGTATAGCGCAGATCGACCTGGTCGACATCCTGCTCCAGGCGCCGGTCGCCACTAGCGGCAAAGGGCATAAAGCTGAGATTGCTGCTGTACTCGGAGCGATTGAGCAGCAGTTCCACCCGGTGGTCACCGGTCAGTGCCGCATCGTAGCGCAGGAAGTAACCCAGCCGGGACTCGTCGGCCTGCCGTTGCCGGTGCAGTTGCTCGAAGAGGCGATCACCGCGATAGCGGTTTTCCAGGTATTCCAGCCCCCCGGCCAGATGGTGCCCGGGGGCCAGATCGAAGTGGAAGCGCCCGGCGGCGTTGCCGGCCTCCTCGCGATCGCCGTCGTCGGGCAGGACCCCGCTCAGGTCCCAGGGGTTCTGCCGGTGCCATTCCCCACCCACCAGCACCCGCAGCGAGGACTCCACTGGCCCGCCAACCTGCACCCCCAGCAGGCCCGCGCCGCCCTCGCCGCGGCGGTCGATCCCATACTGTGCGTCCACCTGGCCGGCGGTCGTGGGCGGCGGCTGGCGACTGATGATATTGATCACGCCGCCGAGGGCATCGCTGCCATAGAGGGCCGAACTCGGCCCGCGCACGATCTCGATGCGCTCCACCATCGCGGTCGGCAACTGGCGCAGGTCGATCTGGTCGTTGAACCCGAGCGCCAGGCGTCGGCCATCGAGTAGGATCAGGCTATGTTTGCTGCGCGCGCCGCGGATGCTGGCCGCGACCACGCGGCCGGATTCACGCACCAGCGCGACCCCGGTGGCCGCCTCCAGCGCCTCGGCCACCGTGCGGGCGTTACGCTCGCGCATCTGCTGCGCGCTGATGACCTGCACCGAACCCGGGGCGTCCAGCGGGTTGGTCTCAGTCAGGGTTGCGCTGACCACCAGGGCATCCAGTTCCAGCGGCAAGTTCGGGTCGGCAGCGGCTGCCGTCGCGCCCAGCATGGGCAGGCAGGCGGCGAGCACCTGGGACAAAGGAATGTGCGACATCGCGTTCTCCAACCAGTCACGACTCGGGTTGCGAGGAGCGGTTCAGCCGTCTACTGCCGGTGCTGATGCGGCAGCAGTCGCACGGGATCGGGCAGGCCGGAAGGGCTCGCCTGACGCGGGCGACGGAGGAACCTCGACCGAGGCTGGCAGGAGCGGCGCGCGGGCCGCTGGCTGGCTGGGGCACAGGGACCGTGTGCCGGGCCTAGCATAAACGATTCTTATCCGCGATTGACCCTGGGATGCCTCCCGTCGCCGCGGGCGCTATCCTCTACTATTGCCCGCGTTTGCCCCGACCTTGGTTGCCGCGGGGTGTCGTTCTCCCTCGATCGGCCAGTCCCTGCCCTGGAGCCCGCATGCCATCGCGCCTGTCGCTGTCTTTCCTGTTGTCCGCGGCGCCGCTGGCAGCGTCGGTCTCGTCATTCGCCGCAGGATCCGTGCGCGGCGGGCTGCGCTGATGTGCGGCATCGCCGGTGTACTGCTGCGCGACGGGGCGCGCGCCGATCCCGGCCTGTTGGCAAGGATGGCGGCGGCGCTGGCCCATCGCGGCCCGGACGATCGCGGAGTCTGGTGCCAGGGCCCGGTGGGGCTGGCACAGACACGGTTGTCGATTATCGGCCTCGACAGCGGCCATCAGCCCATGCTGTCCGCCGCCGGTGACCTGGCCCTGGTGGCCAATGGCGAGGTCTATAACTACCTAGAACTCAATGCTGCGCTGGCCCGCCAGGGCTGCGTGCCGCGCACCGGGTCGGACTCGGAGGTCATCCTCAATGCCTATGCCCACTATGGACTGGGGTTCCTAACCGCCCTGCGCGGCATGTATGCCTTCGCCCTGTACGATGCCCGTGCCGGGCGCCTGATCCTCGGCCGCGATCGCCTCGGTATCAAACCCCTGTTCTATACCCGCCTGCCTCAGGGCATCGCCTTCGCCTCGGAACTCAAGGCCTTGCTGCCAGCTCTGCCGGGGGCGCCAGAGATCGATCCGGCCGCGTTGCGCCAATTCCTGCAGCATCAGTTCGTGGCCGGTGCGGGTAGTATCCTGCAGGGTATCCAGCGCGTACCGCCCGGCACCGCCCTGATCATCGACCGGCGCCTGCGCAGCGAGCTGCGCCGCTATTGGTCGGCGCTCGATGTCCAGCCGCGCCAGTTGACCGCTGCCGAGGCGCTGGAAGAACTCGACGCCCTGCTCGGGCAGGTCATGCGCGAGCATCTGCGCGCCGATGTGCCGTTCGGGCTGTTCTTGTCCGGTGGCCTCGATTCGGCGGTGCTGGCGGCGCTGCTTGCCAGTCACGAGGCGGGCCGGATCCAGGCCTTCTCGGTCGGCTATGCCGACGAGCGTTCCGACGAGTTGACGGCGGCGGCGGGGGTGGCGGCGCACCTGGGGCTGCAGCACCGCCCGCTGCGCCTGGACCTGAGACAGGTCATGGCGCGACTGCCGCTGACGGTCTGGGCCGCCGATGAACTGATGCGCGACTACGCCTGCCTGCCGACCGCGGTGCTTGCCGAGACCGCCGCCGCTGGGCTCAAGGTGGTGTTCTGCGGCGAGGGCGGCGACGAGGTATTCGCCGGCTATGGCCGCTACCGGCCGCCGCCGCTGGAGCGCTGGTTCAAGACCCTGCGCCACCCTGGCAGCGGCGGCTTTCGCACCCGCGGTCAATGGCCCCGGGGCTGGGTACGGCGCCTGTTCGGGCCGGATCTGCGCAGGGTTCAGGAAGCAGATCGCACCCCTTTCGTCGCTGCCTGGCGAGCCACCCCTAGGGACTGGAGCGACCTGCAGCGGCGCCAATACACCGATCTGGTCACCGCGTTGCCGGACAACCTACTGGTCAAGACCGATCGCATGTTGATGGCCTTTGGCCTGGAGGGACGGGTGCCCTTCTTGGATCACCGGCTGCTGGAGTTCGGCCTGGCCTTGCCGGACCGGCTCAAGGTGGTGCCTGCCGACCGCGCCGCAGGGACGCCGGCCGCAGGTAAATGGCTTCTTCGTCAATGGGTTGCCACGCGGCTGCCGCCCGCCCATCTGCGCCGTCCCAAGCAGGGCTTCCATGTGCCGGTGGATGTCTGGTTGCAGGGCGACGTGGCCCTGCGCGTGGGCGCCGCACTGGGGCGCAACCAGGGCATCCGCCACTGGTTTCGGGCGGCGGCCATCCCGGCCCTGGCACGCGCCCGCGGTGCCGGGCGCGGCAATGCCCGCGTCCTGTTCGGGCTGCTGCAGTTCGCGATCTGGCACCGGCTGTTCATCGAACAGCCGGGCCGGCGACCGGGTCCGCAGGAAGATCCGCTGGAGTGGATCGCCAGCGACTGACCAGCGGGGGTTGTTCGGCCTCCGCCATGGCTAGAGACAAGGCCGCGCAACGCCGTGCTGCCGCCGCCGGTCAGGGTGCCGGTGCGATCGCGATTGGGGATGACCCGGTGCGCGGCAAGCCTCGCCGTTCCGGGGCGGGGAAGGATAGCGCGGGGTGCGTATTCAGGACCGCGGCCGGTCCCGTCTTAGTGCGGAGTCTGCTGCTGTTCGATGTACTGGCGCACGATGGCAATCGGGGCACCACCGCAGGAGGCGGCGAAGTAGGAAGGCCACAGGACAAGGCCCGCGTCCAGCGCCTGCATATCCGTATCGGCAACGCCCGGCGCGACTAC
>REDK01000096.1 GCA_007693535.1 Chromatiaceae bacterium
TGACTCAACCCTGACTCAACCCTGACTCAACCCTGACTCAACCCTGACTCAACCCGGCCCCGCACACGCCATCACTGGCGCCACCTCCCTGGCCGCCGCAAACCGGGCAGGCTGGATCGGCCGGGATGCGGAGCGTGCGCCAGGTCATGGTCAGGGCATCAAGCAGCAGCAGGCGGGCGAACAGCGGCGTGCCCAGGCCGGCGAGGAGCTTGATCGCCTCGGTGGCCTGAATGCTGCCGATGATCCCCACCAAGGGCGCCAGCACCCCCTCACGGGCGCAGGTCTCGCCCGCGCTGCCATCGTCCGGATACAGACAGCGATAGCAGGGACCGCCCGGGCGACCGGTGAACAGGGCCACCTGGCCCTCGGCGCGGATGGCAGCCCCAGACACCAGCGGCACCCCGGCGGCCTGACAGGCAGCGTTGATCGCGTAACGGGTCGAGAAGTTGTCGCTGGCATCCACCACCAGGTCCACCCCGGGCACCAATTGCGCCAGGCGCGCTGCATCCAGGCTGCGCTTGATCGGCTCCAGGCGCACCTCTGGATTGAGGGCGCTGAGGGTCGCGCAGGCCGAATCCACCTTGGTCTGTCCAATGCGCCCGCTGTGATGCAGGAGCTGTCGCTGCAGGTTGGAGCGATCCACCGCATCAAAATCGGCCAGCGCCAGCGTGCCGACCCCCGCCGCGGCCAGATACATGGCCACCGGGGAACCGAGCCCACCGAGGCCAACGATGAGCACCCGCGCGGCGAGCAGGCGCTCCTGGGCGGCCACCCCAAAGCCGGGCAACAAGAGGTGACGGCTGTAGCGGTCGAGTTGGTCTGGTGTCATGCGCGTGCGGGACCCTGGAATGCTGGTGGTGGCGCCGGTTGCCGGAGTGCCGGCAAGGATGCCAGCGCTGCTGGACTCGGGGAGGCGGGAAGGTCCGAACGGGCCGCGGGCGGGCACGCACCGCGATGGTCGATGCGCTCGGCAAGCCAGTTGCTCGGGAAGCCAGGCGGTAACTCGCGCGGCGCGGGCCGGCCTCAGCCCCTATACTGGTGGGTCTGAATCTCTCCCAGCCCCGCGGGGCGTAGCACTGTCACCGAGGTCCCGAGCCATGCATCACGGCACCACCATCACCCAGTTCATCAGTGAGGAACAACGCCACGCCCCCGGCGCCACCGGTGAGTTCACCGCCCTGCTCAACGATATCGTCACCGCGTGCAAGATGATCTCCAACCAGGTCAACCACGGCGCGCTGGTGGGGGCACTCGGCAGCGCCGGCAGCGAGAACGTGCAGGGCGAGACCCAGAAGAAGCTGGATGTCCTATCCAATCAGATGTTCATCCAGTGTAACGAATGGGCCGGCCATGTCGCCGCAATGGCCTCCGAGGAGATGGACGACATCTATCAGATCCCCGAGGGCTATCCCCGCGGCAAGTATCTGCTGACCTTCGATCCGCTCGACGGCTCGTCCAACATCGATGTGAACGTCTCCGTCGGAACCATCTTTTCGATCCTACGCTGCCCGGGCGGGACCGAGCAGCCGACGCTGCGCGACTTCCTGCAGGCCGGCACTCAGCAGGTCGCCGCTGGCTATGCCCTCTACGGCCCCTCGACGATGATGGTGCTGACCACCGGCAAAGGCGTCAACGGCTTCACGCTGGATCAGAACATCGGCGAATTCATCCTGACCCACCCCAGTATGACCATCCCGTCTGACACCCAGGAGTTTGCCATCAATGCGTCCAACTCCCGCTTCTGGGAGCCGCCGGTGCAGCGCTATGTAAACGAATGCCTGGCCGGCACAGAGGGGCCGCGCGGCAAGGACTTCAACATGCGCTGGATCGCGAGCATGGTCGCTGAGGTTCATCGCATCCTCACCCGCGGCGGGGTGTTCATGTATCCCACCGACAGCAAGCTCAAAGACAAGGGCCAGGGCGGCAAGCTACGCCTGCTCTATGAGGCGAACCCGATGTCGTATATCGTCGAGCAGGCCGGCGGCGGCTCCATCACCGGCCCCGAGCGCATCATGGACCTGCAGCCAGAGTCCCTGCATCAGCGGGTACCGGTGATCCTGGGCTCGCGCAACGAGGTCGAGCGTATCCAGGGTTATCACGCCGAGGCCTGACACCCGCGCCTCCCGGGGACACGTGTCCCCGGGATCTGGCCTGGCTGGAGGTGACCTGGGGCGATACCCGGAATGCGCATCCGCGCCGGATTTACGCTGGATTTATGCTGGATTCATGCTGGGACCGCTGCCGCGGGCGCCGTTGCCGGCTGCGCAGCCGACAGCGGCTGCAGCAAGGCGGCGCGCACCCGCGCGAAGCGCGCCTCCAGTTCGGCGCTAGGGCTGGCCGGCGTGCTGAGATACCAGTCGCGCAGCAACCGAGTGGCATCGGCCAGCGGATCGGCGCCGCCGTCGCTGATGCGCCCACGCAGCCGCTCCACCTGCACCTGCATGCGCTCGGTTTGCAGTGCTGGCGGCGACTCCACCCCGGCGACGATCTCGAGATGTAGACACAGGGCGTGGCGCCGGGCCTGATTGGCGGCGAGTTGCTCAGCCAAGGCGGCACGAGCCGCGGACGGCCCTGTCAGCGCCGCCGATAGCTGAGCGAAGGCGGCCTCGATAACAGTCGCCGCGGTGACATCCACCAGCGGCGGCAGCCCGGCGCGTTCGGCCTGCAGGGCGGCACCGATCTCCGCTAGGGCCGGGGCATCGTCGCACTCGCCCAGCGCGATCAGGCGGGCGGCAATGCCGTCGCAACAGCGGGCATGGGTGGCCAGACAGTCGCTGGCGGCCCAACGCTCGGCCTCGATCAGGGCCTGACGACGCGCCTCGGCCCGCGCCAACACATCCTGCCATTGCCGGGCCAGCGCTGCCGCTGCCGCCCGCGGCACCGGCAGCGCCGCGGTATCCTCCCACTTGGTTACGAGCGCCGCCAGGCCGCCCTCCAGGGCCATGGTGGTCGCAGCGGTAGCGAGCAGGTCATCGGCGGCGGCAATGATCTCCACGCGCGCCGCCTGATGCTCGTGTCCGGCGGCGTCCCGGGCCAGCTGCTCGGCGGCGCGCCGGGCGAACAGTGCGTCGCTGGCGGCGCGGAACTCTCGCCACAGGGCATTCTCATCGCGCTGGCGCCCGGCCACGGTGGTCTGCCATTGCTGCTGCAGGTTCTTGGCCGCCTCGATCGCCTGGCGCAGATCGGGCTGCTCGGCCAGCGCCTGCATGCGCGCGATCAGATCGCGCTTGGCCGCCTGATTGCGGTCGCGCTCCTCGGCCAGGGCCTTGTCGATACGGCGCAGGGCGCGGTGGAAGCGCCCTTCTAGGCGGCCTGGGGGCCGCGCGTTGTCGGCCTGCGGATCGGCCTCGAGGGCGCTCCAAGCCTGGCGCATCTCGCGCTCGGCGCGGGCCAGCTGGCGCCAGTCGATGCGCTCCCAGTCCACCTGCTCCAAAAAGGCCTCGACCTCGGCGCAGAGCACGGCACGACGCCGGTTGACCTCGGCGCGGCGCTCGGCCGCAGCCGTCAGATAGGGCTGGCAGCGGGCCCGCACTTGCTCGGCAGCGGCGCGGAAGCGTTGCCACAGGGCCTCGCTGGCAGGGGCGCCGTTGCGCTCCAGGTCGCGCCAGGCCTGCTGTAACTCGCGCAACCGGCGGGCGCTTACCGCCAGCGGCTGCGCCGCACCCGCGCCCAGGGCCTCGACCTCGGCACAGAGAGCGACGCGATGCTCGTCGGCGCTCCAGCGGCGCCACTCGCGCAGTTCGCGCAATTGCGGGGCGATGCCTTTCAGGTGGGCCTCGATCGGGGCCAGCTCCGACGCTGGCAGGGCGGCTTGGCGGGCCTGGTCCAAGGTAGCGCTGATACTCTGATAGATCGGCTCGGCGCGGCGCAACTCGCCCTGCTGCAGATGTTGGTCCAGCGCAGCCAGACGAGGCGGGAGATCCGCCAGCCGCCGCACCAGTTGTTCACGGTGCTTCTCGAAGCGCCGGATCAGGCGCGCCATCGCCGCGGCTGCGGGCGCGCGTTCAGGCAGGTCCGGGTCGAGGGCATCCAGGCGGCGCTGGAGGGCAAGCAGGGCCTTGCGCTCCGGGGCGCCGCCCTGCGCCAGTAGGGCCTCGGCATCGGCCTGCAAGCGGGCGGCCGCCTGCCGACGGCGCACACCCTCCTGCAGACGCTGCTGTTGCGCCCGCGCAACGGCGAGCGCGGCCCGATGCTCGCGCTCCAGGCGCGCAGCCTGCTCCGGCAGCGGCGCGCCGGCCTCGGTCCAGGCCACCGCGAGGGTCCGCAGGCGTGCCTGCAGTTGGTCCAGATCCTCTAGCTGCGCCGTCGCCTGCACGGCGGCGATCAGGTCGGCGCGGGCGGCGCTGGCCGCCGCCTGCGCCGCCGCTGCAGCGAGTTGCGCGGCATTGGCCGCGGCATAGTCCTCGTAGCCGGCCAGAAAGCGCGCGCGTAGAGCCTGATAACGGTCCTGCAGCGCGGCGGCCTGCGCCGCCGGCAGATCCGCAGCCACGGCTGCCCATTGCTGGTCGAGATGCTCCAGGACCGCACGGTCCTGCGCCCATTGATCGAAGCGCCCGAGCCGCTCGGCCCGCTCGCACAGGGCCTCGGCCTGGAGGCAGGCCTGGCGTGGGCGCTCGGCCACCTCGGCCAGCGCGCGCAGCCGGGTGCGCACCAGACGCAGGACCGTCTTGTCGCGCTTGCCGATCGCCTTGGCGATCTGCTCCAGGGCGGCCCGATCCTGCACCCGCTCGGCCGCCGCCAGCCGATTTGCGGCCAGGGCATCATCGACCGCGCAGGCGGCTAGGACCAGGGGCGACTCCAGACGCTCGATCGCCGCCCGCCGCAATTGGGGCTCGCTGGCGTGGGTGGCGACCTGCTTGAGTAGATCCTGCGAATCGCTCGCGGCAATCAGGGCCAGCCGCTGGTCGCAGGCCGGGGCCTGCGCATCCAGCCCGCAGAGCAGCCGCCGAAAACGCGCCCCGGCCAGGTCGCGCAGCCCGGCATCGACATCATCGGCAGCGATCCGACGCAGGGTCTCGAGGTCGTTGACCTGACGACAGGCCTCGCGACGGGCGGCAACTTCCGGGGCAGTCAGGGAGGTCGAGATCAGGGTCTGCTGATCCACCGGCGCCGGGGCGTCGGCAGCCACCTTTCCGAATAGGCGTTTCAGGAACATGGCGCTGCGGGTCGTGACAACAGGGTGGCCGGGCATTGTAACTGAAGCCCAGCACACCCACGCCGGACGCACGGCGACCGGCAGCAGCGGCAGGCGAACGGGCGCCACCGCCCGCCGCCCAGCGACTGCCCCGCGGCCGCGGGTCAGCCCGCGTCGCGACCGCTTGGCGCGTCGGGCCGATAGACCAGGCAATGGACGCTGAACAGGGGCACCGGATCGGTCCAGACCGCCTCCGGCAAGAAGCCGGCCCGACGCGCCAGGGCGTGAAAGCCCGGAATACTGTACTTATAGGAGCATTCGGTATGGATGCTCTCGCCCTCGCGGAATGCGAAGCGGGCGTCGCCGATCTGCACCTGCTGCGGGCGGCTGCTCAGCAAGTGCATCTCGATGCGGCCCTCGGTCTGGTTGTAGAAGGCCTGATGGCGGAAGCCCGCGAGGTCGAAATCGGCCCCCAGTTCTCGATTGAAACGGGTCAGCAGATTGAGGTTGAAGGCAGCGGTGACCCCGGCGGCATCATTGTAGGCGGCCTCCAGCAGCGCCAAATCCTTGCGCAGATCCACCCCGATCAATAGCCGCCCGCCAGGACCGAGCAAGGCGCCGACGCGACGCAGAAAACGCTCAGCGTCGGCAGGCTCGAAGTTGCCCACCGAGGAGCCCGGAAAGAACGCCACCCGTGGATGCTCGTGATCCTCCACCGGCAACACGAAAGGCACCGAGTAATCGGCACAGACGGCATGCACCGCCAACCCCGGAAAATCACCAGCTAGGCGGCCGGCGGAATCGAGCAGATGCGCACGCGAGATATCCACCGGCATGTAGACCGCCGGCCGCAGGGCCTCCAGGAGAACTTGAATCTTCAGGCTGCTGCCGCTGCCGAGTTCGATCAGCAGTGCCTCGCGCCCGAGCCGCGCAGCCATCGCCGCGCCGTGGGTGCGCAGGATGTCGATTTCGGTGCGGGTGGGATAGTACTCGGGCAGATTACAGATGGCGTCGAACAGGCGCGAGCCGGCGGCATCGTAGAAGAACTTCGGCGCGATGCGCTTCTGTGGCAGGGCCAAACCGGCCAGCACCTCAGCACGCATGTCCGCCGGGGTCGGATGGAGATCATAGAAATGCACCGGATTGCCGCCGGCGCTAGCGGTGGGAGCAGTTGCCCGGATCGTCTGGGTGCTGGTCATCTGGCATCCTCCGCGAGCCTGATCCCCTTGAACTGCCAGCGCTCATGGGGGTAAAAGAAATTCCGGTAGCTGACCCTGGTATGCTCGCGCGAGGTGGCACAAGAGCCGCCGCGCAGCACCATCTGGCCGCTCATGAACTTGCCGTTGTATTCGCCCAGGGCACCGGCCGCGGGCCGGTAGCCGGGATAAGGCAGATAGGCCGAGGCGGTCCATTCCCAGCAGTCGCCGAACATCTGTGCCAGCGGGACAGCGTCGGCCGGCGCTGGGTGTAGCCGGCCGCTCTCCACGAAGTTGCCGGTCAGCGGGCAGCCGCTGGCGGCATGTTCCCATTCCGCCTCGGTGGGCAGGCGCCGGCCGACCCAGCGCGCGTAGGCATCGGCCTCGAAGTAGCTGAGGTGACAGACCGGCTCGGCTGGGGCCAGCGGACGCAGACCGCCCAGGGTCATCAGCTGCCAGGCGGGCTCGCCGCGCTCGTTGTCCAGCCGCTCCCAGTACAGGGGCGCCTCCCAGCCCTCGGCCTGAACCCGCGCCCAACCGTCGGCCAGCCACAGGGCCGGGTCGCAATAGCCACCATCGGCGATGAAAGCCTGGTATTCGGCATTGGTCACCAGGCGATTGGCGAGCCGATAGGGCACCAGCAAGGCCTGATGGCGCGGCCCTTCGTTGTCGTACGCGAAGCCCGCGCCGCCGGCGCCGATCTCGACGATCCCGCCGTCGAATTCGGTCAACGTCAGGGGCGCTGGAGCCAGTTCCGGCGGGGTCGCTGGCAGGTCGGCACGATAGGCCGGACGCAGTGGGTTGAAGGCCAGATGATGCTTGATGTCGGTGATCAGCAGTTCCTGGTGCTGCTGCTCATGGTTGAGCCCGATCAGCAACCGTGCCTGGACCGTCGGCCAATCCGCCGGTGGGCAGTCGGCGATCAGGCGCGCCATCGCCGCATCCACGTGTCGGCGATAGTCGTAGACCTCGGCGACCGTGGGACGCGAGAGCAGGCCGCGCTGAGCACGCGGCCAGATGCCGGTCCCGGTCTGCTCGTAGTAGGAATTGAACAGATACTCGAAGCGCGCATGAAAGGGCCGGTAGTCGGCCAGAAAGGGCCGTAGCAGAAAGGTCTCGAAAAACCAGGATACATGCGCAAGATGCCACTTGGGCGGACTCGCCTCGACGATGGTTTGCAAGCCATAGTCCTCGATCGCCAGCGGTTCGCAGAGCGCCTCGCTGAGGGCGCGCACACGATGGTAGTCGCCAGTCAGTCCGGCGCGGGCGGCATCCGCGGCCGCGGTCGTGGGGGACGATTGAGACATGAACATCTCCCTTTAGTCGGCGTGGGTGGGGCCGGCAGCAGGCGCCCGCGCTGAGGACCCGGCCCGGGACCTCGATGTCGATGATCCGGCTGCTGGCCGGCATGACCGGCAGCGCTGCGCTGCGGCGAAGATGCGACCCTGTCGCGGGAAATGAAAGAGACCGCTAGCAGGTGCATCAGCGCGGGTACCGGCGCGCATCGACCGGCGCGCATCGACCGGCGCGCATCGAACAGTCACCGGCAGACCGTCATCATGCACGCGGCGAGTGACCTGCCCCGCTCCGGTCCATGGCAACAACGCAGGAGGAACCGCGATGCAGCCCGCTACGATGCAGGCCCTGTACCTCGACCGGCGGGTACGGCTGCGCACCGATCTGCCGGTACCGGAACCGGCGCCGGACGAGGCCCTGGTGCGGGTGCATCTGGCCGGCGTCTGCGCCACCGATCTGGCCCTCGTCGACGGCTATTATCCCTTTTGCGGCGTGCTCGGCCATGAGTTCGTGGGGCATATCGCAGCAGCCACCGCCGCCGGACGGGTCGGTCAGCGGGTGGTGGGCGAGATCAATGTGGGTTGCGGCCAGTGTGCCGACTGCCTAGCGGGCCGTCCGACCCAATGTGGCACACGGACGGCGCTCGGTATCCGCGCACGCGATGGCGCCTTCGCCGAGTATCTGCGCCTGCCCCTGGCTAACCTGCTGCCGGTGCCAGACCAGATCAGCGATGCCGCCGCGGTCTTCACCGAGCCGCTGGCAGCAGCCCTGCAGGTCCTGGTGCAACGGCCGGTGGGGCCGGGGGAGCGGGTGCTGGTGGTCGGGGCTGGCCGCCTCGGGCAGTTACTCGCCCGGGTGCTGCGTCTGACCGGGGCCGACCTGGAAGTGGTCGCTCGTCATCCCGGTCAACGCCAGCTGCTGGAAGACGCCGGCGTGCGTTGGGTCGCGGAGACGGCAGTGGCAGACGCCACCTATGACCTGGTGGTGGAGGCCAGCGGCGGCCCGGGCGGTTTTGCCATCGCCCGGCGTGCCGTTCGGCGCCGCGGGACGCTCGCCCTGAAAAGCACCTATCGCGGCGAACTCGCGCTGGACCTGTCTGCCCTGGTGGTGGACGAGGTGACCCTGATCGGCTCGCGCTGCGGCCCCTTCGCCCCAGCCCTGCGGCTATTGGCGCAGGGCCTGGTCGATCCCACACCGTTGATCTGCGAACAACTCCCGCTGGCCCAAGGTCCCGCGGCCCTGGCCGTCGCGCGTCGGCCCGGCACCATGAAGGTACTGATCGACTGCGGCGGCGGTGCGCGGCAGGCTGCCGGCACGACCGGCTGCGGATAATCCTAAAAACGGCAGTTGAACGGCCCCCAGGGTGCGTCCCGCGTGGTGTCCGGCAACGCACAACGAGGCGGAATAGCCGCACCATTCCAACGAGTTGTCACGCAGCCGGGCGCCGCGCGGGGCGTGCCCTGGGGGCCGTCGCGCACCGCACCCAGCGGGTGAGCCGGCCTTAACGCGTAATTATCGAAAAACCAATTCGTTGCGTAACACATGAAGCGGTCAACTGCCGCTTCCAGGATAATGGCGTGGAACGGCCGTTGGGCCGCCCCTAGGAGGTCGCCACAATGTGACCGGCCACGGCGGACATCCCACGCGGCACCCAGCTAGGCCAGTCCGGGGCCGGGCAGGGCATGGCGGCCGGGACCCTCCTAAGCGGCGGGCTCGGCCCAGGTCAGTTCGACGATGGTGTCGTCCCAATCCACGGGCACATCGCCACCGTCCTCATAGCGGATCAATACCCGCCGCTGGCCATCGTTGGAATCGGCGCAGACATTAATATCGTTGACGATCCAATGCTCCACCCGCAGCGATTGGCAGCCGATCAGCAGGGGCGGATTGCTGAAGGTGCGCGAACCGGCCCCAAGGGTACGCTGCTCGCCACGCCCCTCCCACTCGAAATGCATCCGACCCTCGGCATCCCAGATCTGCACCCGCTGCAGCATCCGGGCGTTCACGGTGGCATGCAGGGTCACGGCCCGATCGGTGGGCACCTGAACCGCCACCATGCGGGTACCGGGACGCATATTGGTAAAGGCATGCAACTGTTCGTCGACCTCAACGATCTTGACTTCGGACATCAGGGGCTCCTGCAGTTGGCGGTTGGCAGCGATCGGCTGGCAGTTGCGGCTGGACACAGCAGACGCTGGCGGTCGGAACGGTTCGCGGATACCTGGCGCGGCCGCGCTAGCATCGGGTGATATCGCACCGGCCCGACCTGTGGCTGACAACGGATGGCGCGACCAGTACGCTTGCTGCGCCAAGGTAAAGGCATCCCGCGGACACCGCAATCTCGACCCGGCGCCCGCCAGGAGGACCCGCTGATGCCACTGCCCCACCGCCGCATCGGCCTGAATGCCGACTCCCACCTCAGCCTGGAGCCGGACCCGGACCGTCCCAGCCGGTATCTGGTGCGCTTCTGCGGCCTGCATCGCGATCGCGCCGCGCGCGCTGCCACCGAGCGGGCGCGGGTGCGGCTGATGCTGGCCAGTCTGCGCGGCCAGGCACCCTATCCCTACCCCTTACCGGCACGGCTGGTGATTGGCTGGCTCGACCGGACTGGCTGGCATCCAGGGCGCTCGGATTATGCCGCCGGGCTGGCAGCGCTGCCGGCGGTACAAGCAGCGATCGCCACGCTGGAGGCAGACCTGCTGCTGCGCGTCGCCTTGGCCGCGGCCGGCGACTGAGCGCCTGTGCGGCAGGCGTTGGCGGCGGCACCGGGGCATAATACCGGACCGTGCCAATCCGCCCGCACCCCGGCAGCGGAACGGCGAGTTTCCCCACCCGCAGCGGGCGCCGAACCGGGCGCGCCGGACACCACCCAACGGACGCTCCCATGGGCCTGTTCGACATCATCGCCGTCCTGATTACCCTCTCCGCCCTATTCAGTTGGTTCAACGAACGCTTCCTGCGCCTACCAACGGCGATTGGCCTGATGCTGATCGCGCTGCTGCTGTCGCTGGCCCTGCTGCTGCCGATCCCCGGCAGCGACGGCCTGGAGCAGGAGGTGCGGCTGCTGCTGGAGAGCATCGACTTCGACAAGACCGTGCTGCACGGCATGCTGAGCTTCCTGCTGTTCGCCGGCGCCCTGCACGTCAACCTGCAAGACCTGATCCGCCACCGACGGGTCATCGCCTTCCTCGCCAGCGCCAGCGTGCTGCTGGCCACTGCCATCGTCGGCGCCGGTGCCTGGCTGCTGTTCCGGCTGCTTGGCTTGGAGGTGCCGCTGATCTACTGCCTCCTGTTCGGCGCCCTGATCGCCCCGACCGACCCGATCGCCGTGCTCGGCATCCTCAAGACCGCCGGAGCACCGCCCTCGCTGGAGGCCAAGATCACCGGCGAGTCGCTATTCAACGACGGCGTCGCGGTGGTGCTGTTCCTGGTCCTGCTGGAGATCGCGATCGGGGTGGACATGACCCTCACCGACATCCTCGGCATGTTCCTGCGCGAGGCCCTCGGCGGCCTGCTGCTGGGGCTGCTGAGCGGCGGCCTCGCCTATCTGATGCTGCGGCGAGTGGATAACTATCAGGTCGAGGTACTGATCACCCTGGCAGTGGCCGCCGGCGGCTATGCGGCGGCCGAGCATCTAGGCATCTCGGCGCCGATCACCGTGGTGGTGGCCGGCCTGCTGCTGGGCAATCAGGGCCGCCGGTCGATGTCGGCGCGCACCCGCGAACATCTCGACAGCTTCTGGGAACTGGTCGACGAGATCCTCAACGCGGTGCTGTTCGTGCTGATCGGCCTGGAGGTGATGGTGCTGAGCCTCAGCGGCCCGGCCCTGCTCGCCGGCGCACTGGCGATCCCGTTGGCGTTGGGCGCGCGCGCCCTGAGCGTGGCCTTGCCGATCGGCCTGCTGCGCCGGTTCGAGGATTTCGCTCCGGGCGCGGTCGCCATCCTCACCTGGGGTGGGCTGCGCGGCGGCATCTCGGTAGCGCTGGCCCTGGCGCTACCGCTCGGGGAGACTCGCGACATCCTGGTCACCGTCACCTATGTGGTGGTGGTCTTCTCGATCCTGGTCCAGGGACTGACCCTGGCCCCGTTGATCCGGGCGACCGCGCGCCGGGCCGACCTGGAACTCGCCGAGGCCAGCGGCCCCGACCCAGGCAACCCCGCCGACGACGCACTCACCAGCGACCCGCCGCGCCCGCGCACCTGATCGAGACCTGGTATCGGGCCCTGAGCCAGGCGCAGTTCAGCCCCAACCGCGCGGCCCCGCCCGCAGGTCGCGCACCAGCAGCACCAGCAGGGTCAGACCGGTCAACGGGAGTACAAAGCCAAGCAGGGCCGCACTGTACTGGCCGAGCGCGGCATGCCCGGTCGCGGCCATGACCACGTAGGCGGTGTAGGCGACGTAAAAGAACAGGAACAACCCCCCTTCCCAGCGGGCGATCTCGCGACCGGTGAAGAAGATCGGTAGGCAGGCCAGGGCCGTCGCCAGCATCACCAGCAGATCGAACCGCAGCACCTGTGCCGCGACGGCAATGCCCGTTGGCGAAACTAGGGCAGCCAGTCCGAGCACGCCAAGCAGGTTGAAGACGTTGCTCCCCACCACGTTTCCCACCGCGATCTCGCGCTGCCCACGCAGGCTTGCCACGACCGAGGTCGCCACCTCCGGCAGAGAGGTGCCGGCAGCGACGATGGTGATCCCGATCACCAGCTCGCCGACTCCCAGGGCCGAGGCAATGGCCACCGCGGCCTGCACCAGCAGCCGCGAACCAAAGACCAGCAACGCCAACCCGATCAGCACCAACAGCGGGTCGCGCCACCAGTGCCCAGCCACGCCGGGCGCCGCGGCCGGCATCGGTGTCGGCTCGGCCCCCTGTTCGCGGCGGCCTTGGCGGATCTGTAGTCCCAGATAGGCGATCAGGCCGGTAGCCAGCACGGCGCCGTCGATCCGGCTGATGCGCCCGTCCAGGGCGAACAGCAGCACCAGCAGGGAGGCGGCGATCATCAGCGGGACATCGACCCGGATCAACTGGCTGGCGACGGCTAGCGGCCTGATCAGGGCGGACAGGCCAAGGATCAGCAGCACATTGAAGATGTTGCTGCCGACCACGTTGCCGATAGCGAGATCCGCGGCACCCGACCAGGCCGCCCCCAGGCTGACCGCGAACTCCGGGGCGCTGGTACCGAAGGCGACCACGGTGAGCCCGACGATCAGGGGGGGAATGCCGAAGCGCTCGGCGATGCCCGCCGCCCCCCGCACTAGCACCTCGGCACCGGCGGTCAGCAAGACCAGCCCCAGAACCAATAACAGTGAATCAATCATGGCTCGCTGATCCGGCCGATTGGCAACGCGATAGGGGAAGGCCAGCAGTCCGCGCACGGCAAGCGCCAGACGACGAACGGTTGGCGACGGAGAGCGATCACAGGGCGCACGGTGGATGCGGGTTATTGCTAATATCCGCACACTTGCTCCCCGCCCCGGCGATACCGTCCCTGCCCTCCCCGGCGGTATCCCCTGTGCCAGCAAGGGGTCCCTTCCTGTCCGTAACCCCTGCATTTGCTGGAGTCCAGTCTCATGACCTGGCCGGTCACCCTGTCCGAGGCGCTGCTCGCCGCCGGACTCGTTTCGCTTGGCTTGTTCTCGCTCAACCTGGCCGTGCTGAGCACGGCACGCCTGCTGGCCCCGCAGCGGCGGCTACCGGCGTCTCTACCCAGTGCGGCGGACCTGCCGCTGGTGCTGATTCAGGTGCCGCTCTACAACGAGGGCGAGTTGGTGAACCGCATCCTGTCTCATCTCACCGCCCTGGACTGGCCGCGCGAACGGCTGCAGATCCAGATCCTGGACGACAGCACCGACGCCAGCCTCGACGCCAGCCTGGCGGCGGTGGCCGCGCTGTCCGCTGCCGGCTGGACCATCGCGCTGCTGCATCGCCAGCGGCGTACTGCCTTCAAGGCTGGCGCCCTGGCCGCCGGATTGGACCAGTCCCGCGCCCCCTACGTGGCCATCTTTGATGCCGACTTCCTCCCGCCACCAGACTTCCTGATCCGCACCATCGGCGTGCTGCACGCCGACGCCGGTCTCGGCTATGTCCAGACCCGCTGGCTGCATGCCAATGCGGCGCACAACGCCTTGACCAGGGCGCAGGCACGCTTGCTGGATGGCCACTTCCGGGTCGAACAGGAGGCACGCCATCGACTCGGCCTGCCGGTGCCCTTCAACGGTACCGGCGGGGTCTGGCGGCGCGCCGCGATCGACGCTGCCGGCGGCTGGCAGGGCGACACCCTCACCGAGGACCTGGATCTGAGCCTGCGTGCCCGGCTGGCTGGCTGGCGCTCGGCCTATCTGCAGCACCTGGGGGTTCCAGGGATGCTGCCGGAGTCGCCCCGGGCCTGGCGCGTGCAGCAATTCCGCTGGACCAAGGGCTTCGTGGAATGCCTGGTCAAGCTCAGTCGCACCCTGTGGGCCAGCTCGGCCCTGCCCCCCTGGCAAAAACTCATGATCAGCCTCCAGCTCGCGCAGCCACTGGCCTTTGTCGCCGGCGCCGCCAGTATCCTCGCCAGCCTGCCCTTTATCGCTGGCCCGGCGGTACTGTCACCGCCGGTTGCCACGCTCGCCCTGACAGTCGGTACCGGTGGTCTGGTGGGGCCCCTCGCGTTGATCCTGCTCGGTGCCCCGGGGGTCAACCCGCGTGCGCTTGCCAAACAGGCCGCGGCCGCCCTGCTGCTGACCAGCGGCCTGCTCCTGTCCAATGCCCGCGCTGGCCTGGAGGGGCTCCTGGGCTGGCGCAGCGAGTTCGTGCGCACCCCCAAACCCAGCGACCGCCTGCCCATCCTGCACCAGCGCCGGGGCGGCGGCCTGCCGGAGTTGGGCGCCGGCCTCGCCCTGCTGACCTTCGTGCTGCTGGAGCAGCCCCTGGCGTTGCTACCGTTGGCGCTGGTCATCGGCGGCCTGCTGGGACTCGGACTGATGCAGCTCGGCGAAGGCTGGCCGCGCCTGGCCCTGGCCCTGCAGCGGCTCGGCACCACCGCCTGAGCAGCCGGCCGCGGTCATCGCGGGCACCGGCGGAGAACCCCACGCCAACCCGTCCTGCCAGCGAGGCAAGGAGAGCGGAGCGAGGCCGAGCGGCCCCCGGTAGGCGTCGGCGCGTGCGTGCCGCCGCAGTGGCGAAGCGGACGTAGTCGCGCAGCCGCGAAGGCGGTATGCAAAGCGCATCCGACACGCGACTCTCCGATCCAGGTACCGCATGGCCGGCGGGCACGCCCAGCCCGGCGCCCGGGTGATGGCGCCCCCGCTCAGCAAGGCAGCGGTCGCCACGCCGGCCTGGGCCTTGACTTCCGCCGGCGACTGCGGCACCTACTTCACGGCCGCAGCGGCGTGACCAGGCCACTCCCGGCGGCCGGTTCCCGGCCGGTGCGGGCGGGGTTCGCCGCAGAAGGCCGAAGACATCCACCCGCGGGCTGGCACCGGCGCACCGACCAGTAGCGCTGCCGCCGTGCCGGGGCGCTGCCACCGCAATCCCGCAATCCAGGAGCGCAGCATGAGCAAGACACCGGACCATGCCCCCTTCATGCCGCTGGCCATGGCGGTTCTGACCATCTCTGATACCCGCACCGCCGGCGACGACAACTCCGGCGATCTGCTCGCGAGCGTGATCGCCGCGGCCGGGCATCATCTGGTGGCGCGTGAGATCTGCCGCGACGACGTCTATCAGTTGCGGGCCGTCTTCTCACGCTGGATCGCCGCTGATGACATCCGCGTCATCATCAGCACCGGCGGCACCGGCATCACCGGTCGCGACAGCACCCCGGAAGCAGTCCGCCCGCTGTTCGACAAGGACATCGACGGCTTCGGCGAATTGATGCGGCACCTCTCCTTTGCCGAGATCGGCCCCTCCACGGTGCAATCGCGGGCGCTGGCTGGCCTGGCCAACGGCACCCTGATCTTTTGCCTGCCAGGTTCCACCGGGGCCTGCCGCACGGCCTGGGAGGGCATCCTTGCCCCACAGCTCGACAGCCGGACCAAACCCTGCAACTTCGCCCAGTTGATCGCCCGCTTCGCCGAACGCTGAGCGTGCGCCTACGGCCCACCCCGCACTCCGGACCCCGTACTCGGACCCAGCGGTCCCGACCCCATGACCGAACAGATTCTTGACACAGGAAAGACGGCAAACCGCGCCAACTCGATCCGCTGGGGACAGCCGGCCGGGACCGGACTCAGCGGTGTAACCCGCACTCGCGCTTGAGCCCGAAGAAGCGCGTCTCCTCCTCGTGCATGCCGGGCCGCAGGACCTGCGTGCTATGGATGTCGCCGACCGAGACGAAACCCTGATCGATCAGCGGATGATCCGGCAGGCCGTGGTGGCGCAGGTAGCGGTGGACGTCGCGCTGGCGCCAGTCGATGATCGGATGCAACTTCCAGCGCCCGTCCTGGCGGCGCAGCACCGGCAGATCGACGCGCGAGCGCGACTGCTCCCGGCGCAGCCCGGCGAACCAGGTCGCGACCCCGAGCGCGCGCATGGCACGTTCCATGGGCTCGATCTTGCTGATGCGGTGGTAGCGGTCTAGCCCCTCCACGCCCTGCTCCCACAGTCGCCCGTGGCGCGCCTCCAGCCAGCCCGGCGACAGCGCCGGGCGACAGACCTGCAGGTTCAGCCCGAGCCGCTCGGTCAGCTCGTCGATCAGGCGATAGGTCTCCGGAAACAGATAGCCGGTATCGACCAACAGCACCGGGAGGTCTGGCCGGGCTTGGGTCAGCAGATGCAGCAGCACCGCCGATTGGGTACCGAAACTGGAGGTCAGCACATGGGCACCGGGCAGGTGCGCCAGGGCCCAGCGGATGCGCGCCGACGCCGGTTGTTGTTCCAGCCAGTCGTTGACCGCGGTCAGGGCCACGGCGTCATCAGGTGCCGGGGCCGGCGGCATGGCCGACCGGCCTCGGGCCACCGCGGCCTGGTCGCGATGGGGTTTAGTCATGGAAGCTCTCCGCGGGATGGATGACCGGTCGCACGACGCCGGTGCGGATCAGGAATCGCCGAACGAGACGACCGCAGCGGCCACCCCGGCGGCGGCCAGCCGCGCCCCCAGTTGTTCCGCCACCGCGCAGGCATTGCTGGTCTGGAAGCCATCGAGGACGGTCAGGGCCGGCGCCGGCCGCCGGTGGCGGCACCGCCGCACTGGCAGCCGGCGACGACGACGCCTGCGCCAGCCCGGCCAGATAGCCGCTGACCCAGGCGGTCTGGGTCGGCGACCGGTCGGCCACGGCGGTGGACACCGCCTGCAGTTGCCGCGCAGCGAGCGGCGTGGTCAGGACCTTCGGGTCGAACCGGGTGGTCACAAAAGGCATCCTCTGGTGCAAGGCCTTGGCACGCGCCCTGCGTGATCGGTGTGATCGGCGGCAGCCGGATCGCCGCCGCCAGGGCGTGCCATTGGGTCCAGAGTCTGCGGGCGGGGACCTGGCGATTTGAAATGATGATTTATCAATCGTTATCAGCAGCGACGATATGGAACTGCGCCAACTGCGTTCCCTGGTGATCCTGGCCGAGACCGGGTTCAGCGTGACCCGCACCGCCGAGCGGCTGCATCTGGTGCAGTCGGCGGTGACCCAGCACCTCAAGCAACTGGAAGCAGAACTCGGCGCGCGGCTGTTCGTGCGCCAGGGCAAACGCCTGGTCGGGCTGACCGAGGTGGGTGCCGAGGTGCTGCGCTACGCCCGCGAGGCCTTACGCCAGACCGGCAACATCGCCGCGGTGGGGTGCGAACAGCGGGCGGCAGACCAGGGCGTCTTGCGCCTCGGGGTCACCCACACCCAGGCGCGCTATGTGCTACCGCCGGTGATCCGCCGCTTCGCTGCGGCCTATCCGGCGGTGGAACTGGAACTCCATCAGGGCACCCCGGGACAACTGGTGGAGATGGCCCTGCGCGACCTGGTCGATCTCTCCATCTGTACCGAGGCCCTGGGCGAGGAGGCCGGCCTGCGGGCGATCCCCTGCTATCGCTGGAATCGGGTGCTGATCGCCCCGGGCGGACATCCGCTGCTGACCGTGCCAACGGTCACCCTGGGGGATCTGTGCGCCTGGCCGCTGGTGACCTATGTGTTCGGCTTCACCGGCCGTGGCCACTTCAGCGCGGCCTTCGAGCGTGTCGGTCTGCAGCCGCGCGTGGTCCTCGGCGCCGCCGATACCGATGTGATCAAGACCTATGTGCGCGAGGGTCTGGGCGTCGGCATCATCGCCGCCCTCGCCTATCAGCCGGCGGAAGACGCCGACCTGCAGCAGCGCGACCTGAGCGCGCTCTTCCCGTGGGAGACCACCAAGATCGCCTATGCGCGCGATAAGCACCTGCGCCGCTACCACCATCGCTTCATCGAGCTGTTCAAGGTCGCAACCGAACAGCTCGGGACAGCGGGCAACGCCGCTGCGGCCAATGCGCCGCCGGTGACATGGACCGGCGCGGACTGCGGAGATTCGGATTGACCCAGCCGGTTGACCCGACCGGTTAACCCGGCCGGGGCGGCACGGCCAGCCGCACGCCCAGCTCGATGCTGGAACTCGCGACCCATCGCGAGGCCCAGGTGCAGACCAACCTGGCCTATGTGGAGGGACTGTGCCCGGAGACCGGGGCGACCTGCGCGAGCCTGGCCACCCCAGCAACAGCTGCTTCGAGGCGATCGTCGATGCCACGGCGGATTGTGGCACCGACCTGATCTTCATGGGCTCCCACGGCCGCAAGGGGATCCGCGCTAGGATCCTCGGCAGCGAGACCTTGCGCAGCCTCACCCACTCCCCCATCCCAGTACCGGGCTATCCGTGCTGGTCTATCGCTCCAGCGAGCGCACCGCTGCGTCCTGAGGCCGGCGCCGCCGCGGCCGGCCCGTCGGCATCCTGTTCCAACCCGAGCCAGCCGTCGCCCCATGCCTAGAATCCTCAATCAGATCGACTTCAGACATGTCCGCGGGGACCTGTTCGGCGGGCTCACCGCGGCCGTGATCGCCCTGCCGATGGCGCTGACCTTTGGCGTCGCCTCCGGCGCCGGGGCCGAGGCCGGCCTCACCGGGGCGGTCGCGGTGGGGCTGTTCGCGGCCCTGTTCGGCGGCACGCCGACCCTGATCTCCGAGCCCACCGGCCCGATGACGGTGGTCTTCACCGCCGTCATCGCGACCATGCTCGCCGCCTATCCGGAGCAGGGGCTGGCCATGGCCTTCACCACCGTCATGCTGACCGGGGTGTTTCAGGTCCTGTTCGGCCTGCTACGCCTGGGTGGCTACGTCACCATGATGCCGTTCACGGTGATCTCCGGCTTCATGTCCGGCATCGGCCTGATCCTGATCATCATCCAACTGCCGGCCCTGCTCGGCCATCCGGCCCCGCCCGGGGGCGTTCTCGGCGCCCTCATGGCGCTGCCGGAGCTGTTCGATCGGCTCAGCCCACAAGAACTGACGCTCGGCCTGGTAGCGCTGGGTCTGCTGATCCTGACGCCGCGGCGCCTGCGCCAGTGGGTACCGCCACAACTGCTGGCGCTGCTCATCGGGACCCTGCTGGCCTGGTTCTGGCTCGGCGGCGACGCCTATCGCAACATCGGCCCGATCCCGCCGGGACCGCCGCTGCCGCAGCTACCGACCTTCACGCCGGAGATGCTGCAGACCATGGTCATCAACGCCTTGGTCCTGGCCATGCTCGGCTCGATCGACGCCCTGCTGACCTCAGTGGTCGCCGACAGCCTCACCCGCACCCAACACGATTCCGACAAGGAACTCATCGGCCAGGGACTAGGGAACCTGGCCTCCGGCATCGCCGGTGGTCTGCCCGGCGCCGGCGCCACCATGGGCACCGTCGTCAATATCCAGAGCGGGGGACGCACTGCCCTATCCGGGATCGCCCGGGCGCTGGTCTTGGCAGTGGTGATCTACGGGCTGAGCCCGTTGGTGGCCTTCATCCCCAAGGCGGTGCTGGCTGGCATCGCACTGAAAGTGGGCCTGGACATCATCGACTGGCGCTTCCTGCGCCGCGCCCATCGGGTCTCACGCCGCGGCGCCGCGATCATGTACGGGGTGATCCTGATGACGGTCTTCGTGGACCTGATCACCGCCGTCGGCATCGGCCTGTTCATCGCCAATATCCTGACCATCCGCCGCCTGGTGGACCTGCAATCGGAAGGCGTGCAACTGCTCGGCCTGCCCAGTGATGACAGCGGCGCCACCTGCCCCCATGCCAGCCCGGAAGAGACCCGCATCCTGCGCGATCCAAGCAATGGCGTGGTACTGCTCTGCCTGGCCGGCCCGCTGGTCTTCGGCGCCGCCAAGGCGGTCACCCGCCAGCAGCACCTACTCACTGCCGCGCGCTCGCTGATCATCGATCTCACCGCGGTCCCGCATCTGGGGGTGACCACCTCCCTGGCCATCGAGACCGTCATCCGCCATGCCAGCGAACAGGGCATCGAGGTCTACCTGACCGGGCTCAATGCACAGGCACGCAAGCGGCTACACAGCCTGGAGATCGACCGGATCATCCCACCCGAGCGTTGGATCCTCCATCGGGCCGCCGCCCTCAAGCGCGCGGTCGCCGATCGCGCCGGTCAATTGCGCCTGGCCGCCTGAACCCGCGGCCGCTCCCGTCGCGGCCAGTCGCTGCCCGAGCGGCCGGGTCGGCCGCGTTCCAATACCCGCAGGCGCGGCACCAATCGATCAGCGCGCCACGCAATCGCCACCGGACAGTTTGGCCCAAGCGTCTCGGAAGACAGGTGCAGCGCCTGCTCGGCGCTGACTATCCGGCAGCGAAATCCGCAGCATTGGCGCTGTGTTTCTGGTCTTTGTCCCCCGTCAGGCCTCGGAACGGCTCTGATGATTCTGCAAGCTTCAGCGGCGTGCCTTCTACTGCCGAAGCGATTGGGTGGCCAGGTCCGCGTGGAGGCTGGGCATGGCTGAACGCTCGAAATACTCAACACAAAGGCGCGAGGACCCCAGAACGCGAGGAAGAAAGCGAATAGAACCTGTGCGTCTCTGCGCCTTCGCGTCTTTGCCTGATAGTGAGGCGCAGATCGTCTCGTCGGGCAACGAATAGGCGACCACTGCCGAACCAGGCGCTGATGGCAGCCTCCCATTTCTTCAGCGATCAATAATTGCGCGCATCCCTATAAACTGCTGCCGTTGCTCAAAGGATTGACGCTGTTCTTCTGGGCAGCTGAGACCTGGTGGATACCACTCCTTATCTGCCTGCTGGTCTGGACCCATCTGATCGGGCTTCAGTCTTGCGGAGGTTCAGCATTGGGATGGGGGGCGGCCTTCCCGCTGGGAATGTATACTGCCTGCACCCATCAGTTGATGCTGGCCCTGCAGTGATACCCTGGCTGCTCGCGATCCCGCGCTTCACGGTGCATATCGCCCTGCGAATCTGGCCGCTCGCCTTCGCCGGCCTGCTGCACCAAGTCATGTGCGACCGACTGGGGTTGCTGCGCTGCGCCCCCAGCGGCGAGGTCGTGGGCTGAGCCGGCGCGCGGCCGGCAAGTGACAGCCGGAGCAGGCCGCGCACCCCAGACCTGACGGCCCAGGCCTGACGCCCCAGACTAGGCGAGTGCCATAGGCGAGCGCCCGCCGCGCCGCGCATCGAGACGCGGCCAGACCATCTCATTCACCGACCATCCCCGACCCAGATCACACCATGAACCATGCCGTGCGTATCCTCTATTTCGCCAGCCTGCGCGAGCACGTTGGTATCGCCGAGGAAGACCTGCGCATCGACGCGGGCACGACCGTGCACCATCTGCTGGAGCGGTTGCGCGCCCGTGACAGCACCTGGGCGCAGGCGCTCGGCCCAAGCCAGCGCATCATGGTGTCCGTCAATCAGGAACTGGCCCGGCCCGAGACCCCGCTCGGTGCCGGCGATGAAGTTGCCTTCTTTCCACCCGTGACCGGCGGTTGATGTGGTCTATCCTCTGGAGCGCGAGGTCGAGGCGCTGCGACCGGCATTGTGCATCCTGCGCGCCCTGATCCACGCCTGGCGCACGGTTGGCGATGACCACGTCGGACCCGCAACCGCGCCCGCCGCCATGGCAGGCAACCTCGATTGACCGCCGCCGCGATGATGGCGGTGCCGCGCTGAGCGTTAGCGAACTGCACCATCGGCCTGCTGGACGTCGGTTCGGCGTCGCGGGTAGCGCCCGCCCGGCTGGTCGCGGCGCGGGCACGGGCCAAAACCACCGCCGATCCAGCCGTATGAGCGCGGCCTGGTCGCTGACAGCGCGGGATCACTGAGCTGCAACCAGTAGGGCTATCCATGGAACTCATCCTGACCCGGCTGCGCTTCACTTGCACCGCCCTGGAGACCATCGAACTGCCCGCCTACAGCGGTTCGGCCTGGCGCGGGGTGCTCGGTCATGGGCTGCGCGGCGCGGTCTGCGTGACCCGCCAACCCCGCTGCGACGATTGCCTGCTGCTCGCCCAGTGCGTCTATCCGCGCCTGTTCGAAGCGCTGCCGGCCGGCCCCGCGACCAGCACCTCCGTCAACCCCGCCCGCTACCGCGCCCCGCCACCCCCCTATGTGTTGGAGGTCGCCGACCAGCAACCGCGCGCGATCGCCCCCGGGGCTGACCTGACGCTGGGCCTGACCCTGATCGGCAGCGTGAATGCGGCCACCCTGCCAGCCTATCTGATCGCCGCCCTGCAACGGGCCGGCACCCGCGGACTGGGCCGCGCGCGCGGGCGCTTTGCCGTGGCGACCCTGGCCCAGGAGCGCAGCGCGGGTAGCGATGATTGGATGCCCATCTACCGGGCCGCGGACGGCCGCCTGCACCCCTGCCAGCCCACGACCCGGCCACCACCGCCCTGCCCGGAGCAGGTTCAGCTCGAGTTGATCACCCCGCTGCGCCTCAAGCACCGCGGTCGCCTGATCGGCCCCCGACATCTGCGCGCCGCCGACATCGCGCGCGCCCTGCTCAGCCGCCTCGCCCTGCTCGCCGCCTGCCACGAACCCCAGGCCGCCACCCCCGACTGGGCCGCGCTGCACCGCGCGGCGGCGGAGTTGAGCCTGCACCACCCGCGCCTGCGCTGGCAGGACTGGACCCGCTGGTCGTCGCGCCAGGGCACCAGCATGCAACTCGGCGGCCTGCTCGGCAGCGTCGACCTCGCCGGCCCCGCCCTGCCCCGCCTCTGGCCGTTACTCTGGCTGGGCCAATGGACCCATCTTGGCAAAGGCACTAGCTTCGGCCTTGGCGGCTACCGCCTGCACCGCGCAGAACCTGCCGGGCCGACCGCGGCCGCCGCCGCGGACCCACCGCAACCTTGCCGGCGCTAACCCCGCCCAGCGTCAGCGGCATCATCAGCGGTACCATGCGGCGGCACGCGCTCGCCGCCGGCCCGCCTCAGAGGTTATGAAACAATCGCCGGCCGTCGCGAGGGCGCTCCCGGGCGTGTCCGGCAAGGCGCGGGAGGCCGAAACTTGGGGAGCGTCGCCAGCTTACGGGACCCGATTTTCGGTTTTCCGCAGCGCAGTCGGGCGCGTCCGGGTGCGTCCGCAGTAGGTCGGAGGTTTTTTCTCAGCCTCTCACAGCCCGCCCGGAACGCCGCCATGGATTACCAACCTTCCAGCTATCCTCGCCGCGTCCTGCTGGCGGTCGCCGGCCTCTCACCGCAAGTCGTCACCGAGACCCTGTATGCCCTGGCGGTGACTGGTCGCCCCGCCTTCATTCCTACCGAGGTGCGCCTGATCACCAGCAGCGAGGGGGCCGAGCGTGCCCGCCTCGCCCTGCTCTCCGCCGACCCTGGCTGGTTTGAACGGTTGCGCCGCGACTACGCGCTGCCGCCGATCGCCTTCGGCCACGACCACATCCAGATCCTGCACGACGCCGCCGGCCGACCCCTGGCCGACATCCGCGACGAGGCCGACAACGAAAGCGTCGCCGACTGCATCACCGCCACCGTCCGCACCCTGACTGCCGACCCCGACTGCGCCCTGCACGTCTCCATCGCCGGCGGCCGCAAGACCATGGGTTACTACGCCGGCTATGCCCTGTCCCTCTTCGGTCGCTCCCAGGACCGGCTGTCTCACGTCCTGGTCAGCGACCCCTACGAGCAGAGTTGGGACTTCTTCTACCCCACCCCGGCCTCACGCATCATCACCACCCGCGACAACAAACTCGCCGACACCAAGGACGCCCGCGTCAGCCTGGCGCTGGTCCCCTTCGTGCGCCTGCGCGAAGGCCTGCCCGAGCGACTGCTCGCCGGCATCGCCAGTTTCGGCGCCAGCATTGCCGCCGCCCAGCGCGCGCTCAGGCCGCCGCGGCTGACCATCGACCTGGCCGGCCAGCGCATCCGCGCCGCCGGCGAGATCATCCCGCTGGCGCCGGCGGTACTCGCCTTCTACGCCATGCTGGCACGCCGCCGCTGCCAGGGGCTGCATCCGGCCCGCTGGGACAGCGACGGGATCGATCGGCAATACCTGGCCGAATACCGGCGCATCGTCGGCGCCGAACATGGCGAATACGAACGCGCCGAGACCGCACTTGCCGATGGCATGACCGCCGAGTACTTCGACCAGCGCAAATCGCGCAGCAACAGCGCCCTGATCCAGGCCCTGGGTACCCGATTGGCCGCCGCCTATCTGATTCAGCCCGATGGCAAACGCCCGCGCACCCGCTACCGGCTGGCGTTGGAGCCGGCAATGATCGACTTCGCGGCCCTCGACGCCGCCGCACCCGCCAGCGACACCGCGGCGCCACCCGGCTGAATGCAGGGCCGCGGCACCGCCGCAACATCGATCAGAGCCGGCCACGGGGATCTGGGTTCGGCGCTGGTCCTTCCCGGCCGGCACCACCGGTACAGGCGCCGCGGCCAAGTCACGCACCGGTGCCGCGCGGGCCTGCCCACGACACCGCAAGCTTGCCAACCCTGCCGCATGCCGCGCCGGATGCTCCAATGACCACTCGGCGCCGGATCGCAGCAGGTCCATGGACCCAGGGAAGGGGCGCCCTCCGATGTCCACCCCGACGCTGGGGCATGGGTGCGGCGGGTTCCGGCCGGTGCGGCCGGGTGCGGTAACCCTGTTGCCAACGCTGTATCATCCACGACTCGACCATGACACAGGAACCGGAGCGATGCGCCAACAGAGCTTCCTCGTCCAGTTCACCACGCCGGCCTTTCTGGGCAACGCTGACCAAGCAGGCCAATGGCGCACGCCGCCGTTCAAGGCGCTGCTGCGGCAATGGTGGCGCGTCGCATATGCAGCTGATCACCAATTCCGGGTGGATCTCGCCGCGATGCGCCGGGAAGAGGGACTCATCTTTGGTGTGGCTGCCGACGCTGCCGCAGATTCACGGAAGGCGCGCCTGCGCTTGCGGCTCGATCGCTGGGACATCGGGCGCCAGGATCATTGGCGTGGCCTGGACGCGGCGCGGGTCCAACACCCGGAGGTGTCCAATCGGAACGGGCAACCCGTGCCAGTAGGTGCGCAGCTCTATCTGGGCTATGGGCCACTCGGATTCGCTGCCGGACAGACCGCGCTCAAGGCCAATGCAGCCATACAGGCTGGCGAATCCGCGCGGATCGCGTTGGCGCTCCCTGACCAGGATGTCGCAATGTTCACGCGAGTCTTGGCACTGCTCGGGCGCTTCGGAACCCTCGGCGGGCGCAGCCGCAATGGCTGGGGCTCGTTCACCCTCGCCCCCACCGACCCAGCACCCAAGCAAGCGGCAGAATCCATCGCTGCGCTGCCGCTGCGCCCATGGCAAGAGGCCCTGACCCTCGATTGGCCCCATGCGATTGGCACCGACGCTGGCGGGCCGCTGATCTGGCGCACAGAAATGCGACCGGATTGGCAACAGGTGATGCGGCGCTTGGCCGAGATCAAGATCGCATTACGCACCAGCTTTGCTTTCACTACCGGCCGCAATGCCCCCCAGCCGGAGGCACGCCATTGGCTGAGCTATCCGGTCACCAATCACTCCGTGCGGGGCTGGGACCAACTGCGCCTCCCCAATAGCCTGCGCTTCAAGGTCCAGCCGGACCCCGACGGTGGACTGTATGGAATGATCTTCCATGTGCCTTGCATGCCGCCGCAGGCGTTTCGCCCAGAGAAGCGGTCCATCCTGGACGTCTGGCGGCATGTGCATGCCTTGCTCGATGACTCCACGATGGGCCTGCAGCGCATTTCAACCGGAGCGATGACCCATGGATGAGCAGCACCTTTGGCAAACCAAGCTCGCCGCTCGCGTGCATGATCCGATCGAGAAGGCGCTGGTGTTGCTGCGCGACCCGGCCGGACACGAAGGCGGCACGGTGCGGCAACTGCGCGGCGCGCTGGGCCTCGACCGCGGCGCGGACGATGCTCTCGCGCCAGCCGGGCGCGACGACTTGGTGCGGCGCGCGGACTGGTGGGCAGCGGCGGCCGATCGCCCGCAATGGCCATTGCAAGCGATCACCACGTCCGGCGGCCGCGCCCTCGCGGTCGCGCCCTGGGCGCAGGTGCGCTGGACCAACGCCCCAGTGCTGATCCATCCACTCTCGGGGGCCGAGTTCGATCTGGCCGCCCACGGCGGTCTTGCCGACACCGAACTTGCCGACCTCAAACGGCGCAGCCTCGACCACCTCACCGGTCTCATCGTCCGGAACGCACAGGGCCAAGTGGACGCGCGGCGCACCCTGCTCGCCTATTGGCGCTTTGGCCCCGACCTGCGCGAGGACGACGGTTTCGGCAAGCTCGGTGCGCTCTGGCGGCTGCTGCCGGCCGATACCCGGGTGCCGGATCACAGTATTTGGGACCATCTGGACCTGGCCTCGGCCTTCGCCGGTGCCTTCGCCGCTGATCCCGACGGCGAGGCCGCATTGCTCGCCCTCGCGATCGGTCCGGTGCAGCCCTTCATCGCCGCGGCCCGCTCCACCTCGGACCTCTGGGCCGGCTCGCACCTGCTCGCGCGCCTGGCCTGGGAGGCGATGCGACCGGTCTGCGAACAACTCGGCCCGGATGCGATCCTCTTCCCACGCCTACGCGCGGTGCCGCAGGTGGACCTGTGGCTGCGCGACGAGTGCGCGCTCCCGCAGGACTGGTTCGCCGACTGCGAATGGGCCACCGGCGGTGGCACCGACAGCAACCCGTTGTTCGCCGCCGCGCTGCCGAACCGCTTTGTCGCCGTGGTCCCCAGGGCGGGCGCCGAGGCCCTCGCACGCACGATCGAGACGCGCGTGCGCGACTGGCTGCAAGCACTTGGGCGCCAGGTCTGTGACCGTCTGCTCGCGGCGGCCGGCGACGCGAGCGACGCGCAGCCCTTTTGCCAGGGGCAGATGCGCGACCAACTGGCCGGCTTTCCCGAGGTCCATTGGGCCGCAGTGCCGTTTTCGTTGATCCGACCGCGGAATGCCGCTGCCCAGACCGACCTCGACACCACCGCGCTATCGGCGGCGATGGCGCCGTTCTTCGGGGTGGGTGCCGATGAGCCCGCCGGGTTCCTCGCCAGCCCTGCCTGGCAGGTGCTGCAGCGCGAAGTCGCCTGGGCCGATGGCACCAGGTTCTTTGCCCCCAACCCCGGCGTGCTCTATCCGGCCGTCTACGATCTGGCCGAACGGGTGCTGGCGGCGGCCAAGACGGTGCGTCCCTTCGCGCAGACGACGCAGCGCGGTTGGCGCTGCTCGCTGACCGGCGAAACCGAATGGCTCACCACCGATCCGGCGCAATTGCTGCACTCCTATCGGCAGCAGACCGATACCCTCTGGACCCGCATCGCCGCCCGCAGGCCGGCCTGGGCCAAGCCCGGCGAGCACCTCGGGGCCTTGCCAGCGATCAAGCGATTGTGGCCCACCCTGTTTGCCGAACAGGTTGAACAGGCGGTCGGGGGCCAGGTCAACCGCTTCGTCGTCTCCACCCACACGATGGCGCTGGCCCGGCAACTCGATCACTGGCTCGAGGCCGGCGGCCACCTGGATGCGGCGGCACGGCAGGCCCTGGACCGACTCGGCATCGAGCCGGTTGCCCTGCCGCGGCGCCTGCTGCGGCGGCACCGGGATGCGCCAGCTGCGATTGCCGATGCCAAGCGGCTCGCTGGCTTGCTGGAGCGCGCCGCCGAACTGGACGACACCGACGCCGAGCAGGCCGAGGCCCTGCGCCGGCTGGTGCGTGCGACCCTGGTGCCGGGCAAGGGGCGGCTGGAGACCTATTACGCCCTGTTGTTGTTCGATGGCGACCGCCTCGGCGCCTGGCTCTCCGATCAGCCCCCGCATGCGCTGCGCTATTGCGACGGATTTCATCCCCAGGTGCGCCAGGGCCTGCTGGAGCGGGCGCGCGCCAACCCGCGCCTGGCGGCCTATGCCGAGGCCACCCGCGCCTTGTCGCCCGGGCGTCACCTCGCGATCTCGGGCGCCCTCAACGACTTCGCGCTCACCCTGGCCCGCGAGGTCATCGAGTCCGAGTTCCTCGGCCGGGTCCTCTATGCCGGCGGCGATGACGTCCTCGCCATGCTGCCGGTCGCCGACCTGCTGCCGGCAATGCAGCGATTGCGCCAGGCCTACCGCGGCGATGACCCGGAGCATGTTGCCGGTGATCGGGACGGCCTGGTCCTGCGCGATGGCTTCGCGCTGCTGCGGGGCCGGCTGCTGCGGCTGATGGGGACGCGGGCAACCGCGAGCGCCGGGGCCGTCATCGCCCATCATCAGGCCCCGCTAGGTGCGGTGCTGCGCGAACTGCGCGCGGCCGAACAGCGGGCCAAGGCCGACCCGGCCACCGGCGGCGGTGGCCGCAACGCCTTCAGCCTGACCCTGATCAAGCGCTCGGGTGGCAGCCTGCGCTTTACCGCCCACTGGGGCGAACCCCTGGCGGTGCTGATCGCGCTGCGCGACTTCCTGGCCGAGCCGGCGGTCTCGCGCCGCGCCGTCTACAACAGCCTGGAATGGCTCAAGGACCTGCCTGCACCGAGCGGTGATGGCGCCATGCTGGCGCAACTGCTCGACTACCAACTGGCACGCCAGACCGAGAACCGGTCCGTGCTCGCCTATCACGATGTCCCCGGGCTCGCCCGTCGCTTGACCAGGCTGGCGCTGGCACAGCCCAAGGATCCGCTGGGCTGGCTGACCAATGGGCTGGCCGTCGCCGAGTTCCTGGCCCGCGCCGGGCGCTCCATGGTGGCCGCGACAGACCTCGGGCACTCCCGGAGTCACTGAGATGGTCTATCGCTTTCTGCAACCGCTGGATGTGCTGTTCCTGCGCGGCAACAAGCTGTTCGGCAACCCTGGGAGTTTCGGCGAAGCCCTGCTGCCGCCCTGGCCCGCGGTCGCCGCTGGGGCCTTGCGCTCAGCGATACTCGCGTCCGCTGGGATCGATCTCGGCGCGTTTGCGGCCGGCCAGGTGCCGCATCCCAGCATCGGTACCCCGGCCGCCCCGGGGCCATTCAGGGTGACGGCGTTTCATCTCGCGCGCCGGGTGGCGAGCGGCGCCTGCGAAGCGCTGATCGCCCCCCCGGCAGACCTGATCCTGACGCGCGACGCCGCGGGGGCGCTGCAGGTGGACCGGCTCGTGCCGACCGCCCCGGCCCCCGGGCTGGCATCCTCCGCGGCACTACCGCTGCTCCCCGTATTGGCCGCGCCGAGCCGGCGCAAACCGGTCGGCGATCTCTGGCTCGATCAGCGCGCCTGGGCCAGCTATCTGGCGGGCGATCTGCCAATCGCAGCGAACCTAGTGCCAACCGCGGCGCTGTGGCGCCTCGACGCCCGCATCGGTGTCGGCCTCGACCCTGAGCGCCGCCGCGCCGATGACGGCAAGCTCTTTACCGCACAGGCAGTGGCGTTGTGCCCCGAGGTCGGTTTTCTGGTTGGCATCGCCGGTGCCGAGGTGCCGACCAGCGGCGTCGTGCGCTTCGGTGGCGACGGCCGCGCTGCGGCGATCCAAGCCGCACCCGGCGAGCGACCGACGCCGGACCTCGCGGCCATCGCGCGCGCTGGCCGCTGCCGCCTGATCCTGACCAGTCCCGGCATCTTCCCAGGTGGCTGGTGCCTGCCCGGCGTCGGGTCCGACCAGCGCCTCAGGCACAACGGCGTGCGCGCCCGCCTGGTCAGCGCCGCGGTGCCCCGGGCCGACACCGTCTCCGGTTGGGACCTGGCCCAATGGCAGCCCAAGGCCGCCCAGCGCGCCGCCCCCACCGGGAGCGTCTATTGGCTCGATGAACTCGAGGCCACCCCCGAGGCACTGCGGGAACTGACCGACGCCGGGCTGTGGGACGACCCCGGCGCGCATCCCGCGCGCCGCGCCGAAGGCTTCAATCGCTTCACCTTCGCCGCCTGGGCCTAAATCACAGTTTCCCGCGCGCACCGGCACGGACCAGCGCACACCGTCCGAGGAATCCAGCATGTTCGAACAGCAAGCCGCCCTCTTCATCTATGCCATCAGCCCGGTGCATGTCGGTGCCGGCAACGCCGTCGGTGTCATCGATAACCCGATCCAGCGTGAACGCCATACCGGCCATCCGAGCATCGCCGGCTCCGGCCTCAAGGGCGCCGTACGGCACGGCTTCCAGGCCCTCGCTGGCGACCCGCAGTTGATCGATCGCCTGTTTGGACCGCCGTCGGAGAGTGGTGACCTGCATGCCGGGGCGGTCAGCTTTGGCGATGCGCAACTCGTTGCCTTCCCGGTGCGCAGCCTCAAGGGCGGCTACGTCTATGCCACCTGCCCCCAGGCCCTCGCCCGTGCCCAGCGCTTGCTCAATCTGATCCGCATCCCGGTCGGGTGGGCGAATCTCAGGGTCGCCGAGGGTCATTGCCGTCTGGTCAATCAGGCCCTGCTGAGCGCGGACCGCTTGCATCTCGAGGCATTCGAATACCAGGCCGATACGGCCGAGGAGTTGGAAGTCATCGCCGCTGATCTCGCCGCCAAGGCCCTGCCGGTCACCGCCGAGTACGCCTTCTTCCGCGACAAGCTCGCGCAGGACCTGGTGCTCTTGTCGGACACCGACTTTGGTTACTTCGCCGAACATGCGACCCTGGTCGAGCCCCATGTCCGCATCAACCCAGACACCGGCACCGCGGATGAGGGCGGACTCTTCTACACCGAGAACCTGCCGCCCGAATCCATCCTGATCGCCCCCTTGCTCGCCAGCCAGACCCGCACCGGCAAGGCCCGCGATGACTGGGAAGGCGCCAACGGCGTGATGCTCAAGATCAAGAACGTCATCGACGGCAAGTTGCTGCAGGTCGGCGGTGACGCGACCACTGGGCGCGGCCTGGTACTAACGCGCGTCGTCGAGGGCTGAGGCCATGGTCACACTCGAACAGCAGCGCGCACAGGATGCCTGGGACTGCAGTAGCGGCTACACCAAGGAGCATGTCAAGGTTGCCAAGGGCCTGCCAGCGCTGATCATGAACAGCGGCCTGATGCAGGTGCTCGCCTTTTGTCATCAAAAGGGCGATGCACATGAGGACATCGCACGGCAGCTACGCGCCTGGCTGCACCGGCGCTTCAACGGCGGCAGCCGCGATCCTGGCTTCGAGCCATTCATGCAGGGCCTGCTCGGTGCCGAGCCGGCCATATATCAGGCGATCACCACCGAGGCCTTTGCCTGGCTCAAATGGCTGCGGCAGATGGCCGCGGCGCGCCATGGGAGGGACTGAGAGATGCCGATTGCCGCCGTGCCTGCTTACCTCCAGCGCAGTGACTTCAAAGCCGCCTCACCGGGGTTGCGCTTTGGTCTCCTACTGCCGATCTGGACTGATCGCGCCGACCAGGAGGCGCAGGTCCAGGAACGTGCGCATAAAAGAAGCCCCGAAGGCCAGGAGATCAACTCGCTGCTCGCGCGCGCTGGCATGGATGCGGCGATTGCGCACCTGACTCAGCGCCAGCGCCTGCCATCACAGTGGGAGAAGAACGACTTTGCCGCCCGCCACGCATGGTCCGAGATCCAACCGCTGACTCCCGGTGATCTGGCCCTGCAGCGGGCGCTCGCGGAACGGCAGGCCGGGCTGGCCGCGGCGCTGGGCGGGACCTTGCACCTGCGGATCGATGCGCAGTCCATCGCCCCCTTCACCACCGGCCTCGGCAACGAGCACCCGCTGGAGAACGGCTTTGCCTTTTTGAACCCCTATGGCCTGCCATACCTGCCCGGCAGTGGTGTCAAGGGCGTCATCCGCCAGGCCGCCCGCGAACTGGCCAGCGGCGACTGGGCCGACACCGGTGGTTGGTCGACCGCACCCCGCCACGAGATCCGCATCCAGCAGGGCAAGCAAGAAATCATCCTGCAGCTCTCGGACCTCGATGTGCTGTTTGGTCTGCAATCCAAGGACGGCGACAAGCAGCACTTTCGTGGTGTGCTCAGCTTCTGGGATCTGATCCCGAGCCTATCTGGCAACGCCCTGATGGTCGAGATCATGACCCCGCATCAGACCCACTACTACCAGCACGGCGAGTCGCCGCACGAATCCGGCCAGCCCAACCCGATCAGCTTTCTGACCGTCCCGCCGGGTTCTCGCTTCACCTTCCATGTGACCTGCGACCCGACCCGACTGCCCATGCTGCTGGCCCAAGACAGCCAATGGCAACACCTGCTGCGGGCGGCCTTCGAGCACGCCTTCACCTGGCTCGGGTTCGGTGCCAAGACCGCAGTCGGCTATGGCGCAATGGCCCGCGACGCCGCCACCGAGGCCCGCGCCGAACAGGCGCGTGCCGAACAGCAGGCGGCCAAGCAACAGGCGGCTGAGGCGCAAGCGCGCGAGCAAGCGCGGCAGGCCGCGCTGGCGCAACTGAGCCCGGTCGAGCGATCTATTCAGGAATTTCTCGATACCCGCGCCGACCCGAATCAAGCGGAGATCAGCGCGGTGATCGCGGCGGTCAAACAGGGGCATTGGTCAGACGAGGACAAACCCGCTGTTGCCGACTGGCTCAAGCAGCGGATGCAGGCCAGCAAGGGGTGGCGCGAACAGAGCGCCAAGAAGAATCCTAATAAGGACAAGGAGTACCAGAACACCCTGCTGGTCAAGCAGTGGCTGGGCTGACTGGCGGAGAGCAGCCATTTCCAAGCGCTAGTCCGTCCCCCGAATGCGAGACACCCCCATGCACTGGCGCCAGATTCGCGAACATCCCAGCCTCCAGGACCTGCCCTTCAAGATCGAGACCGACCGCTGGGGGCATATCCTGATGAGCCCTGCATCCAATCGCCATTCCCTGCTCCAGGGTGAGTTGCAGGCCCTGCTGCGGACCCTAACCCCCAGCGGTGCCGCCTTCCCAGAGTGCAGCGTCAGCACCGCCGAAGGCGTCAAGGTGGCCGATGTGGCCTGGGCCAGCGCCGCCTTTCTCGCCCGCCATGGCGATGCCGATCCCTATCCCGAGGCCCCCGAGATCCTGATCGAGGTCATCTCGCCCTCCAATAGCACAGCCGAGATGGCCGAGAAACGCGCACTCTATTTCGCCGGCGGTGCCCTCGAAGTCTGGCTCTGCGACGAGGCCGGCGGCCTGCGCTTTTTCGACGCCAACGGGGCGCTGGAGCACAGCGCCCTGGTGCCGACCTTTCCGGCCCAAGTACGGTTGCCGTTCGATGTGCGCCGCGGGTCCTGACCAGGCCGCCCACCGCGCACCCAGCCTCGGCGCGGTGGCCGGCCTAGACCATGACGCGCTCGCGGCGCTGGCCGAGCGCTATGGCTGGCGCTTGGTGGTGCTGTTCGGCTCCATGGCCCGGACCGACCGCGGGCGGGACCTGGATCTGGCCGTGCTGCCGCGTGCGCTGCCCGATCTGCTGGAGCAGGGCCGCTGGCAGGCGGACCTCGAGGCCCTGGCGGAACCGCTGCCGGTGGATCTGGTGCTGCTGCACCCGGCCCTGTCGCCGGTGACGCGCTTCGAGGTCTTTCGCGCCGGACGTTGCCTATTCGAGGCCGAGCCCGGGCGGTTCGAGCAGGAACGTGATCGCGCATTCTTTCTCTATGCCGACAGCGAATGGTTGCGCCGCCAGCAACGGGAGGTGTTATATGGCTCCGGTCGCCACTGAGGCATTGGAACGCAAGCTCGGCTTCTTGAAGCGCTACCTGACCGATCTCGGCGGTTATCTCGGCTGCGACGAGGCCGCACGGCTGCGCGATCACTACAGCATCGAGCGGCTGCTGCAATTGCTCTGCGAGGCCGCCGCCGATATCGCCCTGCAATTCCTCAAGAAAACCGCGGATACCCTGCCGACGAGTTATCGGGAGGTGTTCGGTCAATTGGCCGCAAAGGGAGGATTGCCGCCAGCGCTGGCCCAGGAGTTGATCGCTGCCTGTGGTATGCGCAACGTGCTGACCCATCTGTATGCCGAGATCGATCTGAACCGGGTGATCGCCGCCGTCGAACCTGCCGTCCAGCTCTACGGCGACTTCCTCGACTGGACCTTGGTTCAACTCGCGGCCAGTCGCAACGCCCGCAACGAGAATGGGACCAGCAACACCAGATGATCCGCCCAACCAGCAGAGGTTCCGGTCACTCGCTCAGTTGTGCCACGCCTTGGCGCGTGGCTCTTGATTCAGCAGGGGGCGCAGCATCGCCGATCGCGACCGCCTGGCACAGGCCCTGGGCGATCTCCTGCAATCCCTGCCTCTCCATCCCGACCGGGGTCGACTCGAATGAACAATGTCCTGCTCTGCACCGTCGGCGGTTCCCATCAACCCATCCTGACCGCGATCGAAGAACTTCGCCCGGCCCATGTCCTATTCTTCTGCAGCGGCCAGGACGCAGCCACCGGCAGACCGGGCTCGATCGAGATGATCACCGGCAAAGGGAAGCCGGTGACAGTCCGGCGCGGGCCCGATACCGAACAGCTACCCAATATCCCCACGCTGGTCGAATTGGATGCTGCACAGTTCACCACCTGTATCGTGCCGCCCGATGATCTCGACGACTGCGTTGCCCAGATGCTGGAGGCGGTGACGACTGTGCAGCGGCAGTACCCCGAGGCCCTGCTGGTGGCGGACTACACCGGCGGCACCAAGACCATGACCGCGGCATTGGTAATGGTCGCGTTGGAGCACGATGCCATCGAACTGCAACTGGTCACCGGCGCCCGCTCCGACCTGCTCAAGGTCCACGACGGCAGTCAGGCCGGCGTCGCGGTCAGCGCCGAAGGGATTCGGCTGCGCCGCGCGATGGCCCCGTTCCTGGCCGCCTGGGAGCGCTTCGCCTATGGTGAGGCCGTCGATGGCCTGATGGCCTTGCGCCCGCCCCGTCTTGCGCCGCTGCGGGTGGATCTGCAGATCGCGCGCGATCTCAGCCGCGCCTTCGATGCCTGGGACCGCTTCGACCATACTGCGGCGCTACGCGACCTGGAGGTCTATCGCGCCCGGCTTGGCCAGGCCGATGGCCGCTTGACCGCTGGCCTGTTCGCTGCACTCAAGGCCCTCACCGGTAGCGACGACCATCGCGCGCCGGCCCGCCTCTGGGACCTCTGGCTCAATGCCCAGCGCCGCGCCCGCCAGGGCCGTTACGACGATGCAGTGGCCCGTGGCTATCGCTTGCTGGAATGGACCGCGCAATGGCTGCTGGATGACATCGGGATTGAGACCGGCAACGTGACCGACGAGCAGGTACCGCCCGGCGCCCATCTGCCGGTGGACAGCGAGGGCCGCCGCCGCGCCGGGCTCTGGCAGGCCTGGAGCCTGGCTGCTCATCATCTTGGCGGCCCGGTGCAGCAATTCATGGACGCACAGGGCAAGCGGCTGCTCAATCATTTGCAGACCCGCAATGCCTCGATCCTCGCCCATGGTGAAACACCAATCGCGCGTGCTGATTGGCAAGGCTTTGCCGATTGGCTCGAAGAGGCGCTGCTGCCGTTGCTGAAGGATCAGGCCCAGCGCCGCGGTCTGAAACAGTTGGCACCACAACTGCCCACCGTGCCCTTCTGGCAGTCCCGGTAAAGTCGGCAACCATGCTGTATCTGCTCAACACCCCTATCCTCACCGCCTACGGGGAGTTCCGCTTGAGCGGTCCGATCAGCCCGCAAGATGCGCGCGCGCGACTGGGCACTGACTTCGTGTCAGCAGTAGGCCATACAGGCGCGGCAGAATTTCTTAGCGGGTTGCTTGATCTGCCCGTGGCCGCCAACCGTATCACCGTGACCATGGCGCCTGGCGATGAGGCCCTCGTCCTGCGGCTCAAGGCCAGGTTGCCGGAAGGCCAGGTCCTCGGGGCCATGGAGCTGGCGGCGATCCCTTACGAACTCGGCTGGCTGGAGCGGCTTGCCTGACGGCACGCGCGGCAACTGCGGTGTGGTCTGGGCCGCCCCACCTGCGTTGCCGCCTGGCACCCTGCGCGGCAGACTGCGAGAGACCGCCTCTCACCCCGTCATCGGAGCCGGGAAGCCGCAATCCAGGCCATGGAGGAAAAGCCACCGCGACCACCATGCCTTGCCGTCTCGCGCCTGTGCCTGCCTGCACCGGCAACCGCCAACCAAGCCGTACCCATACCAACGGAGCCGACGCAGGGCGAGCATGACTCGCCTTGGCCTGGGTCCCGCCTGCCCGGCCGGGAGGACGGGGTGGGGGATGGCGGGGATCGGGGTCGGCGCACACCTCAGGGCAGCAGGTAGTCGAGCAGGCGAATGGCGGCGACGACAGTGCCGACCGCGCCGATGATCCAGACGGTCTGCCAATGCATGGCCTGGACGAGACGCACCTCGACCGATTTGACCTCCAGGCGCACCTGTTCGATCTCGCTGCGCACCTGCGCGATCTCCTTTTGCAGCCGCAACTCGACCGTCTTGATGTCACCACGGACCTGTTCGATCTCCTTGCGCAGATTCAACTCGACCGCCTTGATCTCGCCGCGGACCTCGGCAATCTCCTTTTGCAGCCGCAACTCGACTGCCTTGATCTCACCACGGACCTGTTCGATCTCGCCGCGGACCTGTTCAATCTCGCCGCGCACCTGTTCGGTCTGAAGACGGACCTGCTCGATCTCCTTTTGCAGGCGCAGTTCGGTGGCGTGTACATCGGCGCGGGTGGCGAGCGAGGCGTGATCGGCCAGCCGCTGTTCCAGCAGTTCAATGGCCTCGGCCACGGCGCCGAAGCGGGCGTTCTCGTCGGCGCCGTGGGTGATCTGTTCGTAGAGGCGCAACGCGAGGGTCATGGCAGGGGCACCGTTCCGGGGCGATGGCTTGGATGATCGCAGTGGGTTGGGACCGCGGCAAGGGTGGGGAGTTAGGCGGGGTACGCTGGGCTAGCAGCCGCTGCGGAGACCGGAGGCGGCGGCGCTCGGGCCGGCGTTGCCCTCCCTGGCTTTGGTCATCCTGTCGTCCCGGCCGCTCGGGTTCCCCAACCGGACCCGAGACGCTGCCCGCGCCCCAGGTGCGCCGACTGCAGTCGGCTCCTGGGGCAGGTGGACTTCATCCGCCGCAAGAAGGCGCTGGGGCGACTGCAGTCGCCCAGCCCCAGGAGCCGGATCAATCCGACGCACCCGGGCGACCATGCTCGGCCACCTGGCACGTGTCGATCGGGCCGCAACGATGCTCAAAGCCGCCTCCTTGGCCTGGGTCCCGGCTGCCCGGCCGGGAGGACGATTCGGTGGCAACCACCAGCATCGCCGCGCACGCGCCCATCTTGCGCCTCGCATCACGGCCCCTGAAGCAGGCCGCAATCCCCTCCTCACCCAGTCATTGCAGCCGGGAACCCGCACCCCGCCCCGTGATTGCGGCCGCGACGCCGCCATCCAGGCCAGGGAGGGCCAGGCCACCGCGACTACCATGCCTTGCCGTCTCGCGCCGTTGCCGGGCGCCCGGCCGCTCCCGCCCATCACGGCCCGCCGCAACCTTGCCGGCCCGGCACCGCGCCAGTCATCGCGCTAGGCTGCAGTGATGATCCAGCGCACCCTCTACATCGCGGCCTACGACATCAGCGACGCCACTCGCCTGCGCGCGGCCCTCAAGGTGCTCAAGGGCTATGCCAGCGGCCGGCAGAAATCGGTCTTCGAGTGCTTCCTCACCGCCACCGAACAGCGCCGGCTGCTGTTGGAGATGCGCGCCATCATCGATCACCTGGAGGACCGCTTCGTCTTGCTGCGCCTGGAACCCCGCGGCAAATGCCGCGTGCGCGGGCGCGCGGTGGCGCCGATCGATCCGCCCTGGTTCTACGTCGGCTGACCAGCGCCCGCCGGCAGCGCCACCCACCCAGCCATCCGCCCGACCGAGCCGCCCACCGATGAGCACCCTCTATCTCGACCGCCGCGACCTGCGCCTGACCCTGGAAGGCAGCGCCCTGGCGATCTACGCTGGCGAGCGCCGCCAGGGCACGGTGCCGCTGCACCTGCTGCAGACCCTCGTGATGCGCAGCAAGGTGACCCTCGACTCCGCCCTGCTCGCGCGCCTGGCCGATGCTGGCATCGGCATCCTCGCCTTCGGCGGACGCGGCGCGAGCAAGCTGGCGATGGTGCAGGGTCGCGGACATAACGACGGCGCCCGGCGCATCGGCCAATACCGCCGCTACGATGATCCCACCTGGTGCTTCGACTGGGCACGCACCCTGGTGCGCGGCAAGCTGCGCCGCCAGCACCGGCTACTGGCCCGGGCCGCCGCCGAGCGCCCCGACCTGCGCCGGCCCTTGCGTCAGGCGTTGGAGCGCTTGGAGCAAGCGCGCGCGCGGGTCGCTGCCGAGACCGCCCCCCATCCCACCGCCCCTGGCGGCGGGCTGGAGCGGCTGCGCGGGCTCGAAGGGGCCGCCGCCGCGGCCTATTTCAGTGGCTACACCCAACTGTTCGCCCCCGCGCTGGCCTTCACCGGCCGCAATCGCCGCCCGCCGCGCGACCCGGTCAATGCCGCCCTCTCGCTCGGCTACACGCTGCTGCATTACGAGGCCGTGCGCGCCTGCCAGGTGGCCGGTCTGGACCCGATCATCGGCTACTACCATGTGCTCGACTTCGGTCGCGAATCCCTCGCCTGCGACCTGATCGAACCGCTGCGTCCGCTGGTCGATGCCTGGGTGCTGGCGCAATTCGCCGAACGCAACCTGCGCCCCGATCACTTTACCCGTGAGGATGCCGCCTGCCTGCTGGGCAAGACCGGCCGTGCCCGCTTCTACGCCGCCTATCAGCCCTTCATCCGTCCGCGCCAGCGGCTGTTGCGTCGCCTGGTCCGCAACCTTGCGACCGAGTTCGCCCGCGCCGGCATCCAGCCCGTCCCCTCGGAACCGCCGCCATGATCGTCGCTGCCAGCAGCAACCCCCGTGTCGTCCCGCCGCCGGCCATCCAATTCGATGCCCGGCCGCTCTACATCGTGGCGACCGCTGACACCTACGTCTCCCTCGATGGGCCGGCACTCGCCGTCAGTCGCGAGGAACGCGCCCAACTGCACTTCCCGCTGCAGCGCATTGCCCGCGTCTACAGCAGCACCGGTGTGCACTGGAGCACCAGCGCCCTGCTCGCCTGTGCCGAGCGCGGCATCGCCGTCGTCTTCGTCGATGCCCAGGGCGAGGTTCAGGCGCGCCTGCTCGGTCGCCCCGGCGAGCGCGACGAACTGCTCCTGCGCTGGCGCGAATTCCTGCTGCTGCCCCAGGCCCCGGACATGTATCAACACTGGCTGCGAGGCATGCGCGCGCGCGTCGCCTGGTGGGCTGCGGTGCGGGTCCAGGCCCCTGCCAGCATGCGCGATCCGCGTCGGGCGCGACTTTGGATCGAACAACTGGCCCTGCGCCTTACCGGCCGGCGCGCCGCCGAAAAGAGTCGCCAATGGCTACGCGCCCTCGCCTACCACTGGATGGAGCAGCACCTGCACGACCTCGGCTTCGGCGCCAGCACCGAACTGGGTCAAGCCGGTGAACCGGCGCTGGCACGCGACCTGGCGGAGTTACTGATGTGGTATCTGGAACCGCCGCGCATCGGCTGGCTGCGCCGCCGCTACCATGCCGCCCTGGCTCGCCAGCAGCCCTTGCTCAGCCCCACCCATGCGGACCTGGTGCGGCTGTTCGAATCGCGCGCCGCCCGCGTCGCCAAACGGGGCCGCGACCTCACCGGCAGCCTGCACCGCTGGCTGGTGAGCGAAGGCTGACCGGCGACTGCAATGGAACCAGGTCAGGCCCCGCCCCCGGACCAACACCTGCAGGAACAATCGCCATGCCAGCCAATCGCCCCGCGCTCTATTTGCTTGCCTACGACATTGCCGACCCGCGGCGGCTGACCCGGGTCCATCGCACCGTGCGCAGTCGCGGCCTGCCGCTGCAATACTCGGTCTTCATCATCCCTGGCACCGCCGCCGAGATCGACCGCCTGCTCGCCGACCTGGATGCCATCATCGAGCCCGCGGCCGACGACATCCGCGTCTATCCCCTACCGCGTCAGCTCGACCTCGTCCATTACGGTCGGCAATGGCTCAGCGCTGGCCTGCAACTGGTTGGCGGCACCGAGTTGGACGCGGCCCTTGCCGCCCTCACCGCGACCGCGGTGCAACCCGCCGGACCGACCGCAACGGCGCGCGCGCGCGCAGTCGCGCCCACCCGGGAGCGGCCTTGAAGTCGATGGCGGCGGGCGGTTCTGACCCCCGCGGCATCCGTGCCGTTGGCCCAGATCCAATCAGGCCAGGATGGTGTCACCACGCCGGCGACCGCTGGCAGCAGTCACGAACGACGCCCCGGTGCCGGCCACCTGACCGCCCGCTGCAACCCGCTTCCAAAGATGCTAGATTCAAGCTGTCCAAACGGTGTCGGCCCGCGGCCCGTGCGGGCGCGTCGCGGGGGCTTGCCGCCGCATTTCTCACCACCCGGATCCCGCCTGGCGCGGGTTCTGTCCCAGCCCGGCAAGGACCGGAGGAGGCCCTCCACGACGTCAACTTCCTCCCCCCCGAGAATCCCTGCAACCCCCATTGCAAGCCCTTGCCTGAAAAAGGCTTTCAGCGCCGAGCGGTTCGAACCAGAGACCCGATCTAAAGGGGAT
>REDK01000134.1 GCA_007693535.1 Chromatiaceae bacterium
GGCCTGTTGGGCGGCCAGCCGGGCCGTGCGCTGCTCGGCCAGGCGCCTGGTCTCGGCCAGCTTCTGCTGGCGACGCCCGCGCGCGGCCAGTTCGCCCTTGGCATGGTTGAAGTACTGCACTAACGGCACCCGGGCCGGGCAGGCATAGGCGCAGGAGCCGCAGCCGATGCAGTCCATCAGCCCCAGGCCGACGGCATGGTCCAGATTGCCGACGCGGGTGTGAGCGGCCAGATCCAGCGGCACCAGACCGCAAGGACAGACCTGCACGCAGGTCCCGCAGCGGATGCAGGGGGCGGGCTGGCGCTGATTCATCTCGCGCCGGCTTAGCGCCAGTACGCCGTTGCTGCCCTTCATGATCGGTACCCGCAGGGCCGGCAGCGGCTGCCCCATCATCGGTCCCCCACTGATCAGGCGCGCCGGTTCCTCGCGGAAGCCGTCGCAAAAGGCGATCAGGTCCTCGACCCGGGTGCCGATCAGCACCCGCAGATTGCGTGGCGTGGTGATCGCCGCTCCGGTCACGGTGACCACGCGGGAGATCAGCGGCCGGCCGTGGCGCAGCGCCTCGTGCACGGCAAAGGCGGTGGCTGGGTTGTGGACCAGCACGCCGAGGTCGGCGGTCAGCCCCCGCGCCGGGGTCTCCTGACCGGTCAGGGTCTGCACCAGGTGCTTCTCCGAGCCCATCGGATAGTGCACCGGCAGGCGTACCAGGGTGATCTCCGGATAGGGCGCGGCGGCGCTGGTCATGGCCGCCAGCGCCTGCGGCTTGTTGCCCTCGATGGCGATGATGATCCGCGCCACCCCCACCGCATGGGCCATGATGCGCACCCCGTCGATGATGCTGGGCGCCTCCTCGCGCATCAGCCGGTCGTCGCAGGTCAGATAGGGCTCGCACTCGGCGCCGTTGATGACCAGGGTCTGCAACTGGTAGCGCTGGCGCAGGTTCAGCTTCACCGCCGCCGGGAAGGTCGCCCCGCCCATGCCGACGATGCCGGCCGCGGCCACCCGACCGGCGATTTCCTCCGGGGCCAGCGCGAAGGGGTCGGCGACGCCGGCCAGGTCCGGATGCCAGCGGTCCTCGCCGTCGGGCTGGATGCTGATGGTGCGCACCGACAGTCCGCTGGGATGATTGGCCGGATAGAGCCCGAGCCCGGCGATCCGCCCCGAGGTTGGGGCATGGATGGGGGCCGAGACCGCTCCCTGGGCATGGGCGATCAGTTCCCCCTTGGCCACCAGTTGCCGGCGTTGAACGACCGGGTTGGCGGCGGCACCGATGTGCTGCTGCAGCGGGATGTGCAGCAGGGCCGGCAACGGAAGCGCCTCGATCGGGCGCTCCGCCGCCAGGTGTTTGCGGTCGTCGGGGTGGACTCCGCCTCTGATCTTGAACAGGCGCATGGCTGAGGATCGATCCTGGTCGCGGTGGCTGCCGGGCGTTGGGTTGGGGCAGGAGTCGCTGGGGCCGGGCTGAATGCTGGCGGTGAGGGTTGGCGGCAGGCTGCTGGGTCTCAGGCCGTCGCCGGCAGCGGCCAGTACCAGTTCTGCAGGGTCAGCGTCGCCGGGCGCATCTCGACGCATTCGGTCGGGCAGCCCTCGCCGCACTTGCCGCAGCCGATGCAGGCGTCTTCGAAGACGGCATGGATCTGGCCGCCGGCGCCGATGATGGCGTCGGTGGGGCAGCGCTTGAGGCACTTGGTGCAGCCGATACAGAGGCGCTCGTGGATGTGGGCGACCATTGGTGCCTGCTCGACCACTTCGGAGAGATCCACGCTGACCCCGAGTAGGCTGGCCAACGACTCCGCCAGGGCGCGACCGCCGGGCGGACAGAGCGTGACCCGGGCGCTCCCATCGGCCAGGGCCGCTGCTGCTGGGTTGCAGCCGGGATAGCCGCACTGGCCGCAATTGGAGCCCGGCAGCAGGGCCGTGATCTCCCCGGTCATGGCACCGGTCTCCACCCGCAGATAGCGGGCGGCGACGCCGAGCAGGGCACCGAGCCCGAGTCCCAGGCCGGCCAGGATGGCGATGGCGGCGATCATCGTTGTGCGTGCTCCAGTGGTTGCAGGTCGAGTCGGGTTGGGGATCGGGTCGGGGATCGAACGGGGTCGATGCTGCCGAGCGCCCGCCCGCCGCGGTGCGGGCGGCGGCCCTCAGGCGAGGCCCGCAAAGCCCATGAAGGCGAGCGACAGCAGCCCGGCGACAATGAACGCGATGGGTGCACCGGCGAAGACGGCCGGCACCTGGGCCAGGGCCAGGCGCTCGCGCAGGCCGGCGAACAGCACCATCACCAGCGTGAACCCCAGGGCCGAGCCGAGCCCGTAGAGCAGGCTCTGCAGCAGGCTGTTCTCCTGCTGTACATTCAGCAGGGCTACCCCAAGCACCGCGCAATTGGTCGTGATCAGCGGTAGAAAGATGCCGAGCACCTGGTAGAGGGTCGGCGAGAGCCGCCGCACCGCCATCTCGGTGAACTGCACCACCGCGGCGATCACCAGAATGAAGCTCAGGATGCGCAGAAAGCCCAAGTCCAGCGGGGTCAGCACCAGGGTCTCCAGCAGCCAGCCCGCCGCCGCTGCCAGGGTCAGTACAAAGGTCGTCGCCAGCCCCATCCCCAGCGCGGTGTCGAGCTTGTTCGAGACCCCCATGAACGGACACAGCCCGAGGAACCTGACCAGCACCACGTTGTTGACCAGCGCGGTGGCAAGGATCAGCATGAGGTATTCGGTCATTGCAATCAGGCTCGGGGCAAAGGGCTCGGGCTGGTGGCAGGGGCGGCGGGGCGAACCCGCTGCGGGCGTTCAAGCAAGCGCGATGCCAGAGCCTGCGGCGGGGTGCGCGAACGTGCCGCTGTTGCCGCCCGACCCGCGGTCCGAACCGCTCTCTGAACTGCTGCCCGCACCCCGGTCCGACGCGTCCGCGACCACGCCGGTCAGGATCTGCGCGGCCTGTGCGGGAGGAGGCCTTGACGGGAGAAAGCCTGTGCGGGAGGAGACAAGGCGGGGGGGGCTTCCATCCTTTGTCGGAAACCCGACAGCGATTGGGGCTCGCCTCGTCCTGGCGACCCTGGGGCGACCCTGGGGTGATCCTGGCGTGATCTTGGATTGATCCGGGGATTGCGATGCCCCGGCGCCCGATTGTCGGGGCGCTTGGTGCCGGGCACGCGGACCGCCGGCGCCGCCCCCACCGCCAGACCTGGAGCGGTGCCGACGCGGACCGGGACCCAGGTCTGCCCTGTTCATGGCTCGTAACTTGCTTTCAGATAACGACCGAATCCTAGTGCACGCATGGAACCCTCGCCGGAGCATCCCGTGACCACCGCTCAGCAATCCCTCGAGAACAGTCAGCAGGTGGTCGCCAATGCCGTCGCCGAGTTCCTGCGGGCACCGCCCCCAGGCACCCCGCCTGAGGTCCTGCATACCCTGACCCTGATGGCTGGCAAGGCCGGTGATCCGTTGCCGCCGCGGCTCTATTTCGAGACCGTCGAGCAGGCCCCGGTGGCCATCTCCATCACCGATGCCGGCGCCCGTATCCTCTATGCCAATGCCGCCTTCGAGGCCCTCACCGGCTACAGCCGCGCGGAGGTGCTGGGCAAGAACGAGTCCATCCTCTCCAGCAATGCCACCCCGGCCACCCTCTACCGGCAGATGTGGCGCACCATCCAGCGCCGTCAGGCCTGGACCGGCACCCTGGTCAACCGGCGCAAGGACGGCGACGAATACCTGGCCGAACTGATGATCTCACCGGTTCTCAAGCGGACCGGTGAGGTCGCCTATTTCCTTGGCATGCATCGTGACGTGACGCGCGAGCATGAGCTGGCCGCAGCCCTGCGACAGCAGAAGGCACGCATCGAGACCGTGCTCGATGCCGCCCCGGCCTTGGTGGTGCTGCTGGGTCCGGACGGGCGCATCATCCTCGACAACATGGAATACAAGAAGCTGCTCGGCGACCTGCGCGGGCGCGAGCCGGTGATGCTGCTGCGCCAGGCGATCCGCGAGCAGGCGGGCTTCGATCCACTCGATCATGCCGTCGCCGGCCAGGGCTTCCAGAACGTCGAGATCAGCCTGGAGATGCCCGGCGGTGGCCCGCGCTGGTTCGCCTGCTCCGGAACCGCGGTCAATGAGTTCGATACCAGCGCACGCAGCTTCTTTGGCCGCGACGGCGCCGGCGAGGGACGCCTGCTGCTGCTGGCCAACGACGTCACCGCCCGTCACCGCGAGATCGAGCGTGCCCATCTGGAGAACCTGCGCGCGCGGCTGGCCGAACAGCAACTGGCCCAGGGCATGCGCGAGGCCCTGGCCGCGGCCAGCTATCAGATCCAGGTGCCACTGAATCTGATCCGTGCCGCCAATGCGATGTTTGCCAGCGGCGGCGGCAGCGTCGCCACCGTCGCCGACATGCTCAGTCAGATCACCCGCGCCAGCGAGCAGGCCTTGACCATGTTGCAGGCCGCTTTGCCTCCCGAGGTCAGCGAGGCCGGCGTCAGCGTCAACGTCAATGAGCTGCTGCGCCACGTGCTGGTCCTGGAGACCGATTCCCTGCTCGCCGCTGGCGTGGTGGTGGACTGGCAGCCAGCGCTGGTGCTGCCAGAGATCACCGGGCGCAAGAACGAACTGCGCTCGCTGTTCAAGAACCTCATCGACAATGCCCTGCAGGCCCTGCGCGAGGGTGGGCGCGCCAATCGGGAACTGCGCCTCGCCACTCGCGCCCTCGACGATGCCGTGGAGGTGATCGTCGAGGACAACGGCCCCGGCTTTCCGCGCAACGACCGCTACAAGGCCTTCGAGCCTTTCTATATCGGCTGGCGCAATCGGCGCGGGCGTGCCGGCATGGGCCTGGCGATGGCTCAGGAGATCGTTAACCAGCACAATGGTAGTATCGAGATCGACCCCGACTACCATGACGGCTGCCGGCTCCGGGTGACCCTCGGCGATGCGGCCCTTCCCGACTGAGGCAGTACCAGGCCCCATGTCCGACGCCCTTATCCACGCCGCCCCCGACCGGGCGCGGCGCCTCAACCTATTGGAGTCCCAGCTCGCGGCCCTGTTCGAGGTCAGCCAGGTGCTCAGCCGTTCGCTGGAACTGCGCGAGACCCTGCGCGAGGTCCTCAAGACCCTTCACGACCACGGCCGCCTGTGCGTCGGTATGGTCAGCCTGCTCGACGAGGACAGCGGCGATCTGCTGGTCAGCGCCCTGCACAATGCGGCTACCGTCCCCTTCGAGAAGGTCCGCTATCGCCCTGGCGAGGGCCTGGTCGGGCAGATCCTCGACCGCGGCCAGCCCTGGGTGCTGCCACGCCTCCGCGATGAGCCGCGCTTCCTCGACCGGCTCAGCCTGTTCGATCCCGAGCTGCCCTTCATCGGCACACCGATCCGCATCGGTGATGATCATGTCGCTGGTGTCTTCGCGGTGCAGCCGCCGGTAGCCGACCATCTGCTCGAACAGCGCGCCCGCTTCGTAGAGATGGTCGCCAACCTGATCGGTCAGGCGGTGCGCCTGGCACGTTCGGTGGAGGCCGAGCGGCGCGCCTTGCGCGAGGAGCGCGACACCCTGCGCCGGCACCTCAAGGGCACCCACGGCTTCGATAACATCATCGGCCACACCCAGCGTATGCGCATGGTCTTCGATCAGGTACGCCAGGTGGCCAAATGGAACACCACCGTGTTGCTGCGCGGGGAATCCGGCACCGGCAAGGAACTCATCGCCAATGCGATCCATTACAACTCTTCCCGTGCCCAGGGGCCGTTCATCAAGCTCAACTGCGCCGCGCTGCCCGACAACCTGCTGGAATCCGAATTGTTCGGTCATGAGAAGGGCGCCTTCACCGGCGCCCTGGCGCAACGCAAGGGCCGCTTCGAACAGGCCGACGGCGGCACCCTATTCCTCGATGAGATTGGCGAGATTAGCCCCGCCTTTCAGGCCAAGCTGCTGCGCGTGCTGCAAGAGGGGGAATTCGAGCGGGTCGGCGGCGGGCGCACCCTGAGGGTCGATGTGCGGGTGATTGCCGCCACCAACCGCAACCTGGAACAGGAGGTCAGGAACGGAGACTTCCGGGAGGACCTCTATTACCGGCTCAACGTGATGCCGATCCTGATGCCGGCCCTGCGCGAGCGCCTTGAAGACGTGCCCGACCTGGCCCGCTTCCTGGTGGCCAAGATCGCCCGCCTGCAAGGCCGAGAATTGACCATCACCGACAGCGCCCTGCGGGTCCTGATGTGTCATCCCTGGCCGGGCAACGTGCGCGAACTGGAGAACTGCATGGAACGCGCGGCGGTGATGAGCGAGCGCGGCGTCATCGATCGCGATGTGATCAACCTGACCGGCCTCGACGTCGGCGCCCTGGCCAGCGCCCCGCCGGGTCTACCCCCCGGCAGTACCTTCGCCGGCACGGCGGGCACGGCGGGCACGGCGGGCACGGCCGGGGCGGGCGGCATCGACCTGCAGGACCCCGACATCGATGAACGCGAACGCGTCATCGCTGCGCTGGAACAGGCCGGCTGGGTCCAGGCCAAGGCCGCACGCCTGCTCAACATGACCCCGCGCCAGATCGCTTACCGCATCCAGACCCTCAATATCAAGGTCAAGCAGTTCTAGCCGCCCGCTGGTGCCGGCCAGGAGGCCCGTCAGCCTATTGCTGGGGTCTTGGCCGATCTCGGGCGATAGCTTGGCGCGCCGCGCGGGCTGACCTGGAATCGCGGGGGCTTGGGTGAGCTGGTCTTGGCGCGGTGAATGCCAGGTGTTGACGCGAAGCTGCGCATCCGATGCCGATCAGGGCAGGAGATCAGCGACGCCGATGGGATCTGCGTCGGGGGCGTGCAGAGGCGTCATCTGCGCGGTCGGCGAGCGGCGCTGCCGGTTCCCGTAGGTGTCGCCGGCGGGCTTCGTGTAAACCTCCAGCAGGCCGTCGACGAGGTTCAGAACTCAATACTCCGGGATGCCGTTGCGGGCGTAGCCGGCGAGCTTGCGGGTGCGGTCGAAGTCGAGTGAGCTGTCGGCCACCTCAACGATGAGCAGGGCCGTGCGCGGGTGGGCGTCGCGGTAGTCCCGCGGGCTGCCAGTGACAACGGCGAGGTCGGGTTCGGGCTCGGAGTGGTCGTCGATGGCGAGCGGAAGCTGGCAACGGACGTCGAAGCCGCGGCCAAACGCGACTCGCAAGCGCTGTTGAACATGGCAACCCTGGCGGTTGCCGCTTGGTCCGCAGAGCGCTGCGCCGCTGCCATAGCGCGAATCTGAGGTTACTGGAGTACGAAGCGGCCGGTCATCACTGCCCAGTGGCCGGGAAAGCTGCAGAAGAAGCGGTAATCCTCATCGGTGCTCAGCCCGGCCGGGGAGAAGCTGATGCGGTCGGATTCGCCACTGCCGATGATCCGGGTGTGGGCGATGACGCGAGGATCATCCGGCTTGATGTAGTCGTTCTCGATGCCAGCGCCCATGCCCTCGATGGCAATCGCCTGCAGGTCCGCGGCCCGCGCCAGGGTCCAGTTGTGACCCATGGTCTCTTTGGGCAATTGCCCGCTGTGCTCGAGTGCGACGGTGATCGTTTCGCAGTGAGCGCCGGCAACCATTTCGGCAATGGGAAACGACATTGAGTCATTGACCTCGACGCTGAAGTCGCAAGTGGCAGCGGCGACCTGGGCGGTGGCTAGACAGCCGAGGGCGGCGGACAAGGGACGGTGCAGCGGCATGGCAGCGGTTCTCCGGTTGGTTGAGGAAACCAATCGAGCCGGGTATGCGGCTGGCCCTCGTCTGGGTGCGACCGCGCTTGCGCACGGGGCCGGCACCGGTGACGAGATCTGGCAACAGGGCGACTCTTGCGAATGCGAATAGTTCCTAATAATGATTGCATTGCTGTCGGCTGTCAACCGCGGCGGGCTGCGGCCAGGGGTTCGGGTTGGCGCTGCCGTTGGCAGCGGTCGGCAGCGACTGCCATCCCGGCCAGGATGTCGGCTAGAGCCCCAGTTCTCGCCAGCGGGTCTCGATGCGCTTGACCGAGACCGGCCGCGCGGTGCCCACCTGCTGGGCGAACAGCGAGACCCGCAGCTCCTCCAGTAACCAACGGATCTCGGTCAGGCGCGGATCATCACGCCCGGCGGCCTGGGCGGCGTCGCGGCGTTCCTGCCAGCGGGTCAGCAGGGGGGTCAGTTCGCGCAGCCGGTCCTGATCGCGCCCGGCAGCATGGCCGAGCTTGTCCAGGCGCTGTGCGGCCGCGCGTAGATAGCGAGGATAGTCGCGCAGATTGGCGTAGGGCACCTGCACCAGGAAACCACGGAAGACCAGGCCGTCGAGCTGCTGCTGCAGGTCCAGTACCGAGGGTAGCCAGTTGCGCTGGGTGGTCGCTGCCAGGCGCCGGCGCAGGTCCTGATAGAGGCCCAGGATCTGCGCGGTCAGGGTGCAAACCGTGGTCGCGGTGGCCGGCAACTGGTCGCGGTGGGCGGCGATGCGGGCAGCGAAGCTGGCCTGGTCGCGCAGTGGCGGGCGCGCTTCGAGGAAGGTCAGGTCGAGTGCCAGGGCCAGCAGGTCGTCGGCCAGGTCGGCACCCGCCTGCGCAACCGGCATGGGCGCCGCATTGGCGGCCGGTGGCGCGCCCGTGGCGGCTGCCCGGGCATATTGCAGTTGCAGGCGCTCCAGCAGCGGTCCGTGCGGACAGCCGGCGCAGGGGTTGCGACGCAGACCGCGCAGCTCGCCGCCCAGCTCCAGCAGGATCAGCCGGCGCAGGCCGGCCCGCATAGCGGCGTGCGCCGCGGCTGCGCTGTCGAGCAGGTGCAGCGCAACGCTGTCACCCTGGTCCACCAGGGCTGGCCAGGCGCGCAGGCGCAGGCCGGCGCGCTCCAGGTCCACCGACTCGGGCAGGTCTCCGAAGTCCCAGCGCCGGATGCCGGCGCGCTCCAGCGCATGACCCCAGGCCGGGGGCGCGGCACCGGTCGCGGCGTCGCCGCCATGCCGGCGCTTGAGGGCGATCAGATCCTCGCCGCTGGCCAGGGTCTGTCCGGCCGCGTCCACCAGCCGCACCTTCATGCGCAGATGCGGCGGGATCGCGGCCGGGTCCCAGGCGTCTTCGGGGATCTGCACCCCGGTCAGGTCGCGCACCGCCTCGGCGATCGCCTGCACCAGGGGGCGGTCGCTGGGCTGCAGGCGCGCGGCGATGCGGGCGGCGGTGTCGGGGATTGGCACGAGGGCGCGGCGCACTGCCTTGGGCAGCCCCCGCAGCAGGGCGGTGACGCGCTCGGCCAGCAGGCCCGGCACCAACCATTCCAGGCGCTCTGGGGCAAGCTGATTGAGCAGTGGCAGCGGCAGGATCAGGGTGAGCCCATCGGTGGGCTGACCGGGATCGAACTGGTATTCCAGCGGTAGCTCGGTCGCCCCCACCCGCAGCCGGTCTGGGAAGCGCTCGGCGCTGAGGTCGCCCGCCTCGCGACGCAGCACGTCGGCCAAGCGCAGGGAGAGCAGCTTGGGCTCGGTGCGGCTGACCCGGCGCAGCCAGCGTTCGAACTGAGGGGTGGACCAGATGCCACTGGGGATGCGCTCGGCATAGAAGGCGTAGATCGCCTCCTCGTCGACCAGCAGGTCGCGGCGTCGGGACTTGGCCTCGAGGTGGCGAACATAGTCGATCAGCTCGACGTTGTGGCGCCAGAACGGGGCGCGCGTCTCAAAGTCGCCATCGACCAGGGCGCTGCGCAGAAACACCTCGCGCGCCTCGGCCGGGTTGATCGGGCCATAGTTGACCCGGCGGCGGCTGACTAGGGTGACGCCGAACAGGGTGACGGTCTCGAAGGCAGCGACCTGACCGGCCTTGGATTGCCAGTGCGCTTCGCTGTAGCTGCGTTTGACCAGATGCGCGCCCACTGCCTCGATCCAGCCCGGCTGCACCCGCGCCACGGTGCGCCCATACTGGCGCGTGGTCTCTACCCGCTCGGCACAGACCAGCCATTTGGGCGCCGCCTTGAACAGCGCCGAGCCGGGATGGATGCGAAACCGCGCCCCGCGCGCGCCCTGATAGTCGTGCTCGCCGTCGCGGTTGCCGAGGTTGCCTAGCAGCCCGGCGAGCAGCGCTCGATGGACCTGCTCGTAGGTGGCCGCGGTGGCGTTCTCGCGCTGTCCCAGGGCCAGCATCTGCTCGCGCAACTGGGCATGGATGTCGCGCCATTCCTGCACCCGGGTCCAGGACAGGAAATGCAGCCGGCAGGCCTCCTGAAAGCGGCGGCGCGACAGCCGTGCCCGTTCCTCTTCGAGGAAGTGCCACAGATTCAATAGGCCGAGGAAGTCGGATTGCGGATGGGCGAAGCTGGCATGGATCTCGTCGGCGGCCTGCTGGCGCTCCAGCGGGCGCTCGCGCGGGTCCTGCACGCTGAGCGCAGCGGCGATGATCAGCAGTTCGTGCAGGCAGTGCTGTTCGCCGGCAGCGAGCAGCATGCGCCCGATGCGCGGGTCCACCGGCAGCCGGGCGAGCTGGCGGCCGAGCGGGGTCAGCCGGCCATCGGTATCCAGGGCCGCCAGCTCTTCCAGGGTGCGATAGCCGTCACTGATCAGGCGCGGGTCCGGTGGATCGATGAACGGGAAGGTTTCGATCGCACCGAAGCCGAGCAGCTTCATCTGCAGGATCACCGCGGCCAGGTTGGTGCGCCGGATCTCGGGTTCGGTGAAGGCGGCGCGGGCCTGGAAGTTGTCCTCGCTGTAGAGGCGGATGCAGATGCCGGCGGCGACGCGCCCGCAACGGCCCTTGCGCTGATCGGCCGAGGCGCGGGAGATACGCTCGACCGGTAGGCGCTGTACCTTGGTGCGATGGCTGTAGCGGCTGATGCGGGCAAAGCCCGGGTCCACCACGTAATGGATGCCGGGCACGGTGAGCGCGGTCTCGGCAACATTGGTCGCCAGCACCACCCGGCGGGCGCCATGGGGCTGGAAGATGCGCCCCTGCTCGGCCGGCCCCTGGCGGGCATAGAGCGGTAGCAGCTCGGTGCCCGGCGGATGATGCTTGCGCAGGGTTTCCGCGGTGGCGCGGATTTCGCGCTCGCCGGAGAGGAAGATCAGCACATCGCCGCGTCCGGCCCGGGCCAGTTCATCGACGGCTGCGACGATCGCCTGCTGCATCGCCTCGTCGCGCTCACCGGCCGACTCCTCTGCCGGCGGCTGGTAGCGGACCTCCACCGGATAGGTGCGCCCCGACACCTCGATGATCGGCGCGTTGCCGAAATGGCGCGCGAAGCGCTGTGGATCGATGGTGGCCGAGGTGACGATCAGCTTCAGGTCGGGACGGCGTGGCAGCAGTTGGCGCAGATAACCGAGCAGGAAATCGATATTGAGGGTGCGCTCGTGGGCCTCGTCGATGATCAGGGTGTCGTATTCGTTGAGGAACCGATCCTGCTGTAATTCTGCCAGCAGGATGCCGTCGGTCATCAGCTTGACGCTGGTCTCCGGGCGCACCCGATCGTGGAAGCGCACCTTGTAGCCGATGGTGGTGCCGAGTTCGGTACCGGTCTCCTGCGCGATGCGCCCGGCCAGGCTGCGCGCGGCGATACGCCGCGGCTGGGTATGGCCGATGCGGCCATAGATGCCGCGCCCGAGTTCCAGGCAGAGCTTGGGCAGCTGGGTGGACTTGCCGGAACCGGTCTCGCCGCACAACACGATGACCTGGTGGGCGCGCAGCTGCGCGGCGATCTCCGCGCGCCGCTCGCTGACCGGCAGTTCGGCCGGATAGTCGATCGCCGGGATGGCCGCCCGCCGGCGCGCCGCGATCGCCGCCGAGGCGGCCATGGCCGCCTGCAGGCGGGCCTGTTCGGGAGCGAGTTCGGGAGCGCTTGGCTGGCCCGTGCGCCGTTGCAGCCGGACCCATTGGCGCTGCAGCCGGCGCCGATCGCTCAGCAGGCAGTCGGCTAGCCCGGGTGCAGCGGCGGCGTCCGGTCGCGGGAGTGCTGACCCAGAGGCCGGGCCGGATGACGCGCGCGGGGACGTTGGCGCCGGGGTCGCGGGCGGTGGCGTGCTCAAGTGCCGGCCGTGGCCGCATCGGGCGCGTGGCCACTCCGCTGCAAGCGCGGTAGGAATGCGAATCCCTGCCACCGGCGCAGCGCGGCATGCACACAGGACATGGGCTTCCCTCGTCGAGTCGGGTTGAGTAGAGTCGGCCAGCGGCGACCGTGGACATCCGGCCGGGCCTGGCCATCGCTATCCCAGATCCCATGGTAACAATTCGCCACCAGCCCCGCAGCGCAGCCCGGCGCGCGCCTCTCACTGACCATCTGCCGCATGCACATCATCCGTTTTGCAGATCCTGCCGGCCGCGTCCATTATGGCCGGCCGAGCGTTCGACATCCCAACGATCGACATCCCGGCGCCGCTCTCGCTGGCGACTATCGCCGTGCCGAGGTGCTGGCCGGCGATCCCTTCACCGGCCTCGCCGCCACCGGCACTGAGACCGAGGTGGCCCGGCTGCTGGCGCCTATCCTGCCCTGCAATATCTTCTGCATCGGGCTCAATTACCGCGCCCATGCTGCTGAGACCGGGGCGGCGATCCCGCCGCGGCCGATCGTGTTCATGAAGCCGACCACGGCGCTCAATCATCCCGGCCAGCCCATCCCGTTGCCACTGGCCTGCGACCAGGGACCAGAGGTGGACTACGAGGCGGAGCTGGCAGTGGTCATCGGCCGCCAGGCGCGGGACGTTCCGGCCGCGCGCGCCCTGGAGCATGTCCTCGGCTACACCTGCGCCAACGATGTCTCGGCGCGGCGCTGGCAGCGGGAGGGCGGCGGTGGCCAATGGGTGCGCGGTAAGGGCTTCGACGGCTTCTGCCCGCTCGGTCCGGTGCTGGTCACCGCCGACGAGATCGCCGATCCCCAGGCGCTGCATCTGCGCTGTCTGCTCAATGACGAGACCGTGCAGCAGGGCCACAGCGGCGACATGATCTTTTCGGTAGCGGAACTGATCGCCTTCCTCAGCCGCGATACCACGTTGGCCCCCGGCACCCTGATCCTGACCGGGACTCCGCCCGGGGTGGGTATGGCGCGCACGCCGCCCCGGTTCCTGGCCGCCGGGGACCGGGTGCGGGTGGAGATCGACGGCATCGGTGCGCTGGAGAATCCGGTGGTTGCCGCGACCGGCGCCGGTGCCTGAGCGCGGCGGCCCGCGCGTCCGACTCCAATCCGAACCGAGCGTTGCCAGGCCGGACGCTAGCTTAGCCGCACCGCCAGCAGATCGCAGACCTCGTGGCGGAGCAGGTCGTTGGAGGTGGACCCGAGCAGCCGTCCGAGCCATGTATGCTCGTGGACGCCGACCACGATCAAGTCCACCCCCAGGTCGCGGGCCACATGCTGGATGCTGCGCCCGGTCGGGCCGGCCTCGATGAGGCAATCCGCGGGCGCCAACCCCAGCCGCTCGCCCAGCGCCTCCAGGTCGCGCCGCGCCGCCGTGATCAGCTCCTGTTCCAGCATGCCGTGCTCGGGCAACAGGGGCTCGGCGATGAAGGCGCCGCCGGCATACTGGGCGGCGGAGGGGACGTATTCAACTACGTGGACTAGCGATAGACGTGCCCCGAAGCGATCGCGCATCTGCACGGCGCGGGTGATCGCGATCTCGGACTCGGGTAAGAAATCCACCGCCAGCAGCAGATGGCGGTAGGGAGACGGGGTCTGCTCGGGTGCGGACGCTGCGGACATCGGGGCCTCCTCGGCGGGGACAGGGATGCACCGGTCACGGCACGGTGCTCGGGCGACCCGCGACCGGCGTGCGCTGGGTCGTGCGCTGGGTGATCGACCGAGCGACCGGCGCGGACCGGGGTCAAGGTCGGTCACCGATCGCACGCACGGCAATACCCCGTGACGCGCAGGTCGTCGCCAGCAGCAGCGGCGCCAGGATGCGCGGGCGCGATCTGCTACCAGTATAGGCCCCGCGGCGGCCGGGGCAGCGCCGGGGGGCGTGAACGCCTGACACCCGCCCGCGCGCCGCGGCCTTCCCTTCCCCGCGCCCTTGTCGTTCAATGACGGGCTGCCCCGATCCACCTGCGATCCGCGATGTCCCGTCAAGTCACCCCGCTGTCTCTGGATAATACTGCTGCCTACGCCCAGTGGCGGGCGGCCAAACTGGACCGTCTGCCGGCCGATCTGGCCTGGTTCATCGTCGAGATCGGCGATCCGCGCCATCTGACTCCGGCCGAACACGGCGCCCTGCTGGAGCGACTGCGCTGCGCCAACCTGGCGGTCTACGTGAGCCATACCGGGGATGACCCGGACAAGGCCATCCCGCGTCGCCTCGGTGCCCAGTTCGGCCTCCATCGGCTCGACCACAATCCCGGTGCCGACGCCGATGCGATTACCTCGGTGCGGGTGCAGACCGATGCCGGTCATGCTGGCTACATCCCCTATACCGATCGTCCCATCGCCTGGCACACCGACGGCTATTACAACGCCCCCGGCAGCCAGCTTGGCGCCTTCATCCTGCACTGCGTGCGCCCCGCCGCCAGCGGCGGCGACAACGGCCTGATCGATCCGGAATTGCTCTACATCCGCCTGCGCGACCGCGACCCCGCGCACATCCGCGCCCTGATGCACGCCGCGGCCATGACCATCCCGGCCAACGTCGTGGCGGGGAAGGTGGTCCGCCCTGTCAGCGTCGGTCCGGTCTTCAGTGCCAACCGCCAGGGCCGCCTGGCCATGCGTTATACCGACCGACGCCGCAACATCCAGTGGCGCGATGATCCCGCTACCGCCGCCGCCCTGGCCGCCCTGCGGGCGCTGCTGGAGGCACCGGAGACGCTGCCGGTGGCGATCCGGCTGGAACCCGGCTGGGGGGTCATCTGCAACAACTGCCTGCACCGGCGCGGCGGCTTCAGCGATGACCCCGCGTATCCGCGCCTGCTTTATCGCGCCCGCTATCTGGATCGGATCGTGGGGACCTGACTGCCAAAGCGCCTCGTTACTGCGCCGCCGCACTGGCGCGAGCCCGTATCGGTCAGAGATCCGGTCTGCCACATCAGGGCCTCGGTGCCGAGGTTTTCCATATCGAAGGCAGAGGGCAGGTTCTCGTCCGCGCATCGTGCGCCGGTCCAGTTGTCGTCGTGGTACTCGTTTCGGACGGCGCCTCATGCGCCGAGCCGGCCCGCCCTCGGTGTGAATTTCCGCATCCCAATTGACAAAACGCAATGACGCGCCGTGCGCGCGTTGACGCTGTGTTTTCGCCCATGGTATTCGGCTGAGCAGATATGTCGTCCCCCGGCCGAGGCCTGCCACTGGCCACGGTCCCGTCTCCTCCCGCCAGCGCAGCCCGGCGCCAGCCAACCGAGGTCCCCGCATGCCGCCAGGACTGCATCCGGTCAGCACGCAAGGCCGGCCTGGACCGCAACCCCTGCGCGCCGATGCCCGCCTGCGCCTGGAGGCCGAGGCCTGCCTGCCCCGGCGCTTTCCGCAGGTCAGTTGCCCGCACTGTGCCGCTGCCTGTCCCACCGGGGCGTTGCGCATGACCCGCGGCGGGCCGGTCCTGGGCACTGGTTGCGTCGACTGCGGACAGTGCGTCGCCCCGTGCCCGAGCGGCGCCCTGCACCTGCCGGGCCTGGGGTCGCCGCCGAGCGTCGCGGCCATCGGTGCCAGTACCAGCATCGCGATCGATTGCTGGCGGGTGCCAAGCGGGGCGGCGCCGGGCGCGCCCGGACCGGGGACCGCCAGTGGGCTGCCGCCGGCCGATTCCGCTGCCCAGCACGACCGGCCCGGCCCGGCGGCGGCTGAGCGACCCTGGTCGCTCGCGACCCTGATGCAGCGCGTGCGCGGGAACCTGCCCGCGACCGGCGCCGATCGCCAGCAGACCCACCAGGGCCCACCAGGGCACCTGCAATGGCGCGTTCCCTGCCTGGGTGCCTTGACCCCGACCTGGCTGCTGGAAATCATGGTCAATGCCGCTGGCCGTCCGCTTCTGTTGCAGGACCGCGGCCTCTGCGCCGACTGTCCAGCCGGCGGCGCTCGCCATCCGGCGGTTCCGGCCCTGGCCCGCTGTCATCATCTCCTGGCCGCGATCGGGCTGCCGGCGGCCCGCTGGCCACGATTGCAGCCGGGGCGGTCAGGTGCGGCGGGTGCTGCCGCACCCCGGGCCGGCGGCCAGGCACCGGAACCGCTGCTGGAGGCGCGCCTGAGTCGGCGCATGCTGCTGACCGGTGGCGCGGCGCCAGTCGCGGGTGCCAGAGATGTCGGTCGCGTCGCGGACGGCGCAGCGGCCGCCCCCTCGTCGTCTGATCCTGCTGACAATCCCATGCCCGAACAGGTACAGGAACAGGTACAGGTGCCTGAGCGGGCGTCCGACCGCGCCCGCGACCGTGCGCGCCTGCTTGCCGCCCTGCAGCGGCTGGCCGCGGAGCGGCCGCCCGCGCTGGAATCGCGTCCAGCTCCGCCTGCTGGCGCCCCGGCCGGAGCTACCGTCGGCCCCGCTGGCCGCCCCCGCACCGATCCGGTTGCCGAGTTGGCCGCAGGCCTGACCCCCAGCCTGCAGGCCAGCGCCGCCTGCGCCGATCATCGCGTCTGCGCCAGCGCCTGCCCAACCGGCGCCCTGCGCGGTTATCGCAACGCGCAGGGCCAGGGTCTGTGCTTCGATCCGACCGCCTGCACCGGCTGCACCCTCTGTGTGCAGCTGTGCCCGACTCAGGCCCTACACCTGGCCGACAGCCACCTGGCCACCGGCCACCTCGCCATTGATAGCCCGGGCGCGGCGCCCGCCGCCGCGCGCCCACTCACCCGTTTCCAGGTCCACACCTGCCCAGACTGCGGTGCACTGCACAGCGGCCTCGAGGCCCGCTGTAGTGCGTGCGATGCGGATCGGGCCTTCGCCCGCGATGCCTTCCGCAGTCTGTTCGGCGGCGCGCCGGCGCCGGCCGCCGATCCCGGCCGCGATTTAACCGCAGCCGACCCTGCTCCCCCCGGTGAGCACCGCGCCGGCCCGGTGGCCGGCGTTATTCGATAAGCAAAAGGGCCGCATGGCCCCGACCATCCACCATCAGAGGAGACCATCGCGATGGAGTCCATCGACACCAGGCTTTCCCGTCGGCGCTTTCTGCAGGCGACCGGCACGGCCAGCGCCCTGGGGGCGGCTGGCCTCGGCACCGGCCTCGGCACCGGCCTGCTGACTACCCTGCGCCCGGCCAGCGCCCAGGCCAACGATCCGGCCGGCGCCGATCCACCACAGACCCGGATCACCAAGAACATCTGCCATCAATGCCCGGCCCGCTGCGGCATCGATGTCTATACCACCGACGGGCGCGTGCATGCGATCTATGGCAGCACCGAGCATCCCATCTCTAATGGCAAGCTCTGTCCCAAGGGGCCGCTCGGCACCTACATCCTCTATGACCCAGACCGCTTCAAGGGACCGATGAAACGCACCAATCCCAACAAGGGGCGCGATGTCGATCCCGGCTTCGTGCCCATCTCTTGGGACGAGGCCCTCGATACCGTCGCTGCCCGACTCAACCGGCTGCGCCGCGCGGGTGAGTCCCATCGCTTCGCGCTGGTCTATGGGCGCGGCTGGGGTGCCTCCTGCGCCGGGCTGCAAGGGGCCTTCGGTCAGCTCTACGGTTCGCCCAATGTCGCTATCGGCCATTCCTCGATGTGCTCCGATGGCAGCATCATCGCCAAGAAGGCGCTGGATGGGGTCGGCGGCTACAATGCCTATGACTATGCCAATGCGAACATGCTGCTGATGTTCGGGGTTGGCTTCCTAGAGGCCTTCCGCCCCTATAACAACAATATGCAGGTCTGGGGCTATATCCGCGGGGTCAAGGTGCCGAAGACGCGCATCACTGCGGTGGATATCCATCTCAATACCACCCTGGCCGGAGCCGACCGGGCGCTACTGATCAAGCCCGGCACCGATGGCGCACTAGCCCTGGCCATTGCCCATGTGATCCTGACCGAAGGGCTCTGGGAGCGATCCTTCGTCGGCGACTTCCGCGACGGTGAGAATCGGTTCCGGGCTGGCGAGCGGGTCAGTCCGGCCCTGTTCGAGGAGAAATGGGTGCGCGGCCTGGTGGACTGGTGGAACCTCGAACTCAAGGACCGTACCCCAGCCTGGGCGGCCGAGATCACCGATCTCTACGAGCGCGACATCCTGGCCACCGCGCGCGAGTTCGGTTCCACCCGCCCGAGCATTGCCCTGTTCGAGCGCGGCGCCCATGCGCATTCCAATGGCGTGTTGAACGGCATGGCGATCCATGCGCTCAACGCCCTGGTCGGCTCGCTCTATGCCGAGGGTGGGCTCATGGGCCAGATGGGGCCCTCCTATGGGCCACTGCCGGTCGCGGCGGATGATTTCAAGGACGACTATGCCCGCAACGGCCCCTGGCAGGATCAGCCGCGCATCGATCTCAAGGGCGATCCCGACGGCTATCTGCTGGCCAACAACATGCTGCAGGAACTGGGGCCCAACTCCCTGGCCGGGCGGCCCTACAAGCTTGACACGGTGATGTTCTATCAGGCCAATCCGATCTGGACCGCGCCCAATGGCCAGGTCTGGGAGCAGGCCATGCAGGAGCTGTTCATCATCGACACGTCGCCTTTCCCCGGCGAGACCGCGATGTTCGCGGACCTAGTCCTGCCGGATCATACCTATCTGGAGCGGCTGCAGGATGCGCCGACTTATCCCTTCCAGGGTTGGCCGCTGACACAGTTGCGAGTGCCGGCGATCGAACCCCTTTACGACACCAAGTATTACGGCGATGTGCTGATTGAGATCGGTAAGCGCATCGACGGGCCGATGGGTGACTATTATAAGGTGCTCGACAATACCGAGAACCTGCTGCGCCATCTCGCCAAGGGCTTCGAGACCGACCCCGGCGACAATGGTGTCAACGACTTCGAGTCCTGGAAAGAGAAGGGGGTCTGGTATAAGCGGCCCTATATCTATCGCCAGGTCAATGGCGAGTTCCGCAAATGGGACGGGCAGGGCTACAACCTGGTCCTGACCGACGAGGAGGTCAAGGAGCAGTTGTTCAAGACTGCCTCCGGGTGCTTTGAACTTCGCTCAGGCTGGCTCGCCGAGCATGCCGACTGGATCGTTGAAAAGACCGGTCGCGACCGCCGCAAGCTGATGTTCCCACACTGGGAGGAGCCGGTGCATCCCGGTGGCGGCGATCTCTATATGGTCACACCCAAGGTGGCGATGCATGCCGAGGGGCGTGGGGCCAATATTCCGGTCGCGATCGCTACGCTGCAACCGGTGCTCGGCGGGCGCAGCACCGCCTATATCGAGGTCAATCCCGCCACTGCGCGGGCGCGCGGGATCGCCGATGGGGCGCGAGTCCGCCTGGTCTCTGATGTGGGCAGCATCGAGGGGTACTGCAAGTATTTCGAGGGTTGCCGTCCGGATACCATCGTCTTTCCGATGGAGCATGGTCATTGGGCGCATGGGCGCTGGGCCCGCGGGCGCCTGCCCGGGCATTGCGGAGAGATCACCGTCAATCAGTCCGACCGCATCACTGGGCAGTGCAGCTACTACACCACCAAGGTCCGCCTGGAGCCAGCGTGAATCGCTGCCCGGACGCCGGCCTGCGGCGGCTGCATGGCCCTGCTGGCACATCAGTGCCGGCCCAACCCAATACTTGTGCGGCACCGCCGCTCCGGGCCAGCGGGCCGCCGTGCCTGCCAAAGAACATCCGCGGAGTATCTGAATCATGGCGAAATGGGGAATGGTCATCGACCTCGACACGTGCACTGGCTGCCAGGCCTGCACGACTGCCTGTACCATGGAGAACAGCCGCTTGCCCGGAGAGAGCTGGCAGGATGTGCTGTTCTATCATGAGGGCACCTATCCAAACGTGAAGCTGATGTGGTTCCCGCGCCCCTGCATGCATTGTGAGAACCCGTCCTGCGTCACCGTCTGCCCGACCAAGGCCACCTATAAGGACCCGGAGGGCGGCTTCGTGCTGATGGACTACAACCGCTGCATCGGCTGTAAGTATTGCCAGATCGCCTGCCCCTATGGTGTGCGTTTTTCGATGGACGAGCGGGCCTTCGTCAAGCCCGATATCCGCCAGGTCTTTCCCAGCGGCGACGGCCGTCAGTGGAACCCACCCTACCAGGCACCGCAGGATGATCCTGGTCGCGGCATCGGCATCCAGCCCCATGGCGTGGTTTCCAAGTGCACCTTTTGCTATCACAAGGTCAGCCAGGCGCCAGCCGGGGTCGCCGATCTCGACGAGGACGTCCCGGAACTGAAGGAATATGTCCCAGCCTGCGTGCGGGTCTGCCCACCCAAGGCGCGCTTCTTCGGCGATCTCGATCAGCCACAGAGCACCGTGAACCGGCTCATCGCCGACAAGCGCGGTGTGCGCCTGAAGGATGAGACGGGCAACAAGCCGCAGGTCTATTACCTGTCGGGCGGGGCGACGGCGGCGGTGCCCTCGTTGCGCAGTATGGCCGCAGCCACCGTGCCGACTGGTCCCTTCAGCCCGCCCCAACGCGCGCCCGACACCGGGGCGATCGCGGCGCACTCCGCGGATTGGACCGCGGACCAGGCCTAAGCGGAGGCAATCGCAATGAATATCGAGCAAACCCGACGACTCAGCGAGAAGCAGTTCGCCATCATGTTCGCGGCCCTGTGCGGGCTGCTGGTGGTGGGCGGTATTGTCATCCATAACTTGGCGGTCTATGGCCATGCCGCCTTCAATCTGGATAACCGCGGGCTGTTCTGGGGCCTACCCATCATCGTCTACGACTATTTTCTGCTGACCTCGACCGGGCTGGCAATGATCGCGGCGCTGGCCATCGTCTTCAATGCCGAAGAGTTCCGCCCGGTGCTGAAACGGGCGGTCTGGCTCGCCCTGGCCGGCCTGGTCGGTGGCGTTGCGGTCTTGATGCTGGAGCTGGGCCATCCGCTGCGCGCACTCTGGGCCATCCCCTTCAGCTTCGCCTTCAGCTCGCCACTGTACTGGAAGGTCATGGCGGTGAGCTTCTATGTCGTCTCGCTGCTGCTGCTGCTATGGCGACTGCTGACCCCGGGCTGGACCATGCCGGCGCTGCGCACCCATGCCCTGATCACCCTGGTACTGGCCTTCGCCGTCACCGCGATCGCCGGGGTGGTCTATGGCTCGCAGAGTTTCCGCCCGTTCTGGGCCTCGGGGGATATCCCCGTGGCCTTCTTCTTCGAGTCGCTGCTCGGCGGGCTCGCGTTCATCTATTTCTTCAGCTACCTCGGCTATGCCTTTAATCCCGCGTTGATGCCGGATAACTTGCGCCGGCTATTCGACGAGCGCATGCCAGCGTTGCTGTCGTTGGCGATCTTCATCCATCTGCTGTTCGTGCTCGCGCGCCTGACCAGCGGCCTCTACGGTAATCTTGAGGGGTTGCAGGTCTGGCAGCATCTCGCGCGCTCGCCATTGCTGTATCTGGAGCTGTTCGTGGGCCTGCTGCTGCCGCTGGTGCTGCTGATGCTGCCGGCCACCCGGACCCGGCCCTGGGCGCAGATCCTCGCCTCGCTGCTGGTGATGAATGCGCTGCTGATCGCCCGCTTCGAATACATCATCGGCGGGCAACTGGTGCCGCTGTTCAAGGGCGCCTGGGCGCCGGACCTGCTGCACTACGCGCCGTCGGCAACCGAATGGCTGCTGCTGTTAGTGGCGATCTTCCTCTCCAACGCAGTCAACGCCTTTGGTGAGATGCGCCTGCACCTGGGCCAGGAGGCCTGACCGCAACTGTCGCGGGGCTGTCTTGGGGGCCAGGGATGGCCAGCTGCCGATGGGCTGGTGCGGGATGGGTTTCGCTTCGCTCGACCCGTCCTGCGAACCGGCCGTCGCCGGCGCCGCCAGTTCCACCCTCAGCCATGCTTGCCGAATGATGATGCCTGCCATGACCGATCCCGTGCCCGAACCGCCGGCGCTGCTCGCCGATTGCGCCGCCTTCTATCTCTGTATGGCGCGGGCCTTTGCCGTCCCCGATCGCCCGCAGGCGTTGACCCTGCTGGCGGCGGACCTGCCCGCGGACCTCACCGAGCTGGCCACGAGCTGCGTGCTGCCCATCGCCCCGGCCCTGGCCGACTATCGCCGGGCCATCGGCGCCGTCGCCGATCAGCCGGCCCTGCTGCGCCTGTATGCCCGGCTGTTCCTGGTCCCGGGCGTTGCCCATCCCAACCTGAACACCGGCAGCTATCTGGACGGCGGCCACGCCGGCGGCAGTGTTGCCGCCCTGGCCGACATCTACCGCCGCTGCGGTCTGGAACCGGACCCTGGTTTGCGCGACCTGCCCGATCATCTCAGCGTGCAACTGGAGTTCCTCGCCTGGCTGCTGATGGGCGCGGCCGATGCGGCGGGCGGGAGCGACCCGGATCGGCTGCCGCCGGTGTCGGCCGGCGTGTTCCTGGCCAGCGTCGTGGCCCACTGGGTGGGGCCGTTTCGCGCCGATCTGGCCGCCGCCGGGCCTCGTTTCGGGTTAGCCGCCAATCCCTACCTGGCGCTGGCGTGCATCCTGGAGTGCGCGGTGCAGAACGACCTCGCGCGCCTGGCGGCGACCGGGCAGCCTGACGTCGGACGCTCGGACGCCGCCCACCGGCCTGACCTGGACCCGGAGATCGCCCGGTTGCGCAGCCAGGTCGCTGGCCAGCCGATCGGCGAGCAGGACCTCGCCATCATCCGCGCGCGTCTGCAGGCGGCCGGACTGCCGAGCGGGCATGTGGCGATCCCGGTGGACGAGCGCGACCGCGTCATGGGCCTGGCGAGCATGACGCCGCCGGCCCCGCCCAGCCATCGGCAGGGTGGCCCAGGCAACGGTTGACCCCATGTCCCCTCCGCGGTGGCCGTGCCCGCCCTGGCATCTGCGCGGGGACCGATTCAGGCGCGGGCGACGGCTGCGGTCATCGGGCCGGCCGTGGCCGGTCACCTGGCTGCTGCCCGGATGGCTATGCCTTGGTTGGTTGCTGCTGTGGCCGCTCCCGCTGGCGGCAGAGCTGAGCAGCGACGACTATCACAGCGGCGCGGCGATCCGCTCGGAGGCCGAGCGCCAGCAGGTGCAGGCACTGATCGAGGAGGCGCGGGCACGCGAGGCCGAACGCGCTCGGCAACGCGCTGCCGCCGAACACGCGGCGGCGGCCGAACAGGCGGCGGCGGCTGCGACGGCGATGGCCCGACGCCCGCGCGGCGAGCACCTGGTAACAGTGCATTGCAGCGGCTGCCATCCCCCAGAACGGCTGGCGTTGGCCCGCCACAGTCATCTCGGCTGGGGCCTGACGCTGCTGCGGATGCGGCTGCTGCACCGTGCCCCGGTGCCGCTGGCCGATCTGGCGCCGATGATCGGCCATCTCGGTCACGTGCAGGGCGCCTCCGCGCTGCGCCTGACCCTTGAGTACGGCCTGGCCGCGCTGGCCCTGGGCCTGCCTGCCGGCTGGCTGTGGCGTCGCCGGCAGCGGCGCCGCTGAGCGCGGGTGCCATTGCGCGCAGATGCTTTGCCAATCAGCCGACAGTCTCTTCAGCGCCCCCAAGGGTGCGCCGCGCGCGGCTGAACTCGATGCCGATCAAATGAATGGGCTGGCCCAGGGTGCGGCACGTCTCTGGTTAGCGGCGGGCCGGTGCGGCGGCTGCTGATCGGCCGGCGTTGGTTGTCGGCCGGCGCTGGGTGTCGTCGGGGCGTCCGGGCGGCACACCCCTCTGTGAGGGCGGCCAGGGCCGGGTGGAGCGTGCCCGCGCGCGATTTAGCTGCTCCGGCATGTCGCTAGCACGGTACTGGCCGAGCGGTCGGTGCTGGCAGTCTCGGCCTATCCCCCGAGATAGACCTCGATCACGCGCGGGTCGTTCTGGACCTCGTCCATGCTGCCCTCGGCGAGTACGCTGCCTTGATGCAGCACGGTCACCCGCCGGGCGATCGAGCGCACGAAGTCCATGTCGTGCTCGACCACCACCACCGAATGGCGCCCGGCCAGCGACAGCAGCAGTTCGGCGGTACGGTCCATCTCCTGATGGGTCATGCCGGCGACCGGTTCGTCAACTAGTAGCAGGTGCGGATCCTGCATCAGGAGCATGCCGATCTCCAGCCACTGCTTCTGGCCATGCGACAGGGCACCGGCCGGGCGCCGGACCTGCTCGCCGAGCCCGATGATGCAGAGCACCTCGTCGATGCGGTCGCGCTGGGCCACGCGCAGGCGGGCGAACAGGGTTGGGAACACCCGCTTGTCCCCGGCCATGGCCAGCTCCAGGTTCTCGAACACCGTATGCTGTTCGAAGACCGTCGGCTTCTGGAACTTGCGGCCGATGCCGATCGCGGCGATCTCCGGTTCGCTCAGGCGCAGCAGATCGATCTTCTGGCCGAAGAAGACCGAGCCGCTGTCGGGCCGGGTCTTGCCGGTGATGATGTCCATCATCGTGGTCTTACCGGCGCCATTAGGGCCGATCACGCAGCGTAATTCGCCGGCATCGACATAGAAGTTGAGGTGATTGATGGCGCGGAAGCCATCGAAGCTGACATTGAGGTCCTCGACGTAGAGGATCGGGCCATGGCTGACATCCAGTTCGAGGTCTTTCCACGCGACCATGAAATCGAACTGGCGGTCGCGGCGCATGGATTCGCGGAACTGCCGCCAACTCTGTCGCATCAGGCTGGCGCGTTCGCTACGCTCGTCTGCCAGCAGTGCCAGCGACTTCTCCTCGGTGACCAGACCAAATTGGCGATCACGGCGAATCACCTCCTGAAACCGGGCCCAGCCGGAGCGCTCGGTCATGGGGTGGCCTCCGTCGCGGTATCGGGGAGCGGTGCGGTCGGCTCGCCCCGCCGCCGCCGCAGGTTGCGCATCTGCCCGGCAAGTCCGGCAATGCCTTTGGGCAAGAGCAGAGTCACCAGCACGAACAGCCCGCCGAGAGCGAACAGCCAGGCCTCCGGAAAGACCCCGGTAAACCAGGTCTTGCCATAATTGACCAGTACCGCGCCGATCACCGCCCCATAGAGGGTGGCACGCCCGCCGATGGCGACCCAGATCACCAGTTCGATGGAATTGAGCGGGGCGAACTCGCCGGGATTGATGATCCCGACCTGGGGCACATAGAGAGCGCCGGCGATCCCCGCTAGCATGGCCGAGAAGGTGAACAGGGCGAGCTTGACCCGATCCACCCGGTAGCCGATGAAGCGCACCCGCGGCTCGGCATCGCGGATGGCGACCGCGACCCGGCCGAGGCGTGAGGTCACGATCGCGCGGCAGGCCAGATAGGCCATCGCCAACATCAGCGCCGAGATGACGAAGAGGGCGACCCGGGTGGTCCTGGCAGTGAGGTCAAAGCCGAGGATGTCCTTGAAATCGGTCAGCCCGTTATTGCCGCCGAAGCCCATCTCGTTGCGGAAGAAGGCGAGCATCAGGGCATAGGTGAGGGCCTGGGTGATGATGGAAAGGTAGACGCCGGTGACCCGCGAGCGAAATGCCAGCCAGCCGAACACGAAGGCGAGCAGCCCTGGGACCAGCACCACCATCAGGGCGGCAAACCAGAATTGATCGAAGCCGTGCCAGAACCAGGGCAACTCAGTGTAGTTCAGAAATACCATGAAGTCCGGCAGCACCGGATGGCCATAGACCCCGCGCTCGCCGATCTGGCGCATCAGATACATGCCCATCGCATAGCCGCCGAGGGCGAAGAAGGCGCCGTGGCCGAGGCTGAGGATGCCGAGATAGCCCCAGACCAGGTCCACCGCCAGGGCGAGCAGGGCATAGGTCAGATATTTACCCAGCAGGGTGACGGTAAAGGTGGAGACATGCCAGGGATTGTCCGCCGGCACCGCCAGGTTCAGCACCGGCACCAGGATGGCCACCAGCGCCAGCACTGCGAGCAATACCAGCCCGCCGGTATCGCCCTTCATCGATCGCAACAGGCCCATGTTCGCTCATCTGTATCAGGTCCGGCCGCTGGCGGGCGGCCAGGGGTTGAAGGTCACGGGGGCGGCATGCCTGGCCGCGGTCTGCTCCGAGCCGGCTGCGAGCCGGCGCCGATCAGGCATCGGCCGCCCGGCCGCGTTGCGGAAACAGCCCGCGCGGGCGCTTCTGAATGAATAAGATGATCAGCACCAATACCAAGATCTTGGCCAGCACCGCGCCGGTCCAGGGCTCCATCAGCTTATTGGCGACGCCCAGGGTCATGCCGCCGACCAGGGTCCCCCAGAGATTACCGACCCCGCCGAAGACGACCACCATGAAGGAGTCGATGATGTAGGCTTGGCCCATGTTGGGACCGACGTTAGTCAATTGCGATAGGGCGACTCCGGCCACCCCAGCAATACCGGCCCCGAGCCCGAAGGTCAGGGCATCGACGCGCGCCGAGCGCACCCCCATCGCACGCGCCATGGCGCGGTTCTGCGCCACGGCCCGCACCTGTAACCCCAGGGCGGTGCGGCGCAGGATGAGCAAGAGCACGGCGAAGACCGCCAGCGCGAACAGCAGGATATAGATCCGGTTGTAAGTCAGCGACAGCACCGGATTGATCTGCAGCGAGCCGCTCATCCAGGTTGGGCTGGAGACCGCTACGTTCTGTGCCGACACCAGGGTGCGGACCGCCTGTTGCAGGATCAGGCTGATACCGAAGGTGGCCAGCAGGGTCTCCAGCGGGCGTCCGTACAGGAACCGGATCACGGTCTGCTCAATGACGATGCCGACCACTCCGGAGACGATGAAGGCGGCTGGCAGGGCCACCAGCAATGACCAGTCGATGGCATTCGGCAGCAGGCCCTGGACCAGATAGGTGGTGTAGGCGCCGAGCATGATGAGTTCGCCATGGGCCATATTGATCACCCCCATCACGCCGAAGCTGATTGCTAGACCAATAGCGGCCAGCACCAGCACCGAGCCCAGGCTGAGTCCGAAGAACAGGGTTTGGGCATGGCGGTTCCATTCGATCAAGCGCTCGATATCGGCCAGCGCGGCCTGTGCGGCCGCGCGTACCTCGGCGTCGGTCTCGCTCGCGAGCAGGGTGCGCAGGGCATTGCGGGCCGGCCGCTGCAGGCTGCCGGCGAGGGCCGCGATCCCCTCCAGGCGCACTGCCGGCTCTGGGTCGCCGAGATCGGCCACGCCGATCCCGAGCTGCAGCAGCACCCGCACCTGGGCATCGTCTTCCACCGGCAGGCGCTCGCGCATCGCGGCAGCGCTGTCGGGGTCGGGGGCGGTCAGCGTCTCCTGAGCCGCGCGCAGGCGCAGCGCGGGATCGGGGCTGGCCAGGGTCAGGCGGGCGATGCCCGCACGCAGGGCGGTGCGCATCCGGTTGTTGACGACGATGCGTTTGACCTCGCGGCGGCCGACCTGGCCCAGATCGGAACCCGTCAGCGGGTCGGTGAGCGCGAAGCCATCGCCGTGCCGGCGGGTCAGCACCACGCGATCGTCGCTCGCCCGCGCCTGCAGGTCGCCGCCGAGCAGTGCCTTGAGCAGGTCCGCGGCGCGCGGATCACCGCTGGCCGCGAGGTCGGCGACGGCCTGTTCCTTGACCGCGAAGGAGCGATCGGTGAGGGCGGCGAGGGCCGCGGCCAGATCCGCCGCCGCAGCGGCATCGTCCGCATCGGCAGGAGCGGGCGCTGCCGTTGCCAGCGCTGGCCCTGTTGCCGGTGCCGGTGCTAGTTCCGGCAGCGTGGTGGCCGCCGGTGCATCTGGCGGGGCCGGGTCCACGGTGCCAGCCAGTCCCGGCGGCGGCGCGGGCGCTGTCGGCTCTGCTACCGGCCGGCGGTCGGCGGGCGCGGCGGCCGTTGCCGAATCATCACTAGACATGAGCAGGGACTCGGCCAGCGGCTCGGCCAGGGCCAGCGACCAGGTCAGGCACAGGCCCAGGGACCAGAGCGCGAGCCAGCGTGGCGGCGGGCGACAGGGCAGGGGCGAGGTCAGTGGCATCGGGGGCACCGGAGGGCGAACAAAAGGCCGGCCGCTCGGCCGGGCGCTGGCAGGATTCTGGCACGACGCCATGCGCGCAACCGGCGACCTGGTTGGCGAACCGTGCTGGTGCGTGACGCGTGCCGTCGCACCGCCGGCGCCGACCGTGCGAGTCGGCGCCGGGCGGGCAGCGGGCGCGCTTATTCGGCCGCCGTGGTGGCGCCGGTCCCGAGGCAGGTTTGGGTGCGGGTGTTGAAATTGCCGCAGCGGATCGGGTCGGTCCAGTCGGCGATCAGCTCCCGGGAGCCTTCCAGATAATCGGACCAGGCATCGCCAGGCACCTCCTCATCGGTCTGCCAGACGACGGCGAACTGACCATCATCCTGGATCTCGCCGATCAGCACCGGCTTGGTGATGTGATGGTTGGGCAGCATCTCGGCGGTGCCACCGGTGAGGTTCGGAGTGCTCAGGCCAATGATCGCATCATGCACTGCATCGGTCGCGGTGGTGCCAGCCTTCTCCACCGCCTGTGCCCAGAGATTGAAGCCGATGTAATGGGCCTCCATCGGATCATTGGTGACACGCCTGGGGTCCTTGATGAACTCGTGCCATTGGGCGATGAAGGCCTCGTTCTCCGGGGAGTCCACGCTCATGAAGTAGTTCCAGGCCGCAAGATGCCCGACCAGCGGTCCAGTATCGATGCCCGAGAGTTCCTCCTCGCCCACCGAGAAGGCCACCACCGGGATCTCGTCGGCATTGATGCCCTGATTGCCGAGTTCGATGTAGAAGGGGACATTGGCATCGCCATTGATGGTCGAGACCACCGCGGTCTTCTTGCCCTCGGAGCCGAACTTCTTGATGTCGGCGACGATCGACTGCCAGTCGGCATGCCCGAACGGGGTGTAGTTGATCATGATGTCCTCATCGGCCACCCCGTTCTGCTTCAGGTAGGCCTCAAGGATACGATTGGTAGTGCGCGGGTACACGTAGTCGGTGCCGGCCAGCACCCAGCGCTCCACGCCCAGTTCATCCTTGAGATAATCGACCGCCGGGATCGCCTGCTGATTGGGCGCGGCGCCAGTGTAGAAGATGTTGCGCGAGGATTCCTCGCCCTCGTATTGCACCGGATAGAACAGGAGTCCGTTCAATTCCTCGAACACTGGCAGTACCGCCTTGCGCGAGACCGAGGTCCAGCAGCCGAACACCACGTCAACCTTGTTGCGCTCAAGCAGCTCGCGCGCGCGCTCGGCGAACAGCGGCCAGTCCGAGGCCGGGTCCACCACCACCGCCTCCAGCTTGCGCCCGAGCAGCCCGCCCTTCTTGTTCTGCGCCTCCACCAGCATCACCACGGTGTCCTTGAGGGTGGTCTCGCTGATGGCCATGGTGCCCGAGAGGCTGTGCAGCACGCCGACCTTGATCGGGTTGGACGCATCCGGGGCGTTGCCTTCCTCGGGTACCACCGGAGTCGCCCAGGGTGCGCCCGGCAAGACCAGCAGGGCGGCGGCCAGGAGCAGGCCGAACCAGAGGCCGGGGCGGGCCACCGACCAGGCAGCGGGCCAGGCCCCGACCTCAATTGGCATCGGATCGGACCGCCGAGCGGAGACTCGGGCTTGGGCAGAAACGGGGCGCGCGCGCCGCGTGGCCGAGCGGGGGCGGAGGGTCTGTCGCATGAATGGCTCTCCAGTCAGTGATGGCAGTCGACAAGGCAGTGGCGGCCACTGCCTGGGGAAGGTAAGCAACCCTTATGCCATCAGGGGGAGGGCGTCACGGCGGAGCGGATGATGGCGCACTAGCAGCCGCTGCTCAGATGCGGCGCACCAGGATAGTGCGAATTTTGTGAGGGTGGTGCAGCGCGCGCACCAACCGCGGACAGCCCCTGCCGCGGGACTTGACGCATTGGGCAAGCCCCGCCTAGCCTTCGAGCAATCACACGACTTGTCCTGCCGAGGGCCCCGATGTCTGCCGCCTGCCCGCCGGAGTTGCCGGCCCGGTCCGCCCGCGGCGCCCGGCCATGACCCTGATCGCCGTGGTCGGCAACAAGGGTGGTACCGGCAAGACCACCCTGGCCCTGAACCTCGCGGCCGGCCTGCTGGCGCGCGCCGCCAGCACCGTGCTGGTGGATGCCGATCCGCAGCAGTCTGCCTATCAGTGGCGCCTGATCGGCGGCGAGCGGCCGGGGCTGCCGGCGGTGATCGCCGCCGCCCATGGCCTGGCGGAGACGGTGGCGGCCCTGGGCGCGACTCATCGCCACGTGGTCATCGACTGCCCGCCGTCGCTGCAGGCGGCGCAGACCGATGCCGCTCTGCGGCTGGCCGACCTGGCCCTGGTGCCGGTGCAGCCGTCTCCGATGGACCTTTGGGCCACCGCCCACATCGCCCGCGCCATCGAGCGCGTGCGCGAGGAGAACCCGCGGCTGCGCGCGGTGGTGGTGATGACTCAGGTGGAACCGCGGACCACCTTGTCGCGGCTGCTGCCGGATGCGGTGGCGGAACTGGAGTTGCCGGTCGCTGCCACCCAGGTGCGGCGCCGGTCAATCCATCGACACTGCGTGCTGGAGGGCCGCAGCCTGTTCCAGGCCGGTCGCCGCGGTGCTGACGCCGCCGCGGAGATCACTGCACTGATCGCCGAGGTCCTGCCCGATGCCTGAATCCAGCCGCACCAGCCGCCGCCTGATCGATAGTATCCGCACCGTCAAAGGGGATGCCGCCGGTGCCCAGCCGGCCAGCCCCGCGAGCGCGCCCGCGGCCGGCCCGGTGCCGACCCCGACCGACCGGGCGACACTGGTCGCGGCCCCACCGGCGACCCCGAAGGTGACCCCAACCGCGGCGGCCGGCCTGCCCACGCCGGCCGCGGCGACGGCAACGACCGGTCCGCGCACCGGGTCCGGCACTCGCGTCGCCCCCGCACCGATCGTCGCGCCTGATCCCTACCGCTGCGGCCGGCGCATCTGGCCCGACTAGCGCTGATCAGGCAGGCTCGGGTTCGCCCGGGCCGGCGCCATCACCGGCGCCGGCGCCGGCACCGTCACCACGTTGTCAGCGAACAGTCCGACCCCGACACTGTCCCACCAGGCCCATCGGGTCCAACGGGCCTTCCGACGCGCGCGGCACGCGTTGCCCGCATCGCGTTACACTAAGCGGCTTTGCGCCGAAGGGGTTTCCATGTTCGACCATCAGATGACGATCGCCGGCTACGACGACGAGCTGGCCCGGGCCATTGCCGACGAGGAGCGCCGTCAGGAGGAGCACGTCGAGCTGATCGCCTCCGAGAACTATGCCAGCCCACGGGTGCTCGCGGCCCAGGGCTCGGTGCTCACCAACAAGTATGCCGAAGGCTATCCGGCCAAACGTTATTACGGCGGCTGCGAATATGTCGATGTCGCCGAGCGCCTGGCCATCGAGCGCGCCAAGGACCTGTTCGGCGCCGACTACGCCAACGTGCAGCCGCACTCCGGCTCGCAGGCCAATGCCGCGGTCTTCATGGCGCTGTGCGAGCCCGGCGACACCGTGCTCGGGATGAGCCTGGCCCATGGCGGCCACCTCACCCACGGCGCCAAGCCCAATTTCTCCGGGAAGCTCTATCACGCGGTGCAGTACGGGCTCGACCCCGCCACCGGTGAGATCGACTATGCCCAGGTGGAGACCCTGGCCCGCGAACATCGCCCGCGCATGATCATCGCCGGCTTCTCGGCCTATTCGCGGGTGGTGGACTGGCAGCGCTTTCGCGCCATCGCCGACGCCGTCGGCGCCTGGCTGCTGGTGGACATGGCCCACATCGCCGGGCTGGTGGCGGCCGGGGTCTATCCCAGCCCGGTGCAGATCGCCGATGTCACCACCACCACCACCCACAAGACATTGCGCGGCCCGCGTGGCGGTCTGATCCTGGCCAAGGCCAACCCGGACCTCGAAAAGCGGCTGAACTCACTCGTCTTTCCAGGCACCCAGGGCGGCCCGCTGATGCACGTGATCGCGGCCAAGGCGGTCGCCTTCAAAGAGGCCATGGAGCCCAGCTTCAAGGATTACCAGCGCCAGGTCATCCTCAACGCACAGGCCATGGCCGAGGTCTTCCTCGCGCGCGGCTATGAGGTCGTCTCCGGCGGCACCGACGATCACCTGTTCCTGGTCAGCTTCATCCGCCAGGGTCTTACCGGCAAGGCGGTGGACGCCTGGCTCGGCGCCGCGAATATCACTGTTAACAAGAACGCGGTGCCCAATGACCCGCAGTCGCCCTTCGTCACCAGCGGTATTCGCGTCGGCACCCCCGCCATCACCACCCGCGGCTTTGGGCTCGAGGAGGCGCGGGACCTGGCCGGCTGGATGTGCGACCTCATCGACAGCCGCGGCGATGCCGACGTCATCGCCGCGATGCGCGCGCGGGTACTCGACCTCTGCGCCCGCTTCCCGGTCTATGCGCTTCCCGCCGCCGCCCGCTGACGGCCGGTGCCGGCCGGCGTGCCGCTGATCCGGCCCTGACCCGGAGCGGCCAGCATGCGCTGCCCCTTCTGCGGTGCCCAGGACACCAAGGTGGTGGACTCGCGGCTCTCCGGCGACGGCGATCAGGTGCGGCGGCGGCGCCGCTGCATGGTCTGCGACGAGCGCTTCACCACCTACGAGACCGCCGAGCTGAACCTGCCGCGGGTGATCAAACGTGACGGCAGCCGGGTCCCCTTTGACGGGCGCAAGCTGCGCTCCGGCATCATGCGCGCGCTGGAAAAGCGCCCGGTCAGCATCGATCAAATCGAGGCCGCCGTCGCGCGCATCAATCGCCACCTGTTGAGTGGCGGCGACAGCGAGGTCAGCGCGCGGCGCATCGGCGAGTTGGTCATGGACGAATTGCGCGAACTCGATCAGGTCGCCTACGTCCGCTTCGCCTCGGTCTATCGAAAGTTCGAGGACGTGGCCGAGTTTCGCGAGGAGATCGAGCGCCTGCAGCGCCAGCCCACCCCAGAGGAGAAGCGCGCCCAGCTCGACCTGCTCGCCGCCCTGGAGCCGACGCGCAAACGCTGATCGCCCCATCGTGACCGATAGCCACGTCGACCTGGCCTGCATGGGCCGTGCGCTGAAGCTCGCCGAGCTTGGCCTCTACACCACCGATCCCAATCCACGCGTCGGCTGCGTGCTGCTGCGCGACGGGTGCATCGTCGGCGAGGGCTATCACCGCCGCGCCGGTGAGCCGCATGCCGAGCGCATCGCCATCGATGCCGCCGGCGAGCTTGCCCGCGGCGCCACCGCCTATGTCACCCTAGAGCCCTGCTGCCATCACGGGCGCACCCCGCCCTGCACCGATGCCCTGCTGGCCGCCGGCGTGGCGCGGGTGGTGGTCGCGGTGGAAGACCCCAATCCGGTAGTGGACGGGCGCGGGCTGGAGCGCCTGCGCGCGGCCGGGGTGGCGGTAACCACCGGGGTACTGGAAGGAGCGGCGCGGGCGCTGAACCCCGGCTTCTACAAGCGCATGCGCCAGCGCCTGCCATATGTGCGCTGCAAGCTCGCGGCCAGCCTAGACGGACGCACCGCGATGGCCGATGGCGAGAGCCGCTGGATCAGCTCCGAACAGGCCCGCGCCGACGTGCAATGGCTGCGCGCCCGCTCCTCGGCAGTGGTCACCGGCATCGGCACCGTGCTGACCGATGATCCCTCGCTGAACGTGCGCCTGGACCCCGCTTTGATCCCGGCCCTGGCCGCTGACGAGCCGGTGCGCCAGCCGCTGCGGGTGGTGGTCGACAGCCGGCTGCGCATGCCGGCGCCGGCGCGCATGCTGCCGCTGCCGGGGGCGACGCTGATCGCGACCTGCGTCGAGGAGCCGCGCGCGATCGCCGCAATGACCAGCGCCGGCGCCGAGGTGCGGATCTGTCCGCCCAATGCCGACGGGCAGGTCGAGCTGCGCGCGCTGTTCGCCTATCTGGCCGAGCGCGAGATCAACGAGGTCTTGATCGAGGCCGGCCCGACCCTGGCCGGGGCGGCGCTCGCGGCCGGGCTGATCGACGAATTGATCCTCTATCTGGCCCCGCACCTGATGGGGGATGCCGCTCGTGGCCTGTTCCGGCTGCCGGCGCTTGCGCGGATGGAGCAGCGCATCCCGCTCGCCATCACCGACGTGCGCCAGGTCGGCCCGGACCTGCGCATCAGCGCCCGCCCCGGGGTCGAACCGGCGATCGCCCCCGGCAGCGAACTGCCGCCGGTGCGCTGAGCGGGGCCTGACCGCGGCCGGTCAGCGCGCCACGGCGCGAGGGCGGGCGGCCATGCTGCCTGGCGCTGGTAGCCGGTGCGGATGCTGCCCCGCGGCTGGCCCTTGATCCCGCAGTCGCGCGCCGGCCGGGGGATGCTGCGGGCGCGGCCGACCACAGCAGCGCCAGGTCTTCTATCACTGGGGCCAGAAAGGGCAGTCACAGGTCGCCCAGTTGCGCCTGCAGGTCCGCCCGCGCGTGATCCAACCAACCTTGCGCCGCGGCGCTGCCCGCCCCATCCAGGAAACCCGCCGGGTCCGCCTGTCCGGGCCGGTACTGGTTGAGCAGGTCCAGACAGGCCTCGTCGCGCAGCAGTTGGAAACCCTGATCCGTTGTCCCGGTGACGCCGAGCAATACCTGCCTGACTTGGCGTGGGTCGGTGGTCACCGCGTCCCGCACGTTGCGGATGGAGCAGTAATCGGACTTCGGCGAGTCGATGCGCGGCTCGTCGATCGACAGCCGAATGTCGAACAGCGCCTTCAGCCGTGCCTGTTATTGCCGCACCAGCGCCGCCGGGATCAGGATCAACAGACGCTGGACAGTCCTGCCCGCGAGCAACGGCCACAGGATCAGCCCGGCCTCCACGGCTCTTGCCGAGCCCTACGTCGTCGGCGATCAGCAGGCGAATCGGCCAGGGCTGTTGCAGCGCTCGATGCAGACCCAAAGCTGATGAGGCAGGAGGTCGATGCGCGAGCGGGAGAACATCCCCCAGGCATCGTTCAGCGACCTGGTGGCCGCCGCCTGGGCCGACTTTCCGTCCATCGAGGCACTGCGTAGCGGCATGGTCAGCGATGTCGCCCGCGAGCCCTTTTGAAGTTTATGCTGGATGAGAAGACGCTGATCCCTGCTCGGTTGCGCCGATCAGGACCACCAACAGCCACACCGGATGGTCGGCGACATCCCCTGTCGGCTACCCTGGCCGTCAGATCATCCTCCTTCCAGAGTTGCGTGTTATGACTAATGCCCCGCCCCGCATCGCGATCATCCCCGGCGTCGCTGGCGGACAACCGCACATCGCCGGCCATCGGATCAAGGTGCGGGACATCGTTTACTGGCACGAGCATCTCGGGCGCAGCCCGGATGAGATCAGTGCCGAGTACGAACTTGATCTCGCCGACATCCACGCGGGCCTTGCCTGGTACTTCGACCATCGCGCCGACATCGACGCGGATTTTGCCGCCCGCGACGCCTTCGTAAGCGCTTTGCGTGCGCGGCAACCGGGTGCTCTGGCGATACGGGTTCCGGCACCAACCGCACGGTGGGCCGCCCCTGCCGGGTGATGCGCACCGCATCCCCCGCGGCAGCCAGGTCGATCCACTCATTGAGCCGGGTCTTTAGCGAAGCAATGGTGGCCTGCCTCATCGGGCTCTCCGGTTGTGGTTTGAGCGCGACGCCGCGCGGCGCGAGGTGGAAGCGAAGTAGCCGGTGCGGTGTCAGCGGGCTTGATCGAACAGCCTGGCTTGCAGCCCTGCGTCCGCGGCCATCAGCCCAGGCGGTCGGCACCGCTGCCACGGCGAGCGGATCAGCGCATCATCCAGGCTCGCCGGCCTCCTGTGCGGTGATGAATCCGATCAATTCCAGTAGCCGGTCCCGGGCCGGCCCGTTCAGGTCGCGACCATAGGCGCTCGAATAGTGGCCGCAGTAGTCGGCCGCCAGACGATACCCATCCCCCGGCGCGGGGCGCAGCGCGAGATACAGGGCCAGCCCTGCCTCGATCAGATACAGATCGTGATTGCGGATGATGCGGACCGGCCCCCAGGCCTGGCGCTCGAACTCATTCTGAAAAGCGCGCAGGCACCGGTAAAGCCGTTCAGCCCCGGACCAATCCGGCCGACCGCCGGCTGCCGCGGTCTCCAACAATAGCGCCCGCGCCTGCGCGAACAGTGGCCCGGCCTCCGCCGCGCGTACCCCGCCGGTCTCCCCGCGCGCCGCCGCCTGTCTCGCAACCCAGAGCCCAAAGGCATACAGGCGTGCCGGATGCGCGAACCATCGCTTGAGTACGGTGAGTCGGAGAAGGTCCGCGTGACCGGTGCGGTCGATCTCGTCGATGATCGCGCCGAGCTTGTCGCGGATAGACGCGGGCGAACGGGCAGGCATTGGCTTTGGCCTGAGGCAGGTGATGAGTCCCGGGAGCGTAGCAGGTCCGCGACGCGGACGACGGCGACGGCGAGGGCCTGCTCAACGAGTCCCTGGACGGGGGCCGGAGCGGGGACGAATGGTGGCAATTACTGCAAGAGATTACTGCAAGAAATTGATTCGGTTGCGGTGGACGCCGGCGTCCGCGACCTCGCGGAACGCCACGACCACTCCCTCGACGCCATGTAAATGCGCCAGGTTTTTGTCGACACGGCAGCCCTCGTTGCCCTCGGTAGTAAGCAGGATGATTGGCACGCTCACCTCGGGATACTGCTTGGTTCGCGGGCGCAAACCGCGGGCGCTGGCTCGGGCGCCGGAAGGGCAATGGCCAGTCCGCAGCGGCGCACCGCCAGTCCTGCAACCCACCGATAGCGCGCGTCCCGCTTGAGGGGCAGCCCGAGGTCGTCCAGGCGATCACGCAGGTGCGCCCGCGCCTGATCGAGCCAACCCCGCGTCGGGGTGCCGGTCGCGCCGTCCGGCGGCCCCGCCGGGTCCGCCTCCCCAGGCCGGAACTGGTTCAGCAGGTCCAGACAGGCCGCCAACCGATCCTCGCGGCACACGACCACCGTCGCGTCCCAATCAAGCACCACGCTGCCGCTGCCGAGGCGCGGGGGCTTGCTGGTTGGCTGCAAACATCGTCCAATGCGACTTGTCTGAAATGCCGTTGATTCAGCTGCGTCCACCGGGCGCTGCCCGCCAACGACCCAGACCAAAGGATGTCGGATGAACGCAATCAATGTAATTCTTGAGGTGATTAGCGCTATAGCTCAGCCGGCCTTCAAGCGGCTTGCGCCACGCCGGGGCGCAGCCAGTGTTCCGGGCAGGGTTCGGTGTGGGTGCTGGCATGCAGCAGGCACCCGACCAGCGCGTGCAGGTCGAAGCGACGGTTGACGCGCTACTGCGCCTCGGCCAGGTAGCAGCGCGTGTACTTGCGGAACTTGAATTGGTGGTAAGTGCCGCGGATCGCCGTCTTCAGATTGGCGATGCAGGGTGTTGACCCAGCGGAACACGTCGATCTCGCTGGATTGGCGTGGGGTGACGATGATCGCGCCGTGGGTTTCGACCACGCTCGCCGCGGCGAACCCCGGATGCCAGCCGAACAACAGCCGCCGCGCCGCGGCGTCGTCGGCGTTCTGGATCAGTTCCTTGAGCACCGGGAACCCGTCGTCGTAGCGGTTCCGCAGGTTGTCGGTGATCTGAGACTTGAGGCGATTGTCGGAGACCTTTTTGCCAGATGACGCATGATCGGCGTTTGCCTTCCAGGAGGGCTGGCGGGAGCATAGCAGGCTCTGTGACCGCCAGCGCGACGGTAAAGGCGGGCGTCGAGACAAGTCAGATGGTATGCAGGGTGACAGAGATCGCCCAAGCCTTCAGGCGCACCGGCAGCGATGGTGACCACTGTCCGGCCGCCAGCGCCTTGCCCACCGTGAGCCGGCGCATCAGCCCCGCGGGACGGCACGCCTCCAGGCGGTCCCCGAAGCGCACCACCACCGTCGCGGCCTGATCGAGCAGCACGGTGCCGGTGCCGAACCGCGGGTGCTAGCCTTGCTGATTTTGTGCGAGCATCTTGTCTGATCAGCGCCTGACACCCGTCGACAGGTGCCGTACCTGGCCTGTCACGGGCATCCGTAGGCCCCGTGGGCCGGTCACTTATGGGTTGCGCCGATCAACACCACTGCGATCCACGCTGGTTGGCCACACTGGTCGGTCGGCGACACCCGCCGTCGACCACCCTCCCGGTAAGAATATCCTGCCTCCGGAGTCGCGCGTCATGACCACCGCCTCGACCCGCATCGCGATGATTCCCGGCGTCGCTGGCGGACAGCCGTACCTCGCTGGCCATCGGATCAAGGTACGAGACATCGTGCACTGGCACGAGCATCTTGGGCGCAGCCCGGATGAGATCAGTGCCGAGTACGATCCGGACCTCGCCGACATCCAAGCCGCTTTGGCCTGGTACTTCGACCATCGAACGGGAATCGCTGCGGCGTTTGCCGCCCGCGACGCCTTTGTGGCGACGTTGCGCGCGCGCCAGCCGAGTCCTCTCGCCGCGCGGCTGATCGAACCCAAGGATGTCTGAGATTCGCTTCTACACCGACGAGCACATCGCGCGCGCCGTGGTGCGCGGGTTGCGCCAGCGTGGCGTCGATGTGTTGACGGTCCCCGAGGCGGGCCTGATACGCGCATTGGGCGTCGAATACCTGCGCTTTGCCATTCGCGCCCAGCGGGTGATGCTCACCTGAGGATGATGACCGCCTGCGCCTCGCGGCCGCTGGCGCGCCGCATGCCCGGATCGTCCATGTTCGTCAGCATCCGCCGGTCAGTACGATTATTCGGGGGTCGATGTTGATCGTGCGGCTCCTGGATTCGGCCGAGTTGCATGGCCGCAGCGAGTGCTCGTTCTGTTTGCACATGGATTCAGCCCAACATGCCTAATGCTAGAGACAATCTCCTCAATGCCCTGGACTATCTGCTCCATCTGGACGCGCTGGGGACTGCACCTATCCTGACGCTCGACGAGCATCGCCTGCCGGTCTTCCACGAGCACGAGTTCCAGGGGTTGCCGGGCGTCGAGACCCATCTCACTGACGGCACGACTGAAGTCTGGCTGCAGGTTCGGCGGCTGCGCGCTGAACCACCGCCGCCGCCAGAGGCCACGCTGAGGCTATGGTTCGACCTGTCCAACGATCCCGCCAAACGACCGACCCTCTTCGAGCGCATCGAGCTTGGTCATCACCAGTTGTCGACGTATCTGACCCTACCCGATCAGTCGGGGACGCCGCCTGCCGAACCCGTCCCGGAGCGATTAGAACTGCGCTTGGAGGACTTCCCGCAGGTCAGCGAGCGCTTCAGCCGCTACCTTGAACAGGCATGGCAACCTTGGGCCACGGAGGAGGCACCGAAGCGCAAGGCGATCAGGCTCTACGACCGGCTGTTCTCGTTGTTGCAGGATGCCGAGATCGGCGGTGGCGCCGAGGGTGCCATCGAGGTCGCCTGGGGTGTCGGGCTCGCGCTGTGGGACCACCAGGACAGCAGCAAGCAGATCCACTATCCGATCATCAGCCGTACCGTGGAGATCCAGGTCAATGAACACAGCATGGCCTTGCGGGTTATGCCAACCGAGCGAGACCCGGAGATTCATGCAGACGGCTTCAAAGAGATCGGTAAGAACACCGACCTGCTATACACGCGGGCACGTAGCGAGTTCGCTGATGCCGACAAGACCTTCTCACCGCTCGACCGCGAGAGCTTCGAGGGCATCCTGCGATTTGCGGCGGGGCATCTCGATCAACAAGGTTGTTATTCGCCGGATGAATCGCCGGATGTCAAGGATCGAACGCTCCCCAAGCCCCAGCACCATCTGATCGTGACCGATACCTGGGTCATCTTTGCCCACAAACGCTCCAGCAGTTTCATTACCGCGGATGTCAAGCGACTGAAACAGGAGGTAAAGTGGACCCCGAAAACCAGACAGTAGTTTAAGCTTGCGCCAAATCAATAGGG
>REDK01000031.1 GCA_007693535.1 Chromatiaceae bacterium
CGTAATATCACCGATATCGACGACAAGATCTTGACCCGCGCGGCCGCCAATGGCGAGGACTTCCGCGCCCTGACCGAGCGCTTCACCCGCGCCATGCATGAGGATGCTGCGGCCCTGGGGGTGCTGGTGCCGGACGCCGAACCGCGCGCCACCGCCCACATCCCCGAGATCGTCCAGATGATCGAGCGGTTGCTAGCCAACGGCCACGCCTATGTCGCCGACAACGGCGACGTCTATTACGCCGTGGCCAGTTTTTCCGGTTACGGACGGCTGTCCGGGAAGGACCCCGAGGGTCTGCGGGCCGGCGCCCGGGTGGAGATCGGCGAGGCCAAGCGCGACCCGCTGGACTTCGCCTTGTGGAAGGCGGCCAAGCCCGGCGAGCCGGCCTGGGACTCGCCCTGGGGCGCGGGGCGCCCGGGCTGGCATATCGAATGCTCGGCCATGTCCACCGGCTGCCTGGGGAATCATTTTGATATCCATGGCGGCGGTGCCGATCTGCAGTTCCCACATCATGAGAACGAGATCGCCCAGTCCGAGGGCGCCACCGGCGAACCTTACGTCAATGTCTGGATGCACAACGGCTTCGTGCGCATCAACGAGGAGAAGATGTCCAAATCCCTGGGCAACTTCTTTACCGTGCGCGAGGTACTGAGCTGCTATCGGGCGGAGGAGGTGCGCTATTTCATCCTCACCAGCCATTATCGCAGCCCGCTCAATTACGACGACGCCAATCTGGATAATGCCCGCGCCGCGCTGAACCGCCTCTATACCGCCCTGCGTGGGCTGCCGGCGGCAGCGGCCGCCGGCGGTGAGGCGTATCGCGATCGCTTCGACGCCGCCATGCAGGACGACTTCAACACGCCGGAGGCGCTGGCGGTGCTGTTCGATCTGGCCCGCGAGATCAATCGGGTGCGCACGGAGGATACCCCCGCCGCGGCCGCCCTGGGGGCGGAATTGCGCGCGCTGGGCGGCATGCTCGGCCTGCTTGAACAGGACGCAGAGACCTATCTGCAGGGCGCGCCGCGGCCGTCCGGTGGGCCGACCGATGCCGACATCGAGGATCTGATCGCGCGCCGGGCCGCTGCCCGCAAGGCGCGCGATTGGGCCGAGGCCGACCGCCTGCGGGATGCGCTGCAGGCCGCCGGCATCTTGCTGGAGGACGGTCCGGGGGGCACGGCCTGGCGGCGCGCCTGATGGGGTCCGCAGGTACCCGTGCGACCGCCCCCTGGCGTGCCAGCAGTCAATCTCCGGACCCGAGGTCTGCGGCGCGTTGGCGCCGCCAGCCGCCGCTCAGCCATCCGATGCGATCACGCAGGCCCGCATCGAGCCGCGCCAGCGCTCCCCGCGGCCAGCGTTCGGGATGGCAGTTGAGCATCACCCGTTGCACTCCCTGTTCGAGCAGCCAGGCGGCCAGGTCGCGCGGGGTGACTGGCTCGCCGAGCTGCGGGCCGCCGCTGTGGTCATGCCGGTTGTGCCGGCTGCCGAAGCAACCGCCGCTGTCGGTGATGTAGAGGATGTGGGTGTAGTCGATCGCGGCGGCATCGCCAAGCAGGGTCAGGCCCTCGGGGCCGACGCCGGTGGTGCTGTCGGTGCGCTGGGCCGGCAACAGGCGTTGCCCGAGCGGGGCAACGGTCTCGATCAGGGTGATCTGCCGGGCCGCGGCCAGTTCCGTCTCGAAGCGGACCAGCGCGGTGTCGGTGTTGCCACGGCAGCGGCCCAGGCACTCGTAGCGGAAACCGACCTCATGGCCGAGGTCGGCGAGGTGGCGCATGATGCCGGCCGGGAACTGGCCGCGCGCATCGCAGCGGAAGTAATAGCTGGCGCGGATGCCGCGGTCGGCCTCGCGCCGGGCCATGGCCAGCGCCCGCCGCGGCTGGCGCTCTATGTCGTGGCGCAGGTACACGAACGGCGGGGCTACCGGTGCGGCAAAATAGTCGCGGATCGGATGCAGCGGAAAGCCGGCGGCGACCAAGTCGTCGAGCAGGCGCAGATAGTCCTCGAGGGCATATGCCATGGCATTGCGCGGCCGCTGGTGAAAGGCTTGACGCCGGTAGCAGACGGCAAACGCCGTCTGCCGATGCTGGTGGAGCTGGCGCAATGGTGACGGCGGGCGGCGGCACCGCTGCGGACGGTCTCATCCGGATGGTCTCATCCGGGCGGTCTTATTCACCGCGCTCGCGGTGCACCGGGTAACTGGTGCAGAAGGTGTTGACGATGGCCCACAGGTCGGGCGTCAGCCGCGCCTCCACCTCTTCGCGAATCGCCGCCGGCACCTCGCCGTAGAAGGCCTCGGCAATGCTGCCGGCGATGCAGGCCAGGGTATCGCTGTCGCCGCCTAGGGAGACGGCGTTACGGATCGCGTCTTCGTAGGATTCTGAATCGAGAAAGGCGAGCAGCGCCGCCGGCACCGTCCCCTGACAGGAGACGTCGAAGCCATAGCCCGGCCGCAGCGACTCGACGCTGCCGGTCAGATCGTAGCCGAAGCGATCCTGCATACAGGACCGCAATGAGGCCTTGTCGGTCCCGATGCGGGCCAGGAACAGGGCCAGCGCGGTGGCCTCGGCACCCCTGATGCCTTCCGGATCATCATGGGTGACGATGGCGCTCATCAGTGCCTGATGCAGGACTTCCTCGGCGCTGTCGAAGGCTAGGCCTACCGGACTGACCCGCATCGCCGAGCCATTCCCCCAGCTCTGATAGGGCTGCGGCTCGGCGGCCGCCAGCCACTGCTTAAAGCGGCCGCCATAGCCGGCATCGGGATAGCGCCGTCCGTATTCCCTGAGCATCTCCTGATAGGGCAGCGCCGGGCTCTCGACCGGGCCGGTCAGATGCGGAACCTTGACCCCCTCGGGGACCGCCTCGGGCGCCCCCGGGCCGACCTTGGCCGCATCGGCAGCGGGCGGTTCGGTCGGGGAGGCATCCGGGTCGGCGGCAGTGGGTCCGGCGAGAATGGCGGCAGCGATGGCAATGCTCAGCACGCTATCGTCGGTGAAGCGGGACTCCGGCTGGAACAGCGCAAACTCTTTGCTCTTGATCGGCGCATGCTCGTAGACCGAGCCGATGATGTCGCCAGCGATTGCTCCAATCATGGATAAGATCCTCGGTCGCGGTGGATGCGGGGGCGGGCCGGGCGTGCCCAATGATGGATGGCAATGCGGCTGGAGCCGGACGCGGCTCAGACGGTAAAGCGGCCCTCGCGTAACATCTGTGCCTCCATGATCTCCAGTTCACGGGCACCAGAGACGACGATGTCGGGGTCGGGCACGAAGTCCAGGCTGCGGTCGCCACGCTCATAGGGCACGGCATTGAGGATCACCTTGATCGCATTGAGCCGCGCCTTTTGCTTATTGTTGGAGCGGATGACGGTCCAGGGTGCCCACGGGGTGTGGCTGTGCCGCAGCATCTCGTATTTCTGGTGGGTAAAGTCATCCCAGCGATCCTGCGCCTGGACATCGATCTCGGACAGCTTCCATTGTCGGAGCGGGTCGGTCTTGCGGCGTTCGAAGCGGCGCGCCTGTTCTTCCTTGGTCACGCTGAAGTAGAGCTTGACCAGGATGGTCCCCTGTCGCACCAGGTCTTTCTCGAAGCCGACCACCCCGTGCATGAAGTGTTCGTACTCCTCGGGGCTGCAAAAGCCGAACACCGGTTCGACCATCGCCCGGTTATACCAACTGCGGTCGAACAGCACCTGCTCGCCGCCATGCGGAAACTGCTCGATATAGCGTTGGAAGAACCATTGGGTGCGCTGATGATCGGTCGGTTTACCGAGCGCCACCACCCGATAGTGCTTTTCGTTCATATAGCGAATGACGCGGCGGATGGTGCCGCCCTTGCCAGCGGCATCGCGCCCCTCGAACAGGATGATCATCCGCCGCTGGTTGTGCTCCAGATATTTCTGCATCCGGATCAGCTCGGCCTGGAAGGGTTTGAGCGTCTGCTCAGCGCGCCGGCGCGAGACTGCCTGGCGAGTCTCGCGCTTGACCTGGGCCAGTCGCCCGCGCGATTCGTGATAGGCCGAGAGCAGTTCCGTCAGCGGGACCGCATGGCCCTCGATATCGATCAGCAGCTCTGGGTCTGGGGCGATGGCGGCCCCGGCCGTGGGAGCCGGTTGCGGTTGCGACGCGGTGCCCGGCGCGGACCTCGGCACGGGCGGCGACGGTGGCTCGGATTCGAACTGATCGGTCATGCCTGCTCCTGGTCGGGTCATTCGGGGTGATGCGGGGTCGGGCCGTCCTGGTGGTCGGGCCCCAAGCCAGCCCCAAGCCAAGAGGAGGGCCAGAAAGGCACCAGCGTGGCGGCGCGGCGCGGCCCCCGGGTGACCCCGGCCACCCCCGGGTGACCCCGGGTGACCCCGGCCATTGGCGCCGATGCGGGCGACCGCGGAAGGATTTCCTCCCGATTGTAGCGCCCGGGCAGGCTCGGGGCGAATCCGGGCGCGAGTCAGGGACTCAGCAGCACCAACTGACAGCGAATCCAGGCCGCGCCTGTCGGCGCCCCCTGCGCCGCGTCGCGGGAGGTCTCCGGCGTTTTCGTTGTCACGCGCAGGGCGTGCAGGCGCAAAGTATTTCAGGAACCCAACTGGGTCCACCTCACCCGTCCCACCGCTGCCGGCCGCCTCGCTGCCCGGCGTATCATGGGGGGCCGAGCAGCGCCGGGTCCGGTTTCCGCGGACCGGCGCGCCCCCTGCCGACCCTGGAGTCCGATCCATGCCCTGCCTGCGCGGTGCCCCCGCCCTGTCCGCGTTTCGTCTGGCCAAGCTCGCCGACCGGCTGCATGCGGCTGGGCTGCCCGCCTGCACCCTCGACGCGCGCTTCGTCTATTTCATCGATCTCGGCCCGCTGCCGGGGCTGGATGCCCTGAACCCGGCGCAACAGGCAGTCCTGCACGCGCTGCTCGATGATCCCGCCGCGCCAACCGCAGGGGCGACCCCGGCCGCCGCGCCCAGGTCGACCCAGGTTCTGGATCAGGCTCCGGACCAGCTTCCGGACCAGGGCCAGTCGATCCTGGTGGTGCCGCGCCCGGGCACCCTTTCGCCCTGGTCGTCCAAGGCCACCGAGATCGCCCACAACTGCGGGCTCACCGCAGTGCGGCGCCTGGAGCGCGGCCTGCTCTATGTGCTGGCCACCGAGATCGCGTTGGACGCGGCGCAACTGGCCAGTGCCGCCGCGCTGCTGCATGACCGCATGACTGAGGTCGCCCGCTTCGATCTGGCGGCAGACCTCTTCACGCAGGCACCGCCGCGACCGCTGCAGCGAGTGGACCTGCTCGGCGGCGGGCGCGCGGCCCTGGAACAGGCGAATCTGGACCTCGGCCTGGCCCTGTCCCCCGATGAGATCGATTATCTGGTCGCGAGCTTCGGCGGTTTGGGCCGCAATCCCACCGATGTGGAATTGATGATGTTCGCCCAGGCCAATTCGGAGCATTGCCGGCACAAGATCTTCAATGCCGATTGGGTCATCGATGGCGCGGCCCAGCCCGATTCGCTGTTTGCGATGATCCGCCATACCACCGCGCAGGCCCCGGATGGGGTGCTCTCGGCCTATCGGGACAATGCGGCGGTGATCAGCGGCTGGCCCGGGCAGCGCCTGCAGGCGGACCCGGCCGATGGGGTCTATCGCCGTCAGGCCGAGCGGTTGGAGATCCTGATGAAGGTGGAGACCCATAACCATCCCACCGCGATCGCCCCGCATCCGGGCGCCGCGACCGGGTCCGGCGGCGAGATCCGCGACGAGGGCGCGACCGGCCGCGGGGCGCGACCCAAGGCCGGGCTCTGCGGCTTCTCGGTCTCGCATCTGCGCCTGCCCGAGCACCCCCGGCCCTGGGAGCAGGGGCAGGACTGGGGCCGCCCTGCGCGGCTCTGCTCGGCGCTGCAGATCATGCTGGAGGGGCCGATCGGCGCGGCCGCGTTCAATAACGAATTCGGCCGGCCCAACCTGGCCGGCTGGTTTCGCACCTTCGAGCAGGCGCTGCCGGCCAGCGGCCCCGCCGGGGCACCCGGGGTGGAATTGCGCGGCTATCACAAGCCGATCATGCTGGCTGGCGGCCTCGGCAACATCCGCCCGCAGCAGGTCCAGAAGGCGCCGTTTCCGCCCGGCACCCCGCTGGTGGTCCTGGGCGGCCCGGCGCTGCTGATCGGGCTCGGCGGCGGGGCCGCCTCCAGCATGGCCAGCGGCCAGTCGGCGGCCGACCTCGACTTCGCCTCGGTGCAGCGGGCCAACCCCGAGATGCAGCGACGTTGTCAGGAGGTCATCGAGCACTGCATCGCGCGCGGGGCCGACAACCCCATCCTGTTCATCCACGATGTCGGTGCCGGCGGCCTCTCCAACGCCCTGCCGGAGCTGGTGCACGACGGCGGGCGCGGCGGTCGCTTCGAGCTGCGGCGCATCCCCAGTGCCGACCCCGGCCTGTCGCCGATGGAACTCTGGTGCAACGAGGCCCAGGAGCGCTATGTGCTCGCCGTGGCCGCCGAGCAGTTGGCCGCGTTCGAGGCGATCTGTGCGCGCGAGCGCTGCCCCTTCGCCGTCGTCGGCGAGGCCCTGGGCGAGCCCTGGCTGCGGCTCGACGATGCGCAGCTCGGTGCGCCGCCGATCGATCTGCCGATGACGCTGCTGTTCGGCAAGCCGCCCCGGCTGCTGCGCGAGGTCACCCGGCGCGCGTCGCCCGCCACCCCCTTCACCACGGCCGGCATCGAGCTGGCAACCGCCTTGGAACGGGTGCTGCGGCTGCCGGCGGTGGCCGACAAGACCTTCCTCATCACCATCGGCGATCGCAGCGTCACCGGCCTGGTGGCGCGCGATCAGATGGTCGGCCCCTGGCAGGTCCCGGTCGCCGATTGCGCGGTCACCCTGAGCGATTACGACGGCTACACCGGCGAGGCCATGGCCATCGGCGAGCGCAGCCCGATCGCCCTGCTAGACGCCCCGGCCGCCGCCCGCATGGCCATCACCGAGGCCATCACCAACCTCGCCGCCGCCCCCATCGACGCACTCGGGGCGATCAAGCTCTCGGCCAACTGGATGGCCGCCGCCGGCTGGCCGGGCGAGGCTGCGCGCCTCTACGACAGCGTGCGCGCGGTCGGGCTGGAACTCTGCCCGGCGCTCGGCATCGCCATCCCGGTCGGTAAGGACTCGCTCAGCATGCAGACGGTGTGGGCGGCGCCGGCCGGCGCCGCTGGGGAGGGCGAGCCCAGGGCGATGGCGGCGCCGCTGTCGCTGATCTGCTCGGCCTTCGCCCCGGTGACCGATGTGCGGCGCACCTGCAGCCCGCAACTGCGCCTGGACCGGGGTGCCAGCACACTGCTGCTGATCGACCTCGGCCGGGGTCAGGACCGCCTCGGCGGCTCGGCCCTGGCCCAGGTCCATGACCAGCTCGGTCAGACCCCGCCGGACCTGGATGACCCGGCCCTGCTGCGCGGCCTGTTCGCCGCCATCCAGGCACTACACGCGGCCGGCTGGCTGCTCGCCTATCACGACCGCAGTGATGGCGGGCTCATTGTCGCGCTGTTGGAGATGGCCTTCGCCGGACGCTGCGGGCTGGCCATCGAACTGGCGCCCCTGCTGGCCGCCGCCCCGGCCCGCGACCCCATCGCCGCCCTGTTCAGCGAGGAACCCGGCGTGCTGCTGCAGGTGCGCGCGGCCGACCTGCCCGCGGTGCAGGCCCTGCTGGCCCGCCACGGGCTAGGCGATCTGAGCCACCCGCTCGGCCATCCCACCGCCGACGGGCAGATCCGCATCCAGCGCGCCGGCGAACTGCTGCTGGCGGCCCCGCGCGCGGCCTTGCAGGCGGCCTGGTCCGAGACCTCCTGGCAACTGCAACGGCTGCGCGACAACCCGGACTGCGCCGACGAGGCGCACGCGCGCATCGGTGCCGATGACCCGGGCCTGCACGCGCTGCTGACCTTCGACCCTGCCGCCGCGCCGCTGACCGATCGGTCCAGCGGGCAGGCCAGCGACCCGCCGGCCACGGCGACCGGTGCCGGCAGCGCCCCCGGCCTCCTGCGCGGGGTGCGCCCCCGGCTGGCGGTCCTGCGCGAACAGGGCGTCAATGGCCACCTCGAGATGGCCGCCGCCTTCGATCGCGCCGGCTTCGACTGCGTCGATGTCCACATGTCCGACCTCATCGCGGGGCGCCTGGGCCTGGGCGACTTCCAGGGCCTGGCCGCCTGCGGTGGTTTCTCCTACGGCGACGTCCTCGGCGCCGGGGCCGGCTGGGCGCGGACCATCCTGTTCAATCCCCGCGCCCGAGCCGAGTTCGAGGCCTACTTCGCCCGCCCGGACCGCTTCGCGCTCGGCGTCTGCAATGGCTGTCAGATGCTCGCCCATCTGCGCGAATTGATCCCCGGCGCCGCGCATTGGCCGGTGTTCCTGCGCAATCGCTCCGAACAATTCGAGGCCCGGCTGCTCCTGGTCGAGGTCACCCCCTCGCCGTCGATTCTATTCACTGGCATGGCCGGCTCCCGGCTACCGATCGTGGTCGCCCATGGCGAGGGGCGGGCGGGCTTTCGCGACGCCGAGCACCTAGCCGCCGCCCGGCCGCTGGTGGCCCTGCGCTATCTGGAACACGACGGCACGTTGGCCAGCCGCTATCCGGCCAATCCCAACGGCTCCCCCGCGGGCATCACCGGGCTCACCAATAGCGATGGGCGGGTGACGATCCTGATGCCGCATCCCGAACGCCTGTTCCGCAGCGTGCAATACAGTTGGCACCCGGACGAATGGGGCGAGGACGGCCCCTGGCTGCGCCTGTTCCGCAATGCCCGCGCCTGGGTGGGGTGAGGCCGATGGTTTGCCGAGGGTCATGACAGCTCGCGTCATCTGCGACCTGAACTGGCAGCATCTCACCATGCCTCAGCGGCCAACGGCAGCGCATTCAGTTCATCCCGTGCCTCGCGCCAGTTCGGGTAGTGCTCACTCAGCAATGCGATGAAGCGTTCACTATGGGTGGGCTCGCTCAGGTGCAACATCTCGTGCACGACGATGTACTCGAGCAGGTCCTTGGGCTTCTTGACCAGTTCGGTATTGATTCGAATATGACCGGCGCGTGCGTTGCAGCTTCCCCATTGGGTTTTCATGCGTTGCAGAAAATACCCGGTCACGGACACGCCCAGCCGCTTTTCCCACTTCGCGATCAGTGGCGGCACGGCTGCATGCAGGAGACGCCGTTGCCAGGCATGGATGATTTGCGCGCGTTTGGCCCGGTTGGTGCCGGGCCGGACGGTCAGCATGATGCGCTTGTGATCCAGTTTGACGCCGGGGCGCGCCGCTCGCTCTTCAACTGACAGCAGATAGCGCCGCCCCCAGAGGTAATGACTCTCGCGCTCGACGTACTGCCGGGGCGTTTCCCGCGCCTGGTTCTGCAGCCTCGCCTGCTGATCGCGGATCCATCCGAGTTTTTCGATGGCATAGGCGCGGGCCACCTCGGGGCGGGTGCCGCTCGGTGCGACCAACGTGACCCGACCATCCGGTGGATGCACGGACAGGTGTACGTTGCGCACGGCCTTGCGCCGCAACTCGATGGAGATGTCACCCAGCCTGATCGTTTCGGTCATGGGTAGCCCGCCTGATTCCTGATCAGCTCGAACACGGCCTGGGTGGCCTCTCGGTTCCGTCCGAGGATCGGGAACAGCGCATTGAGCACCTGCCGCTCACGTGCATCGTCGCCGCGCCAGCCGGCCGGCGCCTGCTCGCGCATGGCGCGGTCGATCGCCAGTGCCATCTCGAGGTGCCGCCTTTCCTCGTCGGGAGAGGACTCGCGCACCTCATGCGTCGGGCGCGATGTGGCCAGGATCTCGGGGAGATTGTGGTAGATCACCTGTGCCTCGTGGTGGCCCGCCAGCTCAGGCGGCGAGCCGCCATCCCGCTGCCCTTTTGCCATCTTCCTGACCAGCGCTTCGGCCTGCTCCAGGAATTGCTGGTAGGACACCGTCTCGCTGCGCCAGTCCGCAATCAGATCCGCGAGGAGTTTCGAGAGCTGCTCATAAAACCGGGGGTCGGTGAGTTGATTCCGAATCATCGTCTTGCGCAGGTTGTTGATGATGCCCTCGGCGACCGCATTCCTCGACAGCTTGCCCTTCTGGTTCAGCTTCCTGGCAATGGCATCGTGGATACCGGTTGCGACAATCAGTTCTACTAGGGAGTAGCTATCCACGGCGCCCAGGTTATTCGCCGGGTCGGCCTGAATGTAGGTGTTGATGAGATGGCGCATATCGGCTTCAAAGGGCTTGATGTCCAGCTCTTCACCCGCGTGCCCCTTGATGGCGGCGCGCGCCTCGCTGAAAAAGGCCACCTCATCCTGCAGGCGCTGAATGTCGCTCGCTGCATATCCCGCTGCCTCCAGATCCTGTGCAATCGCCGAATAGGCGCGCACAAAGCTCGCCACGGCCTTATAGAATGCCACTCGCAGTACTTCGGTCTCGTCCAGGGCCTCTGGCATGCCGGCATTGCCACAGAAGTAGTGCAGATAGTGCTCAATCTCGCGTGGCGGCGATACCGGCTCGCACAGGTACTTGAGCGCCTCACGGGTGGTGTCGAGCTTCTTGCAGCCTTCCTTCAGCCAGTCCTTTAGTTCGACGTTGTTTCCCGCCGCGCCACCGTCATCCAGGTCAAGCTCGTCGGAGCTATAAACCGCAATGGCCTGCTGCACGTCGCCGAAGAGCTGCTTGAAGTCAACGATATGACCATAGTCCTTGTCATCGCCGTCGAGGCGGTTGGTTCGACAGATGGCCTGGAACAGGTTGTGGTCGCGCAGTTCGTTGTCCAGGTAGATGTAGGTGCAGGACGGCGCATCAAAGCCGGTCAGCAACTTGCTGACCACGATCAACAGCTTGGTATTGGCCGGCTCCTCGATGAAGCGCCGTTTCATTTCGGCCTCGTACTGGTCGGTGCTTTGGCCATCCTTCAGCACGAAATCGGTAT
>REDK01000030.1 GCA_007693535.1 Chromatiaceae bacterium
GCTCCCGCCGCGATGACGGCACCGCCCGCCAGGCGCATCAAGTCCCGCCGACTGAGGGAAGGATTCGAGTAATGGGAAGAGGTCATCGGTACACCTCGTCTGGCGAGGCCGATCGTTGGCGTTCCCTCGACACCGCTCGGCGTTGGCAAATGCCGGCACTTCCGTTTGGCGGTAGGTGATGGCTGGGGATTCTGTTGGTTGTGGTTAGTCAAGGATAGCCCCGTCGTACCCACCGACCGAGCGGTATCAACTGTCTCGCCATACCGACGCACGAACAATGACCAAGACTGCTCGCGCTGCGCGCGCCGGCATGTAATCACTCAGAACTGAGATAAGCGACCGATGTCAGCTTTTCCGTAGCCACACTGACCTATCAGCTTGAACTGCGAGCCGATAGAAATCGACGCACGCGCATGGCTAATTCTTGATTTGCACCGTCTCCTCGATTATCCTTTTCAAGGTGCTTTCAAATGTCTTGCGTATAACTAATTGCGCGATCTCGTGGTCGGTCATCCCTTTGGCCAAGCGGGCACCTGGTATTTTTGCTAGCTTGCCGACATAAGCAGAAAATATTCCATCCAACCAAAGATTACTGGCTAGTTTTATGAAGGTTCTGTTTCTAAGCTCCATCAATCCACAGCTATCAATGGCATGGTATTGATCCCAAGCTCCGGACGCTACCCTAACTATATTGGCGCCGCTCAACCTCACTGGGGATACAAAAGACAACATGCGCTCTTCTAATGATACTCGACCATCGCGGTTTAGGTCTCGATCATCGAAATAGGATGCGATAGCGACAGCTTGACTACCCAAGAAGCCGGCAGCTCCAATCTCAAGCCCAGAGATTGACTGGTGGTACACTTCGTACCATTCGATTTGAGTACTCATCGTGAACCTCATGCTGAGTTTTCGTTTGAGTGACAGCGCTTCCTACCTGGACATAGATGCACAGAAAATCACCCTGGGCTTTCGCGGATAGGAATCTGCACCATGGTCTCGCCGTTATGGTAGCTATCGAACTCATCCGTCATTGGGGCCGCCGTGCATAAAGACCCCCGCCGCTGGCTCGCCGTTCAGGTAGATGGCGATCTCATCCACTGTTGCGAACTGTAAAGCGGCGAACTGCAATACCGCCTCGGTGCGCGCTGGTTCGCATGTGCCCACGGAAAGATAATCGCCTACCAGGTAGAGGTTGGCCTTGCGGTTGCTGATCGTAACCCGCTCGAAGCGTAACGGGGGAAGATTCCGGCGGTGCGCATGCTGATGAATCGGGTTTTGGTACGCTTGGCCGTGCACGACGACTGTATCAGGCAATCGAAATAGCTCCTGATAGATCGCGGTCAATGGTGCCCGCGTGTGTGGGATGCGCTTCTCCATATACACGATACGATCGCCGCAGCCGACAAATTCGCCTTGTTGTCGGGCGGCGTCCATGGCAGCGCTGTCCCAGCCAACGCGCTCAGCGAGCGCATCGGCGCCGCCATATTCGATCAAGGGAATACGGATGATGCTGAACCGTTGCTGTTGCGTTGTTGGGACCATTTCGCTTGCCAAGGTTTGCCCGCATGCCAGCCACAGCGCAAGTGCAACCAACCAGGCGACCGACGATGGCAGCTTGTTGTTCATGAAATCATCCTCCAGGGCGTGACCAATGGCGTGCGCGATGATTTGCAAATCAACACGGCGCCGGTCATCTAGTACCACGTCACCTGCATTGAGTATTAGCCCTGACCGTGCATTCGGCGATCCGGCGGTACCCGAATTGGCACTAGGGGAACGACCTGTAATCAGCATCAGGGCGTGGCTCAGCCGCATCCGGGTCGGCGCACGCGGTTGGCTCGGCCAGGGGGGGGGATCCAGGATGGGCGGCGGATCGTGCCGGCCTGCACGCCCGCGGCGACTGATGCTTAGCCGCGTCCGGCCAGCGTTCAGCGGGCAACCGGGGATCAGGGATTCCCTGATGGCAAGAGGGGCATCGCGGTCTAGACTGGAGGAAGGATCATCTGGCACCGGGCGGTCGCCCGTGCCGTCGTGAGGAAGCGGAGGTGAGCGCCATGCTGGCGCAGATCGTGTTGATCGATTCCTGCCCGCTGTTGCGGGCCGGTCTGCAGCAGGCGCTGGCCGGGGATGCCGGACTGCGCATCTGCGGCGAGGCGGGCAGCGCCCAGGAGGCGCTGGCCCTGGTGCGGGAACTGGTGGAACCGGGGCCGGGGCCGGGGCCGCGATCGGCGCCGGCGCCTGCCGATGGGTTGGCCATCGCCACCCTGGTGATCATGGACCTGGCGCTGCCCGATGGCTCCGGGCTGGAGTTGATCCGGCGGCTGCTGGCGCTGGCGGCGACGCTACGGATTCTGGTCTATTGCCATCGCGACGAGGCGCTGTTTGGTGAGCGGGTCCTGCGCGCCGGCGCCCATGGCTATCTCGACAAGCAGGCCCCGGCACCGGAACTGCTGGCGGCGATCCGCCGGGTACTCGCGGGCGAGTTGTATCTCAGCCCGGCGATGACCGCGCGACTGCTGGCGGTGCTGACCGGCCGGCCGCCAGGGGCGAGTCCCCCGGCGCTGGCGCGCCTGACCGATCGCGAACTGGAGGTCTTCGAGCTGATCGGCCAGGGCCGCTCCACCGCCGAGATCGCCGCGCGGCTGTGCCTGAGCGTGAAGACCGTCGAGACCCATCGGCTGAAGCTCAAGCGCAAACTCCGTATCAACCGCGGTGGCGAGTTGCTGCGCCGAGCGGTGCAATGGCAGTTGGAATGCGGTTGAAGCTGGGTTGCAGTTCAAGCCCGGTTCAAGCCATCGGCGCCGATCGGACAAACCCTGACGCATGGCGGTCCCCTGTCCTCGCGCGAATGGCTTAGTCGCATCGGGCTGAGCGAGGAGCCTTCGGGCTCCTCTTGATCCCCCCACTTTCATCCCCCCACTTTGATCCCCTCAGGTTGATCCCCAGGATGCGACCGAATCCAGCAGTTCCACGGGCCGCTGCCGGATCACATCCAGCGCGCCGCGATAGATCACCCCACGCTCGCCGTCGACGGACAGCAGGTCGCCCTCGATGAGGCGCTGATCGCCGAACCAAGCGCTGCGCGCGTCTGCCGCGATCACAAGACCCGCACACCCGACGACACAGGGCTTGCCGAGCTGCCGAGCAACGACGGCAGCATGCGAGGTTCTGGCACCGCTGGACGAGATCAATGCTGACGCCTCCGCGAGCGCTTCGATATCACTGGTTTCTGCGTTCTCGCAGACCAGAACCACATCCTTATTAGATTGGCGCATGGAGTGAACGCGCGCTGGGTCGAACACGGCCGCGCCAACCGCCACCCCAGCACCGGCCGCGGTTCCGTGTAATAAGGGTTGCTCGTTCTGGTTGGCTAAACGCACCTCCTCGATCGCTTCCAGGTCATACTCCTTGAGACGCGCGATCGCCACTGGCGGCGTGATCAGGCCCTCAGCGACAAGATCGCGGGCGATGCGTAGTGCGGCGAGTGGCGTTCGCTTGCCGCAACGAGTCTGCAACAACAACAGACGGCCGTCCTCTACCGTGAACTCGAAATCCTGCATCTCGGCAAATTCCCGCTCCAACATGCCGCGCGCTGCCAGGAGCGTTTGGTAGGCTGCGGGTGCCCGTCGCTGAAGTTCTTCCGGCCCCATGGCGACGCGTCGGCCGGACACCACGTCCTCTCCTTGAGCATTGGCAAGATAGTCGACATAGAGTGCGTTGGTCCCATCCGCTGGATTTCGCGTGAATCCCACGCCGGCTCCCGAAGTCGGGCCCTGATTGCCGAAGACCATTGCCTGAACGATGACGGCTGTGCCGATGTCATCCGCGATCGAGTGAATCCTGCGGTAGGTTTCAGCCTGTTTGCTGCACCAAGAGTTCAGTACCGCTCCAACCGCGTGGTTGAGTTGGATCAATGGGTCTGCCGGAAAGCGGGTTCCGCAGGTGACCGCGAAGGTATTCTCGAAGAGTTCGGCAAGCTGCATCAGGCCGGCACTATCGAGTTCGTCGAGCGCACTGACCTTGTGCGCATCGAGAAAATCCTGCAACTGCGACGCGAAGACCTGTGGGGGGATTCCTGCGACCACTTCGCCATACTGCGACACGAGTCGCCGGCGACAATCAGCGGCCAGCCGCGGATTGCCCGTGAGGCGGACAAGGCCCTTTGCCGTGATTCGATTGAGGCCGATGTTGAGGATTGTCTCCATCATCCCGGGCATCGACACGGCGGCGCCAGAGCGTACCGACACCAGCAAGGGTCGGCGGGGGTCTCCAAAATGACGGCCGGTGGTCTCGCCAAGCTGGTGGAGTGCCCGGTTGAGTTCCGGAAACAATGCATCCAATGCCCGCCAACCGTGCTGCAGAAATGCGTGACAGAGGTCGGTGCAAACCACAAATCCTGGCGGTACCGGAAGACCCAATGCGGCCATGCGCATCAGGTTGTGAGCCTTTGAGCCAATTCGTTCTTTGCTCGGAATCTCGGTGCTGGCGCCGGCAACGGGAAACGGGATGACACTGCTCTTGAAGTCGAACTCTGAAGTGCTCGATTTCACTGTGCGATCACCTCTTCCATCAGGTAGGTCCGCAGTTCCTGAGCGGCGTGTGCATACGCGTCAGTTGCCGCTTCTAGGGCCGCAGCGAAGTCACGCAACACGAGAATTTGCAGTGGTTCCAACTGCGCCTTCATGAGCCAGCGGCGAAATCCGCGAAGTGCATCATCCGCTCGGTGCTCGGTTTGTATGAGTCGCTCTGAGGCCGACAAGAACTCGTCGAGATCATCCCGAAGATCAGGTCTGGTGACGTAGGCCGCGCAGGCAACGCTACGAACAATGTCTTGGCATGACAGCAACGCGAGTTCGGCGATTTCCTGCAATCGTTCAATCGTTACAGCATTGAGAGAGCTGAGTCCTGCGAGTTCGAGAACGGCCGCCGCCTCCTCCAGTTCGTCGATCGCATCATCGGCGAACTCGAAGAAGTCACGGAGGGATCGCGGGCGGGCGAAGCGGCGGATGTCGGCGCGGGCCTCGTTCAAAATCTGGTCCGCCTTGGCTTCCCACGCCGAGGCGCGTGTCGCTACCGCCGAAAGATGGTCGCCAGCAACCCCGCTGCTCATGCGGCTGAGCGTTTCTACTAGCATTGTGGCTAGATCGTAGCCAAGTGCGGCGTGGTCCCCAGCCAACTCGAAGACACCCAACCTCTGGGTCTCGAACGAGCCCGCCAGCCGCGCTTTGATTTCGTCCTGAATGTTTCGACGTGAACGTCGTTGCCGCAAACCCGTTGAGGCAATCCGCAGGGCATCTTTGAGAAATTCGATAGCGGCATCTGAACTGATAAGAGCATCCAGCCGTTGGCCGTATCGCAAGGTCCCCCCGGCTGCAAACTCCACCGCCTCTCCCAGCGTTTGCTCGCCACCTACTTCGAGCAACGCGCGATGGCCGTAGTCGTGGTCGGCTGACCATTTGAGAATGCCGATCGCTGCGGTTCTGTCAACAAATAACTGCAACCGTTTTCGCATCTTGTTCCAATCGATGAGGAACACAATTCGCGAGCCGAGAAAACTGAGAAAATGGTCGAGTTCGCCCTCGTCCTGTGCTTCAAAAAGACCGGTGGATAGCAGGTAGTTGCCTTCGACCAGGCGTTCACTTCGCCGATGTTCCGTACCGGCCCAAGTAATTGTCGTTGCTGTAAACAGATCTTGGAAGAATTTCAATCGATTACGATGGATATCCGTGTAAGTGACGGTGACCACCAATCCTTGAACGCGGATGACCAAGACATGGGCATCTGTCACGCCGATGTCGTTCTGAATCAACACTTGCTGCTCATATTCCGTCGCAGTAGTGGCGAGACCGGGATGGTCGAATTTCAGGAACGCCGTGCGATTCAGACCGGCCATGAAGGCTTGGACCCGCTGGCGCCCCTCGGCAGACAGGCGATGGGCGCGCGCGCCGTCGATCGTCTCGATCACCGTGTCGGCTTGCACGCGGTTGATGGCGCGATGGGCGTCCATCACGATCAAGTGCATGCTGTCGCCCGCCTTGCGATCTCCGCGGGTCAAGTTGACGATCTCCTCGGCCTTCAGTTCGCTCATCTTAGGAGCCGTCCGCGGGAGCTTGTCCATGCGCGCGCGTAGCGCTGACTGCTCTGTTTCGGGCAGGCAGGCGATCATGGTGTCCAGCGCGGCGAAGGCACGTTCCAGAATCTCGGCGAGATGGGGTACTCGGTAGCTCCCGGAGGGCTCCCGCCGGGTTCCTGCAACAACCTCGTCTAGCCAAGCGTCAGCGAGGTTGCTGGCCAACCGTTCGGCCTTGAGGTCAGGCGTTGGAACGCGTGGCTGGTTGGTGTTGGCACAGGCCGTTTGGAGCAAGGTCAAATAATACTTGATCCGATCGTTGGCGATCAGCGCGAGCGCGATGCGCTCTGGAGCCAGAATCTGTTCCTTGCCCAGTTCAGCGACGATGGTTTGCTTTGTAGTCATACGCTTGAAACAAACGATGCGCGCTCGCTGTGCCGACTTGGCTAGGCGACTGCGGCTGATTGCTCACCCGCGGTCATCCGGCCCATCGTAGCAGGTGCGCGATCAGGACGATGAGTCGGCTGACCAGCTCGTTGTGTTCTCTGCGTCCCATCGCCGCAATTGCTTCCGTCAGCGGCCCCGCGTCGATGTCGGTGCTTTGGCCCATGCGCCTTGGGCTGTCGATCCAGCGCGCGGGGCGCGAGTGGCTTGTCGGTTGCCGGGGCGCTTCAGTCGGCGATGCGCAGCGGCTGGCGCCGCGCTCCCCAGGTCCCGGGCCGGGCCTCGAAGTGGCCGGGGCAGGGCGTGCCACAGTGGGCGCAGGTGCCGGCCGGGGTCAGCCCCCAGTGCCCCAGCCGGTATCCATCGCGTTCGATCAGCAGGCGGCCGCAGGCATGGCACCAGGTGCTGCCGCCGGCGCCATCCTGCACGTTGCCGGTGTAGGCGTAGCGCACGCCCGCTTCCATGGCGATGCGGCGGGCGCGGGCGAGGGTGGCCAGCGGCGTTGGCGGCAGGTCGCGCAGCCGGTAGTCGGGATGGAAGGCGGTGAAGTGCATCGGCACCTCCGGTCCCAGGTGTCCGACCACCCAGGCGGCCATCCGCGCCAGCTCGGCATCGCTATCGTTGTGGCCGGGGATCAGCAGGGTGGTGAGTTCGAACCAGACCGAGGTCTCCTGCCGCAGGTACTCCAGGGTCTCCAGTACCGGCCCCAGGCGGGCACTGCACAGGCGCCGGTAGAAGGCATCGGTAAAGCCTTTGAGGTCCACGTTGGCGGCGTCCATGGCCCCGAACAGGCGGGCGCGCGCAGCCGGGTTCACATAGCCGGCGGTCACCGCGACGTTGCGGATGCCGCGCACGCGGCAGGCGGCGGCGGTGTCGAGTGCGTATTCGAGAAAGACCACCGGATCATTGTACGTATAGGCGACGCTGCGACAGCCGGCCGCAGCGGCGGCCGCGGCGATCTGCTCTGGGCTGGCGGTGGCGGCCAGGCGGTCCATGTCGCGGGACTTGCTGGTGTCCCAGTTCTGGCAGAAGCGGCAGGTGAGATTGCAGCCGGCGGTGCCGAAGGAGAGTACCGGGGTGCCAGGTAGAAAATGGTTGAGCGGCTTCTTCTCGATCGGGTCCACGCAGAAACCGCTGGAGCGGCCATAGGTGTGAAGCACGATCGCACCGTCGCTGCAACCACGCACGAAGCAGAGCCCGCGCTGGCCCTCGGCCAGCGCGCAGTTGCGCGGGCAGACGTCGCATTGCACGCGACCATCGGCGAGGCGGTGCCAGAGGCTGGTGGGATGGGCGGTGGCCGCGGGGTGGGCGGGGCGGATCGGATCGGTGGTTGGCATGGCAGTCGGCCCAGCGGGCTAGGGGGCGGAGCGATTCACTCGAGGCGGCGCTGACGCAGCAGCGTTGCCCTTGGCATGACGACATCGAAGGGGTGCAGGATGCGCGATAACCCCTTGGTCATAGCCCTAGCCCTAGCCCTAGCCCGGTTGCGGCGCTCGCGGAGCAGAGGGCGCGTGGGCCTAGCTCCCGGCCGTTCGTGCGATCTTCCGGGTTCGCCTCAGCTTCTGCTCGATGGCGTCTTCCACGAACCAAGTCATCGTGACCCCATCCGCGCGCGCTGCCGCCCGGATGCGCTCTTTCAGTTGCGGAGACAGCCGAAGCTGGAGGAACTCCTTCCGATCGCCCTTGTATGCCATAGACAAATTAGCTCTGCGTGCAACGTTTGCTGTCATGACAATAGTAGCACACAAGGCAATCGGTCGCCGCGATGGCGGGAGTGACGATCGAGGCCGGCCGCGGCAGCGCCGATGGGGCGCACAGCGGACCTGGCCAGGCTCAGGCGCGGTATGGCGGCAGGGAGCGGTTGCAGCCGATCGCCGCCAGGCGAAGCCCGGTGCAGGCAGCGAGCCAGGTGGAGGCCCCGAGGCCAGCGAGGGCAATCGAGACTGCAGGTGGCGCGCCCAGAGCAAGGTCAACGCCGCGGCCAGCAGGCATACTAGAACGCGGCGAACATCCGCGTGCGGCGATACACTAGGCGCACGCCGGCCCCGCGGGCGCGGACTGCCATTGGGTCCGCGTCTGCCGTGATCGCTGGCCACCATCCCTCCTGTCCAACCTCGCCCGGAACCCCTCGGATGACCGCTCCCCGTGTCGCCGGCCTGCGGCTTGCCACCGCCGCGGCCGGTATCCGCTATCGTGACCGCGATGATCTGCTGCTGATGGCGCTGCCGGTGGGTGCGACCACGGCGGCGGTGTTTACCCGCAATGCCTTTTGCGCCGCACCGGTGCTGGTCGCCCGGGCGCATCTGCAGGCCATTGCGCCGCGCTGGTTGCTGGTCAACTCCGGTAATGCCAATGCCGGGACCGGTGCCCGCGGGCGGGCCGATGCCGAGGGCATCTGTGCCGCCCTGGCCGCCGCTGGCGGTGGGCCACCGGAGAGCGTGCTGCCGTTCTCCACCGGCGTGATTGGCGAGTATCTGCCGGTGGAGCGGGTCACCGCCGCGCTGCCGGGGTTGCTCGCCGGCCTAGCCGAGGACCACTGGGCGGCCGCGGCCCGCGCCATCATGACCACCGATACGGTGCCCAAGCTGGTGACCCAAACCTTCATGCTGGACGGGCAGACCGCGACGGTGGCCGGCATCGCCAAGGGGGCTGGCATGATCCGGCCCGATATGGCCACCATGCTCGCGTTCCTGGCCACCGACGCGGCGGTCGCCCCCGACCTGCTGGATGCCTGCCTGCGCGGGGCGGTGGCGGATTCCTTCAATGCGATCAGTATCGACGGAGACACCTCCACCAACGACGCCTGCGTGCTGATCGCCACCGGCGGCCTGGGCCAGCCCCCGATCACTGCGCCCGGGCCCGCAGCGACCGCCTTGCAGGCGGCGCTGGATGCGGTCTGCAGCGCGCTGGCGACGGCCATCGTGCGCGACGGGGAGGGGGCAACCAAGCTGGTCGCCATCGAGATCGAGGAGGCCCGCGCGGGGGAGGAGGCACGCCAGGTGGCCGATGCGATCGCCCATTCGCCGCTGGTCAAGACCGCGCTGTTCGCGGCCGATCCCAACTGGGGCCGCATCCTGGCGGCGGTGGGGCGGGCCGGGGTGGCCGGGCTGGACATCGACGGGGTGCGGATCTGGCTCGACGACTGCCTGATCGTCTCGGGCGGCGGGCGCAATCCGGGCTACACCGAGGCGCAGGGCCAGGCGGTGATGGCGCAGGATACCTTTCGCATCCGCGTGGCCCTCGGGCGCGGGACGGCGACGGCGCGGGTGTTGACCTGCGATCTGTCCTACGACTATGTGCGCATCAATGCCGAATACCGCACCTGAGCCCGCACCTGAGCCCGCACCTGAGCCGGCGCCGCGGCTGGTGCACGTGGTGGCCGGGGCGCTGGCCGATGAGGCCGGCCGCATCCTGATTGCGCGGCGCCCGGACGGGGTGCATCAGGGCGGCCGCTGGGAGTTCCCTGGTGGCAAGCTAGAGCCGGATGAAGGCGCCGAGCAGGCCCTGGCGCGGGAACTGGCCGAGGAACTCGGCATCCGGGTCCAGGCCAGCCGGCCGCTGATCCGGGTCTGCCACGATTACGGCGATCGCCTGATCCTGCTGGAGGTGCGCCGGGTGACCGCCTATGCAGGCGTGCCGGTGGGGCGCGAGGGTCAGCCACTGGACTGGGTGCATCCGGAGGCGATGGACCCGGCCCGGTTTCCGGCCGCCGACCGGCCGATCATCACCGCGCTGCGGCTGCCGTCGCGGTATCTGATCACCGGGGCCGACCCGACCGATCCGGTGCGCTTCGTGGCGCAGTTGGAGCAGGCCCTGGCTGGTGGCATCCGGCTGGTTCAGTTGCGTGCGCACGGACTCGACGAGTCCGCCTACGCCCGCCTGGCCGCGCGTTGCCTGGCCTGTTGTCAAGCCCGCGCGGCGCGGCTGCTGCTCAATCGCACGCCGGCCGCGGCGGCCCGGCTGCCCGGGGTGGGCCTGCATCTGACCGCGGCGCGGCTGCGGGCGCTGACCGCGCGCCCGGCCGGGTTGCCGCTGGTGGGGGCCTCCTGCCACGATGCCGCCGAGCTGGCGCGGGCGGTGGCGCTGGGGCTGGACTATGCGCTGCTCTCGCCGGTGGCTGCGACTGCCAGCCATCTGGATACCCCGGTGCTGGGTTGGCCGGGCTTCGCCGCCCTGGCCGAGCCGCTGCCGCTGCCGGTCTATGCCCTCGGCGGGCTCGGCCCGGCCGATCTGAAACTGGCCTGGCAGCATGGCGCCCAAGGGATTGCCGCAATCTCGGCCCTATGGCCGCCGGCGCCCTGAAAACTTGTGATAACGAACTTGTGA
>REDK01000081.1 GCA_007693535.1 Chromatiaceae bacterium
CCAGGGTCGGGACCAGGGTCGGGACCAGGGTCGGGACCAGGGTCGGGACCAGGGTCGGGACCAGGGTCGGGACCAGGGTCGGGACCAGGGTCGGGACCAGGGTCGGGACCAGGGTCGGGACCAGGGTCGGGACCAGGGTCGGGACCAGGGTCGGGACCAGGGTCGGGACCAGGGTCGGGACCAGGGGAGGACAGCGGCGCATGGAGCAGGGCGGATACATCGCCTGCTATTGCGCCAGTATTTGTCCGGGCGTGCAAGCCCAACGCTGGCCGTGCTGCGCTGATCGGCCCTACACTTGACAGGGCGGCGGCGGGGTGGAAGCGGCGGGTGGCGAGGCCGGCGCAGGCGAGCCCGATTAGGCCGCGCGCCGCGCTTTCCCGCAGCAGGGCACCCGCGCGCATCGCGTGGGCGCAAGCTGGATGTGCGGCGCTCAGAGGTCGTCAAAATCGACACCTCATTCACGCATCGATCCCCGACCTTATCCATTGCATCAGGAGGCTCGTCTCATGTATGTCGTGACCAACCGCGTTCCGGTCGCCCCGGAGTGGCAGGCGGCCTTCGAGGAGCGCTTCCGGCAGCGGGCCGGACAGGTCGAGTTGCAGCCCGGTTTCGTGCGGATGGCCGTGCTGCGCCCCGATAGCGAGGGCGCCCCCTATGTGGTCGAGACCACCTGGCGCGATCGTGCTGCCTTCGAGGCCTGGCTGCAGTCCGATGATTTTCGTGCCGCCCATGCCAATCCGCTGCCCAAGGCGGCCTATGCCGGCGAGGGCCGCATCGAACGCTTCGAGGAGATCATCGCGGTGAGCGGCCCATCCTGAGGCGCTTGCAACTGCACCAGCAGACCAGCAGGCCGCCATTGCTGCGGCGCGGTGGGTTGGGCACGTTGTTGCTGTCCACGCGGCACCAGCCAAAACGAAAAGACCCGCCTTGCCGGGCGGGTCTAGGGGTGCCGATCACCGTGGCGGCCGCGCGGGTGGCCGATCGCTCGGCGGCGCGCGAGGCTTGCGGCGGCCGACTTCGGCGTGCCGCGCTTCAGAGTTCCAGTTGCATGCGCAGCTTGTTCATCGCGTTCTTTTCGATCTGGCGGATGCGCTCGGCGGAGACGCCGAACTGCTGGGCCAGTTCGTGCAAGGTCAGCTTCTTCTCGTTCAGCCAACGCTCGCGCAGGATGGTCTTGCTGCGCTCGTCCAGGCCCTTGAGGGCCGCGAATAGGCGCTCGCGCTGATAGGAGTCGCTATCCTCGCGCTCCAGCGCGGTGGCGGGCTCCATCCGCATGTCCGGCAAATAGGTCGAGGGGGCGGATGGGCCGTCCTCATCGTCGTCGTCGTGGCCGTCGAAGGCCATGTCATGGCTGGACAGGCGCGATTCCATCTCTAGCACGGTCTCCGGCTTCACGCCCAGATCGGCGGCGACTGCCTGGACCTCCTGGTGGGTGAACCAGCCGAGGCGCTTCTTGGCGCTGCGCAGGTTGAAGAACAGCTTGCGCTGGGCCTTGGTGGTGGCGACCTTTACGATGCGCCAGTTGCGAAGGATGTATTCGTGGATCTCAGCGCGGATCCAGTGCACGGCAAAGGACACCAGGCGCACGCCCACGTCGGGCTCGAAGCGGCGCACCGCCTTCATCAGGCCGACCGTTCCTTCCTGAATCAGGTCGGGCAGCGGCAGCCCGTAGCCCAGATAGCCGCGGGCGATGCGGATCACGAAGCGTAGATGGGACAACACCAGCCGGCGCGCGGCCATCATGTCGTTGTTGTCGCGCAGCCGAAGGGCCAGCTCTCGTTCCTCTTCGGCGGTCAGGACGGGAATCTGGTACGCGCTACTGATATAGGCGTCGATCGTTCCGGTGGCCAGTGTGCCGACGGCGGCGATGTCCTGGTCGGCGGCCCCATCGATGGTCGCAGTCATCGTGTCGCTCATGGTCTGGCTCCTGTAACGGTTGCTGGTCGCAATACCCAAGTATTTTGCTCGGAAATCATGTTAGCACCCGGGTGCGGGTTTGCCAATGGTCGAGACGGGGTTTTCGAGCAGGCTTTGAACGGAAAGTTCCTATGGCAAAGGATGGACAAAACACGCCCATCTGCCAGTTTTCCGTAGACCGCAGATCTGCAAGGCATTTTCGGCGGATGCGCGAGCCGGCACGGCGCAGGGTTGACGGTCGGAGCGGTCTGAGGCCGCTCTCAGCCCAGAATCTTACGAAAAAACCGAAGTATTAGGGCCGAGTTCCGGTGGCTTTTCCGCCCGGCGGGGGCTGCCGGGGCAGAGCGGTCACCGGCTGGCGGTCGCCAGCCACTGATCAGCACGCCGAAGCGGGCCAGCGACCCTCCAGCAGGGCCAACATCCGCTGTAGCTGGTGCGTCGGCGGATACAGGATACCCGTCGCGCTCAGCCATGCCTTGAGGGCCTGGTCGACGGCTTGCGGAGCTTGCCGCGCACCGGGTCAGATCTCGTCGGCGCACAGCGGCGAGTCGCCCATGCCCATCAATGCAGTCAAGGCCCTGTGCGCGAGGCGCACCAGCAACCTGGCTTGCTCAAGGTCGCCCATGGAGCACCCGTCCTTCGCGATACGCACGGCCTAGGACGTGCTTGAGCGACCCCTTCCAATGCCCGAGTTCGTCGCGGCGATACAATATTAGGTCCGTGGAAACCGGCCGATGGCGCAGGGCCATACACGGCCGATGGCGCAGGGCCATACACAGCCGCTTGGCCTCGCGCAGCCGGCTGCGCTGGGCGGACGTGGATTGCAATGGCCGGGTGGTTGGCAGCGAGAAATGGGAGCGAGCAGCGCCGGGTTTCAGCGAAGTAGCGGGCCAGCCCGGCGCCGATGAGATCGGGCAGGCGTGCGTCATGCGATGGTGGCGTCGGCGGGAATCTATCTAACTTGTTGTTTTTTTTGGTGGGCCGTCTAGGATTCGAACCTAGGACCAAGGGATTATGAGTCCCCTGCTCTAACCGCTGAGCTAACGGCCCGGGGTGTCGCCGCGGGTGGAATGACCCGATTGCGGCTGGTGAGCCAGTGATCCGCAACCATCACCATGTCGCCCCAACGTTCGGCCTGTTGTGCCCAACCCCGAACGCCGCCGGCTGGCCATCGGCAGGATGCGGGCGCCTGCGGCAGGCCGGCCGCCCCGGGGCGGGCGCCCGATGCCCGAGGAGGCCGCCGGCCCGGCTCAGTCGGAGTCGAGGAAGCTGCGCAGGCGCTCGGAACGGGTTGGATGGCGCAGCTTGCGCAGGGCCTTGGCCTCGATCTGGCGGATGCGCTCGCGGGTGACGTCGAACTGCTTGCCGACCTCTTCCAGGGTGTGGTCGGTGTTCATGTCGATCCCGAAGCGCATGCGCAGCACCTTGGCCTCGCGCGAGGTCAGGCTGGCGAGCATGTTCTGGGTCGCCTCGCGCAGGCCCTCGGCGGTGGCCGAATCGACCGGGGAGATGACGCCGGAGTCCTCGATGAAGTCGCCTAGGTGCGAGTCTTCGTCGTCGCCGATCGGGGTCTCCATGGAGATCGGCTCCTTGGCGATCTTGAGCACCTTGCGCACCTTGTCTTCGGGCATTTCCATGCGCTCGGCCAGCTCTTCCGGGGTCGCCTCGCGGCCCATCTCCTGGATCATCTGCCGAGAGATCCGGTTGAGTTTATTGATGGTCTCGATCATGTGCACCGGGATGCGGATGGTGCGCGCTTGATCGGCAATCGAGCGGGTGATCGCCTGGCGAATCCACCAGGTGGCGTAGGTGGAGAACTTGTAGCCGCGGCGGTATTCGAACTTGTCCACCGCCTTCATCAGGCCGATGTTGCCCTCCTGGATGAGGTCCAGGAACTGTAGGCCGCGGTTGGTATATTTCTTGGCGATGCTGATCACCAAGCGCAGGTTGGCCTCGACCATCTCCTTCTTGGCGCGCCGTGCCTTGGCCTCGCCGATGGACATCTTGCGGTTGATCTCCTTGATCTCGCCGATGCTGAGCAGGTTCTCTTGCTCCAGATCCTGCAGCCGACGCTGGGCGCGGCGGATGTCGCCCTCGACCGCGGCCAGCCGCCCGGACCAGGAGGCGCTGGATTCGACCTGGGCGTGAATCCAGTCGGGGTTGGTCTCGTTATCCGGGAAGGCGTCGATGAAGTGCTTGCGCGGCATGCCGGACTGCTCGACGCAGAGGGCCATGATGGTGCGCTCCTGGGCGCGGATGCGCTCGATGGTCTCGCGCAGGATCTCGACCAGTTCATTAAAGATGTTGGCGACCAGCTTGAACTGGAGGAAGTCCTCGGAGACCTGCGCCATTGCCGCGCGGGTGCGCTCGTCGTCGCGTCCGTGGGCCTTGAGGTGCTCGACGAAGGCGGCGTAGTGCTCGCGCATCAGGGCGACCCGACGGGCAACCTCTTCCGGATCGGGGCCGGTATCGACGGCCTCGGTGGTGCTGTCGTCATCGTCGTCGCTGTCGGCGGTGGCGCTGCGGTCCTCGTTGCTGGCCTCCTCGCGGGCGGGGGCGGGGGCGGGGGCGGCCAGCGGCTCGTTCTCCTCGTCGTGGAAGCCGGAGATGACGTCAGTCAGGCGCCGCTCGTCTTTGGCGACCTGCTCGAAGATGGCGAGCAGTTCATCGATCGTGCGCGGGTACACCGAAAGCGCCGAGAGCACCTGGTTGAGCCCTTCCTCGATGCGCTTGGCGATCCGCAGTTCTCCTTCGCGAGTCAGCAGTTCCACCGTGCCCATCTCGCGCATATACATCCGCACCGGATCGGTGGTGCGGCCGAATTCGCTGTCCACCGAGGCCAGCGCCGCCGCGGCGGCCTCGGCGGCCTCGTCGTCGGTGACGGCGGCTTCGTCGGTGAGCTGGTCGAGTTCGGCCGGGGCGGTTTCGTGAACGCCGATCCCCATGTCGTTGATCATGCGCACGATGTCTTCGATCTGCTCGGGCTCGACGATGCCAGGGGGCAGATGGTCGTTGACCTCGGTGTAGGTCAGGAACCCCTGTTCCTTCCCCTTGGCGATCAACTGCTTGAGTTGGGACGACTGCTGTTCTTGGTCCATTCGGGTACCTGTTCGGCGAAATCTCGAGGTTCGGCGAAGTCGAGGTGGGGGTGGAACGCTTGGCTGATGACCGCGACGGGGCCGGATCTCGTCACCGGGGCCTGCGCCGAGATGGACGGCCGGAAGGCACGCAGAGCGGCGGCCGGATCGCGCCCGGGGTGCGGGCGCTGATGCCGGTCGGCTCGCGCTGGGCCTCGACCTGGCCGAGCATCTGTGACGGACTGGCGCGGAAAGACCGGCGCGCAACGATCGTCGCGCAGAGACGGGCGCGGAAATACGGGCGCGGAAAACCTCCCAAAATAGCACAGCCTGGCACGTTGCTCTAGCCTCTAAGTCTAGCCGATCCCTGGCGCGATGGCGGCCGCCGGGCTGGCTTGATCCTGCATCGAGCCGCGCCGGCAGCGGCTGCGGTCCGGAAGGCCGGGGCGAGCCCTCCGTTGCCGGGGCCGGGTCGGGCAAGGCCGACGCGGGTCAGTGGTCGGCGCGACGGCCGCGCCGCGCACGCAGCGCGGTGCGCTGTTCCGGCGTGAGATCCGCGAGCGAGCGAACCTCCCACAGGCGCGCCCGGCCGGCCCGCCCGGCCTGCTCGTTGAGGCGCTCGATGGCCCCTTGCACCTCCGCTGCTTTGCCCTCGTAGGTAAGGTCGATGGCCAGCAGTTCCGAGCGTTGCGCGATGATCGGCTCGTAGGGGCTGTCGCGCAGGCGTTCGCGCAGCATGCCGCCGGTCAGCCCCGGGGCGGCGTCGATCTGGGCCAGCAACTCTTGCAGCAGGTCGGCCCCGGGCTGGCGCAGGGCCGACCAATCGGTCGGCCGCACGGTCAGGGCCGCGGCCAGTCCTGGTTCGTCCAGTAACAGGGCGATGGCGCGGCGGGTCAGATCCATCTGCGGGGCCGGCACGCGGGCGGCGCGGCGCGGCGCGGCGCGGCCGCCTACCGGCGGCGGCAGGCCAACCAGCCGCGCCAGTTGTTGGGCCAGTAGGCCGCGGTAGGTCCCTGCCGGCACCCGCTCCAGCAGCGGGCGGGCGGCGGCGTCCAGGGCCGCGCGCCCCTCGGCGGTGGTCAGGTCCAGGCCGGTGCTCAGGTGCTCGAACAGAAAGGTCGAGAGTGGCGTCGCCCCAGTCAGGCGTTGCTCGAAGGCGACGCGCCCCTCCTTGCGCACCAGCGTATCCGGGTCTTCGCCCTCGGGCAGAAACAGGAAGCGCACCGGCTGCTGGCGGCCGACCTGGGGCAGGGCCGTGGTCAGTGCCTTCCAGGCCGCGGCGCGGCCGGCGCGGTCGCCATCGAAGCAGAACACCAGTTCGGGGGCACTGCGCAGCAGGCGGGTCAGTTGCTCCGGGGTGGTGGCGGTGCCCAGGGTGGCCACGGCGTAGGGGAGTTCGAACTGGGCCAGGGCAATCACGTCCAGGTAGCCCTCGACCACCAGCAGTCGGGGCGGTTGGCGGCTGGCCGCGCGCGCCTGATACAACCCGTAGAGTTCGCGCCCCTTGTGGAAGACCGCGGTTTCGGGGGAGTTCAAATACTTAGGCTCGCCCTGGTCGAGGATGCGCCCACCGAAGCCGAGCACGCGGCCGCGCCGGTCGTGGATCGGAAACATGATCCGGTCGCGAAAGCGGTCATAGCAACGGCCATCGTCGCGCTCGATGATGAGCCCGGCGGCGGCGAGCCGGGCGCGGCCGTCGCGGCCGGCGCCCAGCTGCGCCAGCAGCGCATCCCAGCCCGGCGGGGCAAAGCCGAGCCCGAAGCGGGCGGCGATGGTGCCGCTGAGGCCGCGCCCCTTGAGATAGTCGACGGCGCGCTGGGCCTGCGGATGGGTGCGCAACTGGCGCTGATAGAAGGCGGCGGCCTGCGCCAGGGTGTCATAGAGTGGACGCGGGTCCGGTCCTTCCCGGGGCGGCGCGTCGGCGTTGGGCAGGTCCATGCCAGCCTGGCGTGCCAACTCCGTCACTGCCTCGGGGAAGTCGAGGCGGTCGTACTGGATCAGGAAGTCGATGGCGTTGCCGTTCGCCCCGCAGCCGAAGCAGTGGTAGAACTGCTTGTCTGGGACGACGGTGAACGACGGGGTCTTCTCATTGTGAAACGGGCATAGCCCGAGATATTCCTTGCCAACGCGGCGCAAGGCGACGCGCGCGCCGATCAGCTCGACGAGGTCGACGCGGGCGAGCACGCGCTCCTTGAACTCGGGGGTGATGCCGCGGGCCATCTGCAACTCCGGCCGCTCGCGGGTGCGAACGCGACTGTCAGGCGGCGCTGGCGGGAGGCGCCGGGCCGGCCGCGGGAGGCCGTTCAGCCGGCCAGCCGCGCCTTCACCTGGGCGCTGACCGCGGCCATGTCGGCGCGGCCCTGCAGTTGCGGCTTCAGTTGTGCCATCACTTGACCCATGTCGCTCATCGCGGTGGCCCCGGTGGCACCGATGGCGGCGTCGATCAGGCTGGTGATCTCCGCGGCGGTGAGTGCCGCCGGCAGATAGACCTGGCACACTTCGACCTCGAAGCGTTCCTGGGCCGCCAGATCCTCGCGGCCGGCGTTCTGGTATTGCTCGATGGAGTCGCGACGCTGCTTGAGCATCTTGTCGAGCACCGCCAGCACCTGGGTGTCGTCCAGCTCGATGCGCTCGTCCACTTCGCGCTGCTTGATGGCGGCGTTGATCAGCCGGATCACGCCGAGCCGGGCCTTGTCGCCGGCCTTCATGGCCGCCTTCATGTCCTCTTGCAGGCGTTGTTTGAGCATCGCTGGACCTCGCAAAATGGGCCGCGACCGACCTGAGGCGATGGCCGGCAGCGCGACGGTCGCAATCCAGGGTAGGGGTGGCCTAGAACGGCCGTTCCCAGCGCCGCGATTCCCGCGCCAGCTTCTTATGATGGCGCTTCACCGCGGCCGCCTTCTTGCGCTTGCGCTCGGCGGTGGGCTTCTCGTAAAACTCGCGGCGACGCACCTCGGCCAGCACGCCGGCCTTCTCACAGGAGCGCTTGAACCGGCGCAGGGCGACCTCGAAGGGCTCGTTCTCTTTGACGCGAACGCTGGGCATGAAGAATCCTTGGCAGAATGGACACGGGAACAGACACGAACGGCGATGGCCGTCAGCAGAGTTAATCAGGCATTATAAAATAGCTGCACCTGGCAGCGCAATCCTGAGCCGCCGGCGATCCCACCTCGCAGCCGCCCCCCGGCTTGATCATCAGGCGCGATCAGCAGGCGCGTTCATCCGGCGCGATCCTCCCCAGCAGGCCCCACCCCTATGCGCGTCCTTGGCATCGAGACCTCTTGCGACGAGACCGGCGTCGCCATCTACGACGGCGACGCCGGGCTGCTCGCCGACGCGGTCTACAGCCAGACCGCGATCCATGCCGAGTATGGCGGGGTGGTGCCAGAGTTGGCCTCGCGCGACCATGTGCGCAAGCTGCTGCCGCTGATCCGTCAGGTGCTGACGGCGGCCGCGGTGACGGCCGACCAGATCGATGGCGTGGCCTACACCGCCGGTCCGGGCCTGATCGGGGCGCTGCTGGTGGGGGCGGCCCTGGGCCGCAGCCTGGCCTGGGCCTGGGGCGTGCCAGCCCTCGGGGTGCACCACATGGAAGGCCACCTACTGGCGCCGATGCTGGAGGACCCGCCGCCGGCGTTTCCCTTCGTGGCCCTGCTGGTCTCCGGTGGCCATACCCAACTGGTGGCCGTGGGTGGGGTGGGCGACTACCAGATCCTCGGCGCCTCGGTAGACGATGCCGCCGGGGAGGCCTTCGATAAGACCGCCAAGGTGCTCGACCTGACCTATCCGGGCGGTCCGGCCCTGGCACGGCTGGCCGCGGCCGGCGATCCCGGGCGCTACCGCTTTCCGCGGCCGATGACCGATCGCCCCGGGCTCGACTTCAGCTTCAGCGGGCTCAAGACCTTTGCCCTCAATACCTGGCGCGAGGCGCAGGCGACCCGCCCCGACCGCGCTCAGGCGCGGGCCGATATCGCCCGCGCCTTCGAGGAGGCGGTGGTGGAGACCCTACTGATCAAGTGCCGGCGGGCGCTCGCGCAGACCGGTATCCCGCGGCTGGTTCTGGCCGGCGGGGTCAGCGCCAACCGGCGCCTGCGCGAGCGCATGGCCGCGGCGCTCGGCGCGCCAGGTCGGGTGCTGTTCTATCCGCGTCCAGCGCTGTGCACCGACAACGGTGCCATGATCGCCTTCGCCGGCCATCAACGCCTGGCCGCCGGTCAGCGCGAGCCGCTGGCCTTCGCCGTGCATCCGCGCTGGGCGCTAGATACGCTGCCGCCGCTCGCGAGCACCGCCGGCAGGGCGGACCCGCCCGCCCGCTGAGTCGCGGCTACGCCTGGCAGTTCGGGCGCGGCCGGGTCGGCGTCAGCGCTGCTGCTGCAGCAGGTGTAGCCGCACCCGGCTGCGCCTGAGCATCCGATGGAGCCGTGGCATCTGCGACAGCAACAGCAGGTAGGTGGCGAAAACCGCCAGCGCGCCGTAAAACATCAGCGCCGAGGGCAGCGCAGCAGTCAGGCCGACGACCCCGACCACGGCGAGCAGTCCCGCCGCGCCCAGCAGCACCACCAGCGCCCGGCGCGAATTGCCCAGCACCCGCGAGAGCAGATGGTGCAGATGGGTGTGGTCGCCACTGAATGGCGATTGACCGCGCAAGATGCGCCGCAGCATCACGCTGAACATGTCCAGCAGCGGGAGCGCTAGCAGCCACAGGCCGGTCACCGGCTGGATGCAGCGGGTGACCTCGGCGGCATCGATCAGCATCCAGGCCGCCAGATAGCCCGCCAGCAGGCTGCCGGCATCGCCAAGAAAGATCCGGCGGCCACGCTGGCCGAACAATTGCAGATTCCAGACGAGGTAGGGGACGAACGCGGCGATCGCAATCAGGGCGATGCCCTGGACCGTCCCCAGCGCCGGTGCGATCAGCAGCAAGGTGCCCAGTGCGATCACCAGTAACCCGCCGGCCAGGCCGTCGATGCCATCGACCATGTTGAAGGCATTGACCACCCCGACGACACAGACCACCGTAAACGGGACCGATAGGATGCCGAGCCGGACCGGACCGAATCCGAACAGGTCGCCGAGCGAGGTCAGGTTGATGCCGGTGCCCAGGATCAGCACCAACGCGGCAGCCACCTGCGCCAGCAGCCGATCTCGGGGCTTGAGGTGGTGGCGGTCATCCTGGGCGCCTAGCCCCACCAGCAGGGCGGCGCCGAGCAGCGCCAAGGATTCGGCCTGGCCCAGTGGCAGAAAGAGCAGACTACTGAGCAGGATCGCGATGAAGATGGCGACCCCACCGATGGTGGGGACCGGCTGGCCGTGGCGCTTGCGCCTGCCGCTCGGGTGATCCACGAGCCCGAGGCGGGGCGCCAGCGGGTAGAGAATATACAGCGCGATCAAGCTGATCAGGGCCGCGACCAACGCACTCGTCAACATCACGATGACTTCCTGCTCCCCTCGCTCTAAATCGACTCTGTGGAATCCCTTAGCGCTGCATGGGCAGCAGGCAGTGGCGGCTGCCCACCCCTGTTGGGATTGTGACTGATCGGTCGCGGGTGCCGCGGTCCGCGTTCGGCGCCGGCCGTGCGGCCCGCTCGAACGGTTTTGCATCGGCCGCGCTCGATGGCTTGGCGATGATCCACCCACCACCCCCAACGCCGCGTGATCTGGAGCAAGCGCGGCGCCACCCCCGCAGCGCAGGCCGACGCCGGATCATAGCCGGTTGCTGTTGCAATTGCTTGCGATCGATTCGCAGTTCGGCGCGGCCGGCTCCGCCGACGAGCGATCGAGCCAGCGCGAGCCGTTCACCAACGAGGCCGACGCCGGCGCTGGTGCCCAGCACCTGCGGCAGGTCAGGCTGACGGCCGACTGGCACGGGCGCTTCGACCCAACTGCCTGGGCGGCGCTGCACCCCCTAAATCGGGTCGTCGTCAGGAAGCCCAGTGTTCAGCGGGCTTGGGCTGGTCCATGAGTCCTTGGCGTCGGCCGCGGGGGCCTTGGCCGGTTGCGGGAGGGCTGTGTGTCGTGCTAGGGACGCCTGCGATCGTCAAACCGCGTGCTACACTCATCGTCAACAGGAATGCTCGGTGACCTCGCGGTTGCGGGGTTTGGTTGTCCGACCCTGCGGGCCAAGCCATCTCTCAACAAGCCATCTCGTCAGACGAGGTTCCGTCGATGCCAAAGCCCCCCCCCCATCGACAGTGGAAGGTCATTGCTGCGGCCCTGTGGCTGGTTTGCGTTGCCCTGCCCGCGCTCGGGCAGGAACCCGCGTGCCTCAGCACCGGCGGCTGTCTGGGCTTCCCGGATGCCGATGCCCAGAGCGGCAAATTCATCAACGTCACGCGCGGGCTATCCAGTCTTGGCGATGTCGGCACCGGGCAGCGGGTGTTCAACATCAGCCTGGAGATTCCGGCCGCGCGAGCCGACTTCGAGCTGGCGATCTTCGACGGTGAACTCGGTGGCCGCTGGGATCGGTGGACCGGCTCCAGTGCGAACCTGGACAACATCATTTTCAAGCTCTACCGCGACCCGCAGGGGGTGGGCACTACCGACCCGGGCGATCTCCTCTACGCCTGGCCGGCGGCCTCGATGCCGGACGATGCCTGGTGCACGCTCAACCCGGATTACCCGCTCGATCCCGTCAACAACCCCGTCTGTGTCAGCGGTTCCATCCCCCAGGACGCCGGCGCCTTCAACCTGGATCGTAACGCCCACATTTACCACCTGGTGGCCGATTGGGCCACGACCAACCGCACCAACGAACAGAACAATTTCAAGGTCGTGGTCGAAGGCCAGCCCTTCCTACTGGCGGGCAGCACCATCGGCTTTCAAGGCTTCAAGTACCAGCATAGCAACGGGCTACAGCTCGGTGCCCCGACCGTCTACGACGGCCGGTTCGGCTTCAAGTTCTTCGTGCCGGACGGGACGAGCAGTCTCGTCTTCTATGACGGCGACGCCGACTTTGCCGACGACACCGACGATCTAAATTCGGACAATTGCACCCCCAACACCACCGGCTGCGGCTTCCCGCCATTTCAGACCTCGCCGGCGACGATCGCACAAGGCGCCAATCCCGGCGTCCCGCCGGATGATCTGACGAGTTCCGACCCGGCGTTCGACGCCCTGATCGCTGCGTTGATACGGGTGGAGCCATCGGTCTTCTACCGGATCCTGCCGCCGGCAGTCTCGGACTGGCCGGAGGGGCGGATCAATGACGACGTCTCCGGCGACAAGGAATGGGAGTTCTACGGCCTCGGTGTGACCATCGCCGACTGCGTGGCGCCGGGTAATCCCGGCGTGCCCGGCTGTGACGATACCGTGCCGTCCATCCCCGCCGGCCTCTACACCTGGCAGTTCGAGGGCGTGGATGGCTTCAACACGATCTATCTGCACACCGACTATGACGTGTTTCCGGAGCTGGCCTCGATCGGCGATACCGTCTGGTTCGACGCGAACCCGGACGGCTTCTGGGCCGACAACCCGTTCGTGATCCCGGTGGGCAATGAGCCCGGCATCCCGAACGTGCAGGTGAACCTGTATCGGGATGTGAACCGGAATGAGGCGCTGGACGCTGGCGACGACTTCGAAGGCTTCGCCTGCACCGATGCCGGCGGGCAGTACCTCTTTGCCGATCTGCCGTTGGACAAGTACATCGTGGAGATCGCCCAGCAGAACTTTGCCACTACCGGGTCCGCGTGCACGGGTGGCGGTCCCGGCGCCTTGGTCGGCCTGACACAGACCCTCGACCGCTCCACGGAGCCCGGCGATCATTTCAACCGCACCACCCCCTGGCCCGTCGATCTGCCGACCAACATCAACTATTCGCGGGCCGACTTTGGTTTTGTTGAATCGGAGCTGGCCTCGTTGGGTAATACGGTTTGGTACGATGCCAATCGCGACGGGTTCTGGGACGACAACCCGTCGAGCCCTAGCCCTACGGGCGACGAGCCCGGTATCGCGGGCGTGCAGGTAAACCTGTACAGGGATGTGAACGGGGATCAGTTGCTGGACGACGATGACGAGTTCGTGGGCTTGTTGTGCACCGACGGCAACGGCCAATATCTCTTCACCGATCTGCCGCTCGGCGACTACCTCGTGCAGATTGCGCCGGGGAATTTCGACGCGACCGCTGGTTCCCAGTGCACCGCAGGCGGTCCTGGAGTGCTGGTCGGCCTCACGCAGACGGTGGATCGCTCCTCGGAGCCTGAGGACCATTACAACCGCATGACCCCCTGGCCGGTCGACTTGTCAACCAGCAGCGACTATATCCTGGCCGACTTCGGTTACGTCGAGGCGGACGGCGGCGGCCAAGGTTGTACCCCTGGCTACTGGAGGCAGCCGCACCATTTCGGTTCATGGGTCAATTACCAGCCCAGCGATCTGTTTGCGAGCGTCTTTGATGATGCCTTCCCGGGCAGGACCCTCCTAGACGTGGTCAGGCAAGGAGGCGGCGGCCTGAACGCCCTTGGACGCCACACCGTCGCCGCACTGCTGAACGCCGCTAGTCCGGGCGTGAGCTACGACCTCTCGGTGGAAGCCGTGATCGCGTTGTTCAATCAGACCTATCCAGGTTCCCGCCAGGAGTATGAGGCACTGAAGGATCTGTTCGAGGGCTTCAACGAGCAAGGGTGCCCGTTAGGGAGGAGCGGAAACGGGGACAATGGCTCCGGACGCCCGGGCAACCCCCCCGGGAACCAGGGCAATCGCCCCGGGAACCCGGGCAATGGCCGTCGTTGAACGCGATTGAGCGGGTCTGCACGACCACCTGGCGCGCCCGCGGTTCGGTGCCCACCTGAGCTGGCAGCGGCTGCGCTGGCCGCGGGCGCGCGGATGATCGGGGCGGCCGCGGCATCCGCCTTGGCGGCCGGGCCGGATGGCGGCAACCGGGACACCTGGATGACAATGCTGCCGTCCGACAGTGACCGGCAGCGGCCCCCTGAAGGCGTGTGATGGCCAGTATCGCGGGTGTCTATCAAGTCGACGGCGCGCCGGTCGCTCGCGGCGTGCTACAACGATTGGCAGGAGCCATCGCGTATCGGGCAGCCGATGGCGTCGATGTCTGGCAGCAGGGATCGGTGGGACTCGTCCACGGCCACTTCTGGACCACGCTGGAGGAGGTCGGTGAGCGGCAGCCGATCTCGGCTGCCGACGGTCGGTTCTGGGTCACCGCCGACGCCCGTATCGATAATCGCGACGAGCTGATGGATGGGCTGCGCGGCGGCGGCGATCTGACTCAGAAAACCCCGACTGACGCCGAGCTGATCCTGGCGGCCTATGCCCGCTGGGGCGAGGGCTGTGCCGAACGGCTGGTCGGCGACTTCGCGTTCGCACTCTGGGATGCGGCAGCGCGGAGGTTATTCCTGGCGCGGGACCTGATCGGTATCCGCCAGCTCTACTATGTGCAGGTCGACGGCGCCTTCTACTTCGCGACCACCGTTGGCGCGCTGCTGGCGGTGCTCCCGAGTACGCCAGCGCTGAACCGGCCGCTGATCGACGCCTATCTGCGCGGCAACTGGTCGCTGTGGGTCTGTCAGACGGTCTATCAGGGGATCTTGCGCCTGCCGCCCGCGCATGCGCTGAGCGTTGTGCCGGAGCGCAGCGCAACCCCGCGCCTGTTCTATGTGCTGGGGTCACAGCCGCCGCCGGCCTATGGGTCCGACGAGGCGTGGTTCGCGGCCTTTCGCGACGTCCTGAACACGGCCATCCGCGCCCGGCTGCGGAGTCGCGAGCCGGTCGGGCTGCTGCTCGGCGGTCTGGACTCGTCCGCGATCGCCTGCGCGGCGCATGAGCTGGTGCGCGCAGAGCCGGGTCTTCCGGCCGTTCGGCTCTATACCTCGGTCTATCGTGACCTGCCCAGTGCCGACGACTCCCCCTACAGCGCCGCGGTCGCCGAGCGCTGTCCGGCCTTCACCTATACGCGAATCGAGAGCGACGACTGTTGGGCCTTTCGTGAGTACAGCGAGCGACAACTGGCCTGCGACGAGCCGGTGATCTCCCCGCTGCGCTGCCTGAATCTCCACCAGTTCCGCACCATTGCCGCGGACGGCGCCCGCGTTGCGCTGCACGGCGACGGTGGGGACGGGATCCTTGGCCGGTTTCTCTACCACGATCCGGTCGCGATCAGGGGGCTGCCCTGGCGCGAGTGGTTTGGCCAGCGACGCCAGCTGTGGGCCCACGGGCGCTTCGGCTTGGTCGGGCTGTTGCTGCGGGCCTATCTCGCGCCCGCGGTCCCGGCGCCCGTGTGGCACTTCAAACGCAGCCTGCTCCAGCGGGTGGGGCGCTGGGAACCGGCCTGGCTGGCGGATCTCGGCTATGGCCCCTATCGAGTGACCTGTCGGTTGGATCGCCGCTTCCACGATCCCCGCGGCCTGCCGCCAGCTGCTGCCGTCATCCATCGGCAATTGCGGCATCCTTACGACATTGCCCGGCAGAGCGATCACGACTTCGTCGCCGGGCTTGCTGGTCTGGAGCTGCGCGCCCCTTTGTTCGATCGGCGATTGCTGGAGTTCATGCTCGGCAACCTGCCGCCGCATCTGCGGACGTGGCGCGGCGCCGATCGGGTGATGGCACGCGAGGGTCTGCGTGCTATTCTTCCCGAGACCGTTCGTCAACGGTTCAGCAAGGCCACGGGAGAGGGGCTCGTGCAGCGTGGACTCAGGCACCGGGAGCGGGCGTTGATCGAGAGGCTGCTCGCGGGCTCAAGCGCGCAGCGCCTCGGTGTCTTCGATGCAGCGGCGCTGCGCGCGGCCGTCGTGGACTATTGGCAAGAACGTACGAATAACGCCGCGCAGGTCTCCAAAGCCCTGCACCTTGAGGCCTGGCTGCGGATGCAATGGACGCCGCACCCTAGCGCAGGCGCTGATCCAACCCTAACTCCTTGAACGGAGGTTGACGATGACCAAGCAAGTCGAGCAGCAGACCGACCAAACGAGCGCCGCTGCGGTCCCCGTGAAGCGCCCTTATGAGCCACCCCTCGTCAAGCCCTACGGACCGCTTGCAGATCTGACGCAAGCGGGGCTCACGGGTACTCCTGATACCCTAGGCTCGCAACAGACCTAACAGCCATTCGGGGTGCTTGTCGGGCTGCCGGCAGCGATTCCGACCCGTTCGCTCAGCTACGAACAGGCCGAGGCGGCGGCCGGTGCGCTGGCTGCGCGGCTGATCGCCTCGGTCGGAGAGGCGTTCCTTGGCCGCTGCGGCTTCGTCGCCATTCCACGGGGCGGGCTCTTCGTGCTGGGCATGCTCTCGTATCTGCTGAATCTGGAGCGGGCGAACCTTTGGCCCCTGCCGGCCGACCGCCCGGTGGTCGTCGTCGACGATGGCAGTTACTCGGGGTCACGCCTCGCGTGGATGCTGGGGCAGCTCGGCCAGCCCGAGGTCATCTTCGCCCACCTGTACTCCCACCCCGACCTGCGGGCCGCCGTGCTGCAGGCCGAGCCACGTGTGATCGCCTGTGTCGCCGCCCACGATCTGCGCGACCACGCGCGCGAGACCTTGCCCGACGAGCAGGCCTACCGGGAGTGGCAGCAGCGCGGCCGGGAACGTTTCGGCGACAAGCGCTACTGGATTGGCCGGCCGGATCTGGTGATCTTTCCCTGGACCGAGCCGGATCGGCCGGTCTGGAACCCGGGTACCGGGCGGCTGGAGGAGCATTGGCGGCTCGCTCCGCCCGATCGGTGCCTAGGGAATTGGGCGCGGCTGGGGATGCTGCCGCGCGGCGATGTCCGACGCACATTACGCAGCCCGGATCAGGTCGCCTTCAACCTGCAGGACGACGAGGTGCTGCTGTGTGATCTGCGCAGCGAGGAGGTGATCGGTCTGCAGGGCACTGCGGCCGAGATGTGGCGGGCACTAGCCGCCTACGGCGATCCCGAGGCGGCGCTGGGCCACCTGCAGACCTGCTTCGAGGTCGACGAGGCCAGGCTGCGCCGCGACCTGGCGCACTTCATTGCGGACCTGCTGAGCCGCAGGCTCTTGGAGCGGGTCTAGCGGGCGACTCCTCACTGCCCCGTTCTGCCAGTGGATTCACTGTTCTTGCCAGCAGTGGCAGCACCTCGCACTGGGTCGTTCGATCTTGAAGTCTGTGGCGTCGGCGCGGACGTCCGAGCGGTCAGCGCAGACGCTGCGTCTCACTCGCCAAGCATGTAGGCCAAGTCCAGCTCGCTGTCATCGAATGGGGGGATGTGCGCGCGTCGGCCTTCGTTGGCGGCCAAACTGAAGGTCATCGCCACGCGGTAGTGGTCGCCGTCCAGTTGATGCACGATCAGGGTGCGGTCCTCGGGCCAGATGAGCCAGTAATAAGGGACCCGATGACGCTGTAGCAGCAGGAACCGCGTCAACGTGTCCTTGCGCTCATGGCCGGGGGAGACGATCTCGCACACCCAGTCGGGCGTCAGCTCGACGACGCCGCGAGGGCGCGCCGGCATGCGGTCCTTGCGCCAGCCGGCCAAGTCGTGGCTCGGGCACTGATAGCGCTCATAGGCGACGCCCACCTCGGTGATGATCCACCAGCCACCAGGGCCGGCCCGACGCGGCAGCTCGCCAAGCTCGGTCGCCGTCGCCACCTGCGCCATGCCGTGGTCCGCCCTCGCCATCGGTCGGCGCACGAGCTCGCCGTCGATCAGCTCGACGCGCTCCTCCGGACTCTCGCGGAGATCATCGATGGTCTTCCGCTTATGGGCTTCCATCGGCGCTGGTGATTCCTCCGAATGGGGTCGGCGGGATGATCGTCCGGTCTTGCAAGCAATCACCCAGTCCCCGGGCCGCCTGATCGGTGCCCTGGCAACCTTTCGGGCCTTCGGTATGATGCATCGATCTCTGCAGCATGTCAGCCGCCGCTGGGCGACAGGCGGTGCGCGCAAGGCAGGTGCGTGACAACAACATGACGTGACGGGGCCGGGGCCGGGGCCGGGGCCGGGGCCGCAGGGCCGCAATCGGACTGGTTCGAGTCGACCTGAACGCTGCGAACAACGAACGCTGCAAATAACAATGGTGGGTGTCGGATTGCAAGACCTGACCCGGGCAGGCGCGCACGGCTGGCCGCGGTATCGGCTGTTCGGGCTGACGCTGGCGAGCAACTTTGCCTTCCAGACGCACTTGCCGACGGTCACGGATGCCCCGGACCTGGGCTTCGTCTGTACGGCCGATGCCCCCGCGGGGCTGGACCTGGCGCAGCCCAGCCCCGACTATTGCAGCCCGTACCGCGATCAGCATGGTGAGCCGGCGCTTAGCATCTATCGGTTGCCGGGGCGGGACCTGCTGCGCTTTGCGGATGCGGTGGATTTCCATCTCTACCCGGACTTCATCCATTGCCACGTGCGCGATCCGGAGACGGCCTTTTGGGTCGAGATCCGGCTCTTGGGCGTGGTCTTGTCCTTTTGGATGGAGCGCCAGCAGATCCCGATGCTGCACTGCGCGGCGACCGTCGTCGACGGTCTGGCCGCCGGATTTCTCGCCAGCAATCAGGGCGGCAAGAGTTCGTTGGCGGCGGCCTTGATGCAGGCGGGCTATCCCCTGTTGACCGATGACATCTTGCCGATCGAGACCGCCGGGCAGCGGTTCGTCGGCCGCCCCGGCTATCCGAGTACCAGGTTCTGGCCGGCGGCCGCCGAGCATTTTCTCGGGCGCTCGGCGGATCTGCCGCAGGTCCATCCGGACCTGAGTAAACGGCGCGTCTCGGTGGTGGGTGACGGGCTGGGCGGGTTCTGGGACCGCCCGGCACCGATTGGTTGCCTCTATCTGCCGGAGCGCTACGACCGGGACGCCGAGGACGCGCCGGTGGAGATCACGCCGTTCGCGCCCGCCGCCGCCCTGATGGAGCTGCTGCGCCATTCGTTCATCGTCCGGCCGGTGCAGGCGCTGGGCTGGCAGCCGCGGCGTTTGGCCTTGCTGTCGCGGCTGGTGCAACAGGTGCCGCTGCGGCGGCTGCGCTATCCGAGCGGTTTCGAGCATCTGCCACGGGTGCGCGCGGCGGTGCTGGCCGATCGCGGCCACTGGGCTGGTGGCCCGGGCCAGTTAGGGGCCAGTTAGGGGCCAGTTAAGGACCATTTTGCGCGTCAGTTCTGGGCCGTCGTCGTGTCGCTTACTGAGTTGAGATGCCGCAGGGCGATGCTGGCGCGTCTCGTCGCGGTCGGCATGCTGGTGGCCGCGCTCGCGAACGGCGCCGGCTTCTTTCTGAAGCGCATCGGCGTGCTCGAGCACGCCGCCTATGCGGCCTACCTTGCCGACTACTGCGATCCGGACCGCACCGCGCGGTGGCTTGGTAACCGCTGCAGCCATTGGCGTCCTGCGCCGGAAGCGGCCGGCGGCTACGCGATGTACGAGCGTAGCCACCTCTACGCCACGCCGGGCGCCGAGCTGCTGCTGAAGCTGGCGAAGGATCTGTTCCTGGCGCTGTTCACCATCGGATCGCTAAGCCTGATCCTGCTTGGTCGCCAGGGCACTGCAGGTTCCGCGGTCGGCGACTGGTTCGACGGACGCGGTCTACACGGCGGCCTGGCGATCCCCTGGCCGGCCGTGCCGCTGCTGGCGAGCGTCGCCGTCGGACTGGCGATGGCCTGGGCACGGTTCGGGCCGGACTTGGCGGCGGCCGGGCTGCGGTCGTTCTGGTTCCTGGCGGTTGCCCTAGTCGGCGGTTGGCTGGTGTCGCGTGCGTCCATGAGCCGCCTTGCCGATGCGGTGGGGCTGCTGTTGCTGTTGCAGGTGCCGATTCTGGCGCTCGAGACCTGGTCTGGGTTGCCGTTGGACAAGGGCTATGCGGTGACCGCGCACTGGAATCTACCCAGTCGTATGTCCGGCAGCTTCATCATGCCCAATAGCCTGGGGCTGGCGGCGGCGCTCGCATTGGCCTTCTACTGGGCCTACTCGGCGCAACGGCGCTGGTGGTGGCCGTTGGTCGCGGTCGTGGTCGTGCTGCTGCTGCTGAGCCGGTCGGCCGGCGGGTTCGCGGTCCTGGGGGTCTCGCTGGCGTCGATCACCGTGCTCAAGGCCGATCGCGCGCGGCGTGCGCGGCTGCTGCTGTTCTCGGTCGCGGTTGCGTTGCTGCTCGTCTGGGCACTGCCGCACATGCTGATGCGCGGCAGTCTCGTCGAATCGGCGTTCGGCCGGCTGGATAAGCTGGGGTGGCTGCTGACGCAGACGGATGCGTGGCAGCAGTGGCTCGGGCAGGGGCTTGGGGTGGGCACCAACAGTTGGCTCAATCTGCTGACGGCGCGCGTGCAGGCGGATCCGACGCTGGCAGCCGGTGCGGCGCCGCCGGCGGCGGTGGCGTTGGCGGCAGACTCCACCGTGACCATGCTGTTCGCGCAGATCGGGTGGCTGGGTGTGGCTGGCTTTTACGGGCTCATGGGCTGGTGGCTTTGGGTCGACCGGACCGGTCGGGTCTTTGCTCTCAGCCTGTTGCTCGGCAGTCTGGTCATCAATCTGACCGAGCTGTTCCCCGTCAACTTCCTGCTCGGGCTGGGGTTGAGCCGCGCGCTGTGCCGCACCGGCTGGCGACCTTTTCAACCCGGCGGTTTGCGCAGGCCTTCGGCGATGCGGCGCACATAGAGCAACGGCAGTTGCCAACGGCGCTGGGTGTCGTACTTGGCCAGGATGTACGCGGGGGGCGGAAACAGATAGCTAGCGATCAACCCCAGGCGCCGCGCCCAGCTGCGCGTGGCGCGCAGGGTGGCGAGCAGCCGCTGCAGCTCGTTGCCCTGGAGTGCCTCCAGCGGGATGGCGCGGTGCGCGGTTCGGGTCAGCGCCGCCATGACAGGGCCTGGAAAGTTGGTGCCGAGGGCCTGTCGGGTCAGCGTGAAGCTGTCGAGGCAGATGCGTTGCAGGCGCTTGGCGCTGGCCAGCCGGGTGAAGCATTCCCAGTCGGTGGTGGTCATTGCCTGCGCGAGGAGATGGATGTCGTAGAGCCAGATGAGTCGGTCACCGGCGTATCGGTCCTCGCCCTCGCCGGCTGGCTCGTAGGCATGGTGGGCGCGATGGGCGCAGGCCAGCAGCAGCGCATCGGCGAAGCCCAGGGCACGGACCGCCGGCCCGAGGGCGGGTACCGGGACGGCCCGCTGCGCCAGCTCCGTCTGCGTCCAGGCCAGCGCGAACAGCTCGGTGTTGCTGATGCGCCAGTGCAGGTCGATGGTGTGCCTGATGTCGTAGCCGTCGCGCTGGTGGTATTCGATTTGGTGGTTGAAGTGAGCCAGTGCGTCAAGGCGCTGGGCGCTGCGGTAGCCGCGCGCCTCGAGCAGGCGGGCGGTCGGCGCGGCCTGATCCCGCCGGACCAGCAGGTCAGTATCTTGGCGGGTACGCAGGGCCGGGGCGGGGTAAAGGCTGTGCGCTAGGGCCGCCCCCTTCATCACCAGAGGCGTGATGCCGGCGGCGGTCAGGGTGGCGAGGGTGGCGACTAGCTCGCGCGTGCGCAGCAGATCCCGCGTGGTCGCCGTCTGCGCCTGTTGCTCGAGCGCCCGGCGCAGCGCCTCGGGCCAGGTCTGCCAGGACGCGGTTGGCTTGAGTCGAGCGTAGAGCAGCAGGGTAACGCCGTGGTGTGCTGCCGCGGCCAGCAGGTCGCGTGCCGTCGGCCCGGGCCCGCGGGGCTGATCGGCGGGGGCGTCATCGCCTGGCCAGTCGATGCCACCGGAGCGCAAGACGGCACGGACGAGCTGCTCTGCTGCATGGGCCGATGCTGTCGCGATGTCGTTCATGCTGGGGTATGCTGCGGGGGCCCCGCGGGGAAAGCCGGTGGAGAGCCGGCTGCAACCCGTTAGAAATCTGCAGACTGGAAGATGGTTGTCAATGGCGAGTGCACTCGATCAGGTGGTGAGCATCCCCGACGTGGTCCTCTTCCAGGAGGTTGCCGGTCAGGCCGTGTTGCTGAATCTGCAGACTGAGCGGTATTTTGGCCTCAACGAGGTCGCGACCCGAGCCTTGCAGTTGCTGCAGCAGGATGGGCATCTGGCGGCAGCGTTCGAGACCCTGGCCCGGGAGTACGATGTCGCGCCGGAGCGCCTGATGCAAGATCTTCTGACATTGGTTCGCGACCTGGAGGCGGCCGGGCTGGTCGTGAGCGAACGCTGACGGGGCGCCCGCAGTCGATCGGCGGTTTTTTCACCGGTGCTCACCTCGTTGTGCGCTCCGAAGCGATCCCCTCGTCGGTGTGAGCCAGCCCTTGCCTCCAGCCTGTGCCCCAGCCTGGCGCTCGCGTGACCCTTTATCTCAGCAAACTACTGGCGCTTGTCCTGCTACCCATGAGCCTGGCGTGGCTGCTGGGCCTCGCGGCGTTGCTGCTGGCGGCCGTCGGGCGGCGGCGGGCCGCCTGGGTGCTGCTGCTCGTCCAGGTGGGTCTGCTGTGGCTGGCGGCGGCACCCTGGGTAGCCGAGCGACTCGCGCTGTGGCTGGAGCGGGACTACCCGCCGATGGCACTCGCGGCGACGCCGACGGCCGATGTGGTCGTCGTGCTCGGGGGGGCGGTGAGGCAGGTTGGCGAGCCGGCGGTGGAGAATCTAACCAGGGCATCCGATCGGTTGCTGCGCGCCGCGCGGCTGTATCGTGCCGGCAAGGTCGAGGCGGTGCTGGCGGTGGGCGGGAACCTCTCCTGGATGCGGGAGGCGGCCCCGGAGTCGGCGCTGATGCGCGAGCTGCTGGTGGAGTGGGGCGTCCCGCGGGACGCCATCCTGCTTGAGACCAGGAGTCAGACGACGCGCGAGAATGCGCTGTTCGCCGCGGAGATCCTCGCGGCACAGGATTGGGAGCGGGTGCTCCTGGTGACCTCGGCCGGGCACATGCGGCGTGCCGTCGGCGCCTTTCGTGCCGCAGGGGTGGAGGTGATCCCGTCGCCAACCGATTACGCCGTGTTGACCTACGCGGCGCCAGCGGCGATGAACGAGCCGGTTGGGGTGACCGGGCAACTGCAGGCGGGCCCATCGGATCGCGCCGCTGCGCCGCCATCGCGCGGCAAGTCATCGGCGGGCGCGATGGTCAACATCGCAGTGTTCCTGCCAACAGCGGAGGCACTCGCGCGAACGACTACCGTGATGCGCGAGCTGCTCGGCAGGATCTACTACCGCTGGCGCGGCTGGATGTAGCCTGGTTGTCGAATCGACTGTACGACCTTTTGGGGCCAGAGTGCCCTGTGGCTGAAGCCGCACGGATCAGTCCGTTGGAAGGGGGTGATCGGCGGCCGGAGATCCCTGGGAGACCTCGCCGCGGCCTTGATCGCGCGCTGCCCGCGGTAGCAAGACGCCCTCACCCGTGCCGCCGATGCGTTGCAACGCGACGCTGTGGGAAACGCTAACCTCATCAGGGCGACCCGCGCAGCCGGCTGCGCGCAGGCAACCGCATCACCGTGAAGCATTCGAAAACCATCTGCAGCGGGCGCCGGCTTGCAGCGTCCCGTGCGTCGGGCTTCCGGGACTCCCACCAACCAGGCATCGAACCTGTGAAACAATCGCGCTTGGAACCTGATTGGATCGTAAGCCCTAACGCCGGCCTCCGCCCGATCCTGCCTGATCCTGCCTGATCCCACCTGATCCTGCCTCATCGCGCCGCTCCGTTGTTCGACCACCTCCTTGTCCTTTGCGTTGGCAACATCTGCCGCAGTCCGATGGCGGAGGCGCTGTTGCGACACGCCTTGCACCAGCGCGGTCGCGACACGACGGTGCGCTCGGCAGGGCTTGGGGCGCTGGTCGGGCATGCCGCCGACGAGCATGTGCTGCAGTTGACTGCCAGTCGCGGTCTCGACCTGAGCGGCCACCGTGCAGTGCAGGTCGATCGCCAAATGCTGCACTGGGCGGACCTGATCCTGGTGATGGAAGCGCCGCATCGCGCGGAGGTGCGGCTGATCGACCCGAGCGTGGCGGGCAAGGTCTTCTTGCTCGGGCATTGGATCGGCGCCGAGATCCCAGACCCCTATCGGCAGGGTCTTGCCGTATTCGAAGACCGGCTGGAACTGATCGAGCGCGCTGTGGGTGCCTGGATAGCGCGTTTGTGAGAAGGCTCGGCCGGCGAGCGACGCTGGGCGCGGCCGTAACCAAGAACCCACCGTGATTTCATGTTAGCATCGCACAGCACAGCAAGGCAGCGGCTGCCGACGTGCGGATAACCGCCACCCGCGGCCGGGGCTTGTCTGAGCCCAGTGCCAGGGCAATACCAGGGCAATACCAGGGGCAGCACCAGGGGCAGCACCAGGGGCAGCACCAGCGTGGCCTCCGGCCCGCAGGCTCAGCGTGCTTTACACCCCGCGCACTGAGCACATCAGGACCGCATCCGATGCAACCAGCGCTGAGACGCCCACGCCCGGCATGGACGCTCTGCCCGAGCGTGCTGGTGACGCACAGAGACCTTGTCTCGCGCAAGTGGAGAAGTGGGTGAATCGGGTCATGCCGCAGGCGCGTTCGACTGTTGCCAGGATCTATTAGCAAGAGCTGATCATGCGATTGTTGCATCGTCCATCCCGTTCCTGCCACGTCTGCTTCTCACGCTACGCTGTTGCTGTGTTACTCCTGTTGCTGCAGGGCTGTGCGATCGTGCCGGGCTACGATGCCTACACGCTACGCACGCAGGGTCAATCGTCGATCGAACTCCCGGTGCGCACCCCGGCCGGGGTCGTACCCGCCCGCGTTCGCGTGCAAACCATCGATGCCGAGATGATCATCGCCATCGCCGCGCAGGAGCAGAGCCGAAAGGACACACTGTCGGCTGCCCAGGCGCCGCCGGCCAATTTCGACTACCGGCTTGGTCCGGGTGACATCGTCAGCATCGTGGTGTGGGGGCACCCGGATCTCACCATTCCCTCTGGCGAGTTTCGCACCGCTGAAGAGGCCGGCACCGTCATCTCTGAGCAGGGCACGATCTTTTTCCCCTACGCCGGGCTCATCAAGGTCGAGGGGCTGACGCTGCCGCAGGTGCGCGCGCGGCTCACCGAGGCACTCAGCCGGGTGATTGAGAATGTCCAGCTCGAGGTCCGAATGGCCGCCTTCCGCAGCCAGCGTGTCTATCTGACCGGCGAGGTCAGCAGCCCGGGCGTCTACAACATCACCGACATTCCGATGACTATCGTCGAGGCCATCAGCCGGGCCGGCGGCTTCAGCGGGAATGCCGACCAGAGCAACGTGGTCCTCAACCGTGGCGGCCAGCTCACCCGGCTCGATCTACTGGCGCTCTTCGAAGAAGGCGATATGAGTCAGAATGTGCTCCTCCAAGACGGGGACATCGTCAACGTCTTCGATAATGCTGCCAACAAGGTCTTCGTCATGGGTGCGATGGGCACCCGGACGCTGGCGATCAACAAGGGCCGGTTGACCCTGGCGGAGGCCATCAGCGACGTTGGCAACATCCAGGAGAATATTGCCAATCCGTATCAGTTCTTCGTGGTACGCGGCGGCGATATGCCGGAGATCTTTCATCTCTCTGCCAAACAGCCGGATGCGCTGCTGCTGGCGGATGGTTTTCCGATCAGGCCCAGGGATATCGTCTATGTCGATACGGCCGATCTCGTGCGCTGGAACCGCTTTATCAGCCTGCTGTTGCCGACTCGCCGCGAGCTGAGTGTCGACGACCCGGTGATCGACTGACCTACGCAGCCTGTGCCACCCACGAGTTCGCCCGACCACCGGTAGAGAACATGCAGGATAATGTGTCGTATCGGCCCACGGTGGCCGACCGGGCGCCGCCGGAGCCTATCAGCACGCCGTTTTTCGGCCAAGAGTCGGAAGACGAGGGCACGGGCATCGGCGAATACATCGCCGCGCTGTTCCAATACAAGTGGCTGATCCTGCTGCTCACTGCGCTCGGCTTCGCCGTTGGTTACGCAAACTACTTTCGTGCCGTGCCGCAATATCAGGCGAGCGCACTGATTCAGGTCGAGCGCCGCAGCAGCGGATTTACTGGGGATTTCCTGGGATCCTTAGCCCAGTATCAGCCGGTGTTTGCGGACTTCCTGAACATACCCGCCGAGGTCGTCCTGATGCGCTCGCGTGAATCCATGCGCAGCGTCATGCACGACCTCAACCTCGATATCCAGGCCCAGCCCTTATATTACCCGCACATCGGTGAGCCCATTGCGCGGCGCTTCAGGGGCAGCGGGGTTGCCAAGCCCTGGTTCGGTAGAGACGAATACGCCTGGGGTGGGGAACGCATCGAAGTCGATGCGCTCGATGTCCCGGACCGCCTGCGTGGCGTCGGCTTTGTGCTGGTAGCGGGGTCGGATGGCCATTTTCGGCTGTTCCGCGGGGCGGAAGAGATCCTCGCCGGCCAGGTTGGGGAGCGCGCCGTCGGCCAGGTCGGGGATGACGCGGTTGCGATCTTCGTCACTCGCCTGAGGGCCCGGCCCGGCACCCAGTTCCGGGTTGCCAGGCTGCCGGAAGGCTCCGTCATTGGCCGTCTTCAGAGTCGCTTCTCGGCCCGCGAGAGCCCTCCGGGCACCGGCATCATGCAGGTGCAGTTCAGCGGGACAGATCCGGCCGAGATTACCAAGATCGTCAACGCCATCGTCGGCAACTATCAGCGCGGCAATGTCGAGCGGCGATCGGCCCAAGCGGACAAGACGCTGACCTACCTCGAGACCCAGCTACCGCAGTTGAGAGAGCGTCTGGAGGCCGCCAAGGCTGCCTACAACAGCTATCGTTTGGAACATGGGTCACTCGATATCGACCGCGAAATGCGTAACGTGCTCGATAGCATGGTCAATATCGAGAGCAGTCTCGGTGCTATCGCTCAGGAGCGCGAACAACTGCGGCAGCTCTACACGCCCGAGCATCCTAAGATCCAGTCCCTGGATCGCTCCGCGGTGCGGCTCTCTGCGCAGCTGCAAGACACCGAGCAACGCATGAAGCGGCTGCCGGACACGCAGCAGCGCATCCTTGGCCTCCGCCGCGACGTCGAGGTCAACAATCGACTGTACTCGGAGCTGGTCAACTCGCTGCAGGGGCTGCGCATCGCCAAGGCGGGGATGGTCGGCAATGTCCATGTCATCGATGAGGCGCTGCCGCCGGGCGGGCCTTACGCGCCGAACCGAAACAGGATCATCGCGACCTACACCGGGGGCGGTCTGTTACTCGGTCTCGGTCTGGTGTTTGGTCTGGTGCAGTTACGCAATAAGGTCGAGAGTCCGGAGCCGATCGAACAGCAGCTCAGACTGCCCGTGTATGCCAGCATTCCACACAGTGACCAGCAAGACAAGCGGACCAAGCGCACCAAGAAGGGCAAGCAGTCACAGGCCTTCGTGCTGGCTACCGAGCTGCCTGACGACCCGGTCGTCGAGACATTCCGCAGCCTGCGGACCAGTCTGCATTTCATGACCTTGGAGTCGGACAGCAACGTCGTTTTGATCACCGGGCCGCGCGAGGGCGTGGGCAAGAGCTTCGTGGCGCTGAACCTGGCCGCGGTGCTGGCGCAAAGCGACAAACAGGTCTTGCTGATCGACGCCGACCTGCGGCGCGGTCATCTGAATCGGTATTTCGGTGTCGACAAGGAGCCGGGACTGGCGGACTACATCGTCGGGCAGATCGAGCTTGCCGACGCGATCAGGCCGACCGGCATCCCTGGCCTCGGCTTTATCCCCACCGGCAAGCGGCCGCCGAACCCGTCGGAACTGCTCATGGCCAATTGCTTCTCCGCACTGCTCGCGCATGGCTCCAACGATTATGACTATGTCATCGTCGATGCACCGCCGGTAATGGCTGTCGCCGATGCTGGCATTATCGGGATGCTCGTGGGTGCGACGCTGCTGGTCGCCAGGGCAGGGCAGCACCACATCTCCGAGCTGGACGCGACCGTCAAGCAGCTGAACCAGAGCGGCGCCAAGGTGCGCGGTTTCGTGCTGAACGATGTACGCACCTTCCGGGGCTACGGCTACGGCTACCGGTACGGTTACCGGTATAGCTACAAGAAATATGCGTACAAGTACGGCTATAATCCGAAGGGCGCGGCTTGACTGGTCCTGGCGCGCGTGGAGGGCACGTCACCGCGAGTTGCAGCGAACATCGACCTAATTTGAGCAGGATGCGCCCGACGGGATAGATCCATGAAGCGCTGGTACGTTGTGCATACCAGGCCGCGCCAAGAGGTGGTGGCGGAAGAGAACCTCTTGCGCCAAGCGTTCGACGTCTATCTCCCGCGCCTTAAAGTGAGCCGCCGGCGCCGCGCCAAGTGGGTGGATGTGGTCGAATGCCTGTTTCCGCGCTACCTGTTTGCGCGTATCGACATCGCCGTCGAGTCCACTGCCTTGTTCCGCTCCACCCGTGGTGTCAATAGCCTGGTGCGCTTCGGCGACCAACTGGTGCACCTCGAAGACGAGATCGTCGCGCAGATCAGGGCCCATGAGCATCCGCAGAGCGGTCTGCATCAAGCGGGCGGCGGGCGGTTTCAGCATGGTGATCGGGTGCGCGCCGTTCGCGGCCCTCTGACCGATATCGAAGGCATCTTTTTGGCCGAAAAGGGTGCGGATCGGGTCGTCATCCTGATGCACCTGCTCAACCGCGATACCTGTGTGACCCTGCCGTGCCATCACATCATCCCCATCAGCGCCTGAGATGATCTGAGCACATCCATCATGCGAGACCTGACCCGTAAGCGCGTGCTCGTCACCGGTGGCGCCGGCTTCCTCGGCGCCCATTTGTGTCAACGCCTGCTTCAGAGCGGACACGATGTCATCTGCGTCGACAACTTCTTCACCGGCGCCAAGGACAACATCGTCGAGCTGATGGACGATCACCACTTCGAACTGATGCGTCACGATGTCACCTTTCCACTCTATGTCGAGGTGGACGAGATCTACAACCTGGCTTGTCCAGCCTCACCAATCCACTACCAGTTCGATCCGGTGCAGACTACCAAGACCAGCGTGCACGGCGCCATCAATATGCTTGGCCTAGCCAAGCGGGTGAAGGCCAAGATCTTCCAGGCGTCGACCAGCGAGGTCTATGGTGATCCTCAGGTCCACCCGCAACGCGAAGACTACTGGGGACACGTCAACCCGATCGGCATGCGTTCCTGCTACGACGAAGGCAAGCGCTGCGCTGAGACCCTGTTCTTTGACTACCGGCGACAACACGGCCTGCGGATCAAAGTCGCCCGCATCTTCAATACCTATGGCCCGAAGATGCATCCAAACGACGGGCGCGTCGTCTCCAACTTCATCATGCAGGCGCTGCAGAACCAACCCATCACCATCTACGGCGACGGTTCACAGAGCCGTTCATTCTGCTACGTCGATGATCTCATCGATGGCTTCGTGCGCCTGATGGATAGCCCCGATGACATCAGCGGACCGATCAACCTAGGCAACCCCGGCGAATTCACCATCCGCGCGCTCGCCGAACGGGTCATCGACCTCACCGGCTCGGCATCGCGCCTCGACTTCAAAGGCTTACCGCCCGACGACCCCAGCCAGCGCCAGCCCGACATCACCCGGGCACGCCAAGACCTTGGCTGGGAACCGACCATCACGTTGGAAGACGGCCTGACCAGGACGATCCCCTACTTCGACGCACTGCTGCGCGCACGCGCCTAACTCCAGACCCATGGTCGAACCTGCAGCGCGCCTGGCCCGCGCCCGGTTTAACCGGTCGGTGCACCGCTCCACCACCGCCCATGAACATTCTCGTCACTGGTGGCGCCGGCTACATCGGCAGCCACACCTGCAAGGCGCTGGCCCAAGCCGGCTACCGGCCCATCGCCTACGATAACCTCAGCTATGGTCACCGCTGGGCCGTCCGCTGGGGGCCGCTTGAAGACGGCGACATCAGTGATCGCGCCCACTTGGACGCGGTCATCGCCCAGTACCAGCCCGCCGCCGTCATGCACTTTGCCGCCTTCGCCTATGTCGGAGAATCCGTGCGAGATCCCGGCAAGTACTACCGCAACAACGTCGCCGGCTCCCTCACGCTGCTCGAGGCCATGCGGGACCACGGCATCCGCCAGTGCGTCTTCTCCAGCACCTGCGCGACCTACGGCGTGCCGCAGCAGAGCCCGATCCCCGAAGACCATCCGCAGCGCCCCATCAATCCCTACGGTGCCTCCAAGCTCATGATCGAGCGTATCCTGCAAGACTTCGATGCCGCACACGGATTGCGCTCCATTGCACTGCGCTACTTCAACGCCGCCGGCGCTGACCCGGATGCTGAGATCGGCGAAAGCCACGATCCGGAGACGCACCTGATCCCGCTGGTCCTCGACGCCGCCGCCGGCCGGCGCCCCGCCATCACCATCTACGGCGACGACTACGACACCCCGGATGGCACCTGCATCCGCGACTACATCCACGTCACCGATCTGGCCCAAGCCCACGTGCTCGCCCTACAGACCCTGCTCCGAGGTGCCGGCAGCACCGCCTACAACCTCGGCAACGGCCACGGCTACTCAGTGCGCGAAGTCATCGACCGGGCAGCACAGATCACCGCCCGGCCCATCCCGCGCGAGCGCAGCGCACGCCGTCCCGGCGACCCACCAACGCTGGTCGGCGATGCCCAACGTATCCGCCGCGAACTCGGCTGGCAGCCCCGATATGCCGACCTCGACAGCATCCTCAGCACCGCCTGGCAATGGCATCAACGCCGGCTGCGCTCAAGCGTTGGCGTCGAGTGATGCTAGGCCTCTGCTGGAGCTTCAATTCGGCTCTCTCAGCAACAGCCGGCGCGCAACCTGCGGTCGCCCACCCGACGCGCCTCGTCCGCGGCTCAAGCCACGGACTCCAAGCACCGGGGGCCCCAGGAGTGCGGAGCTTCAGCGCCGTGCGTCCCCGCCCGGCCGCGCACCACGCCCGCGGCGGTACCACGGACTGCTAATCTCGGAGATTGGGAGCGAGGACAACGAGCGCAATGTGCCGACACGACGAGGATTGCTGAATGACACTCGCCAATCTCTACGAGCATGACATCCATGCGTGGACACAACAGACCGCGGAACTGCTCAGGCAGCGCCGATTCCAGGATCTGGATATCAAGCACCTGGTCGAGGAGCTGGAAACCATGGGGCGTCGCGATCGGCAGGAGTTGATCAGTCGGCTGAAGATCCTGCTTGCCCATCTGCTCAAATGGCAATATCAGCCCGCTCATCGCTCAAGTTCCTGGCGTGGCTCGATCCTTGAGCAGCGGCTGCGCATCAGGGACCTGCTGGCGGACTCCCCTAGCCTCAAACCCCTATTGGCAGAGGCTGTCGCCGCTGCCTATGGTGATGGCGCGAAGCTGGCGAGCAAGGAAACCGGTTTGCCAATGGCGCAGTTTCCAGAGGCCATGCCTTATGCACAGGAGCCGTTGCTCGATGATGATTGGCTGCCTGAGGACGTTTGATCATGCCCCTGGAGCCCATCGCCACAACGATCCCGGCCACTCTCATCGAAGCCGCCACCACCCCAGACCGCTGCTGCTGGTCGCTCGACCCCCAACCCGGCCGCGTGCTAGCATCGCCGCCGTTCAAAAACTGAACGACCGCGCCCCCAACGTCCCCCTCGCCATACTGTGCCCGACACGGTAGGGCGGTAGCGTGCCCGCTGGCCCCCCTATGTCAGGCTAGTAGGATCTGTGCGCGCAGCGTGCGCACCGGACCTGAGACCCGCGCCAATTTGACCGATTTGACCGACGAGGCCCACTTCCGCATCCTGGGCCTCCTCGCCGAGCGCCCCGACGCCAGCCAGCGCCAGCTTGCCGAATACGACGCCCTAGAGCGGGAAATCGCCCAACTGCGGGCCGAGGTCCATGCGAACGCCGCCGCGCCCGAGCACTGGAGCCCCGGCGGACCCGCAGTTTCACCCACGTACCGAACGCCATGGCAGCTCCCATCCCGCGCGCTCAGGCGCTGCACCAAGCCCGCGGCTGCGCCACGGACTCCAAGCACCGGCGGCCCCTGGAGTCCGGAGCTTCAGCTCCGTGCGTCTGCGCCCGGCCGCGCATCACGCCCGCGGCAACGCCACCGCTGCTGCGGTGCGCCCGCTGCGCGCGCGCAGCGGGCGCGACTTCGCCAACGTCCTCACCGCCACCTCCAATACTTTCGCCGGCAACGCCGGCATCTTCGACAAGGTCTACTTCCCGCGCCTGGCAGTGCCCATCGCTGACCGCATCTCCAAGCTCATCGCCTTCGCCATCCAACTCGTCTTCTTCCTCGCCTTCATCGCCCTCGCCTTCATCGCCTGGTTTGCCTGGCGTGGCACCGCGCTCAACCCCATCGCCGCCATCGTCATCCACATCGAGCACCTCAGCACGTACGACTGCCGCGGCCTGAGCGGCGGCGGCACCCTGCGCGAAGACCTCAACCGCTGGTGGGCGAAGGCGCGCCGCCGGCCCGACCCCCTGCTCAAGATCGGCGAGACCGACCACGGCAACCGCCAGGGCGGTCAGATTTGGGCGCGGCGCGACAGCAAACTGGAGGTCAGAGAGGGCGATGCCCATCTTGGAGTCTGGGGCCTCATCGGCCGCAACGGCGCCGGCAAGCGCACCCTACTCAAAGTCCTCTCGCGCATCACCGCGCCCACTGAGGGCCGCATTCGGATCAAGGGCCGCGTCGGCGGGCTGCTCGAGGTCGGCGCCGCCCTCCACTCAAAGCCGCCGGCTCGGAGGTCGTTCTGTCACGACGTAACCTGGGCCATGCAGCTTCACAGCCCGCGCGGATCGGCCGTTAGCAACGTTCGTGTTCAAGCGGGGTTCAACCCTGCCGATGAACGACTCAGCGACTCTGAATGATGGATCAACTGGCGCATCCTCCGCCAGCCACGAGCTGCGAGGCCGGTCGGCACCAAGAGCGATTTGCTGCGTCTGCTGAGCCAGAACGAACGGCGGTTACGCGGCTATGGCATACAAAGGCCGGGATTTTTCGGCTCCTTCCAGCGTGACCAGCCCACCTCCGATAGCGATGTGGATCTCGACGTCGAGTTTGCGCCGGGACAAGCGACCTTCGACCACCTGATGGAACTGGGTGAGTTCTGCGAAATCATGCTTGGGCGGCGCGTCGAGATTGTCACATCCAATAGCCTCGGCCCGCACCTGGGTGCCAGCATCCTCCGGGATTTCGAGTATGTCCTTCGATGAGCTTGCCTATCTCAAGCATATGCTGGACGAGGCCCGCTATCTCGAAGGTAAGGCGACTAACCTCGCTGCGCGCGATTTCCTCACCGATCCAACCCTGCAGAGGGCCTTTGTGCGCAGCTTAGAAATCATTGGCGAAGCGACAAAACACGTCCCCAATCCTTGCGCACCCGTTATCCCACGGTCTCCTTGCGTGCAATGGCAGGGATGCGAGATCGCGTCATGCATGACTACATGGGCATCGATTACGAGATCGTCTGGGACGCGATCGAGCAGAAGATTCCCGAATTGCGACGGCACCTCGAACTGATCCTCGACACAGAGGCAAAACGCAAGCCTGCCGGCACCTCGTGCAGCTCTTCGGTCACACACCCGACGTTGGCGATGGCCCGGTTAGGGTGTGTGCGCAAAGCGTGCGCACTGGACTAAGATGCATCAATGCCGCCACTAGTGCGCTTCCGCGGGGGCTCTTGGCGACCAGATGACAGTGTTTGTCCAACATCACCCATTGTTCCAGTCGCCATGGTGCCGCAGCGCAGGCCGCATGCGACAATGTGATCAGTCGCTCCTTCAGCTCCGTGTCCAACAGTCGACGGCGGTTATGGATGGCGGCGGTAATGAAACAGTGCTGGTCGTCCAGCAGCAGGTGGGCAGGTCAATGGGCAGCGCGCTTGAACATGCGTCTGGAATTTGGTGGATGGCCACTGCGTGCTGGTCACGTCCGCGGCTCAAGCCTCGGACTCCAAGCGCCAACGGCCCTGGAGTGCGGAGCTTCAGCGCCGTGCGTCCCCGCGCTCACCGCGTATCGCGTCCGCGGCTTTGCCACGGACTCCAGGCCCGCGGCTGCGCCCAGCGCAGCGCAACAGTGCCTAATCCGCAACCTAACCGAGGTCACGCAGCGGCACGAGAGCAGCCGCCGCCAAACGCTCGGCGTCACCCCCGCTGATCACTGCCGACTGCTTTTATGGCCAATCCTATTCGCGACATCCCCCATTATCTGAAGCTGTTTCAGATCTATCTCGGCAGGCGGATCTACATCCTGTTTGCGCTGGCGCTAGCCAGTTCGTTGGCCGAGGGCCTCGGCATCGTCATGCTGCTGCCGTTACTGCAAAGCCTCGATGGCATCGGCGGCGACGCCGTCGGCGGGTTTGCCAAGACCCTCAATGGGTTCATCGCGGCACTCGGTCTCGGTGAGTCCACCGTCGCCATCCTGTTGATCATCTGCGCCTTCTTCCTGCTCAAGGGGCTGCTGCTGTTCTTGGCCGGGGTCTACCGCGCTCACCTCAATACCCAGCTTCAGGTGCAGCTCAAAGGCCGGCTGTTCAATCACTACAGCCGTATGCGTTACCAATACTACGCATCGCGCGACACCGGTCACTTCATCAACGTCCTCAATGCCCAGGTGGCGCAATTCCTAGGTGCGTTCGGATCGCTCGTGCAGCTCGGCGCCACCGTCATCATGACGGCGACCTATCTCGTGCTCGCCTTTGTCGTCGCCTGGCGCTTCGGGCTCATCGCGCTCGTGCTCGGCGTGCTGCTGCTGCTGCTCTTCCAGCGCCTCAACCGCTTCGTCCGCGAACTCTCCCGAGCCAACTCCAGAGAGGCCGGCCTGCTCACCAAGCTCCTGGTGCAAACGCTGCAGGCGTTCAAGTACCTCACGGCGACCGGCCAATTCGATCACCTGCGCCACGAGTCGATGGGTTCTATTCAACGCCTGGCCCACAATAACTTCAAGCTGGGCGTCGCTCGCAGCTTCACCAGCTCGATTCTCGAGCCGATCGCCGTGGTGAGTGTCGTCCTGATCGTGATCATCAAACTCAGCGTGCTGCAACAGCCCATTGCACCCATCCTGGTGTCCATTCTGCTCTTTAAGCGCGGACTGAATGCCGTGCTGGGCATCCAATCCGGCCTGCAAACACTGTTCGGCCAAGTCGGCAGCGTCGAGATGGTGCGCGATGAGTTCAACCAGCAGCGCCAGCACCGCGAGGCCGACGGCACCCAGCCGGTGCCGCCGTTCGCCCGCGCCATCGAGCTGCGTGACGTCCATTTCGCCTACAACCCGGCGCTGGGCAACGTCATCAAGGGCGTCTCCTTGACCATCCCCAGCCGCACCTCCGTCGCCTTGGTCGGGGAATCCGGCGCCGGCAAGTCCACGCTGGTGGACCTACTCACCCTCATGCTCAAGCCAGACCGCGGCCAGGTCCTCATCGACGGCATCCCCGGCGACCAGATCCAGCTCGCCAGTTGGCGCTGCCAGCTCGGCTACGTCTCGCAAGAGACCGTCGTCTTCGACGACAGCATCGCCAACAACATCTGCCTCTGGCAGGGCGATCCCCGCCAGGATCAACACCTGATGCAGCGCGTCCGCGAGGCCGCTCGCCAGGCCTACATCGACCAATTCATCGAAACCCTGCCGGAGGGCTACCACACCCTGGTCGGCGACCGCGGCATCCGCCTCTCCGGCGGCCAGCGCCAGCGCCTGTTCATCGCCAGAGAGCTATTCCGCAAGCCCAACCTGCTGATCCTGGACGAGGCCACCAGCGCGCTGGACACCGAATCCGAGCGCTTCATCCAGCGCAGCATCGACGCCCTCAAGGGCGAGACCACCGTCGTCATCATCGCCCACCGGCTCTCGACCATCCGCAATGTGGATCGAGTATATGTGTTCGACCAGGGGCGGCTGGTCGAGGAGGGGGCCTACGAAGAGCTGCGTGATGCTCACCAATCGCGCTTCGGCAAGTTGGTGGCGATGCAGGCACTATGACCAACGCGGCAAGCATGCGGGGCGGTCCAACGGCAGTCGGACCAACCAGGGACAGACCACGTTTTACCCGCTAGGAGTCCCAGGCTTCCCGCCGCGGACGGGGAAACGGGGACGGGGCAACGGTGACAGATTTATTTTTACTTCGCGCGGAGGGAAGCGCGGACTGGAAGCTGGAAAAAAATGAAACTGTCACCGTTTCCGGCGAATGCTGGATCGATCTGGATCCGAATGACCTCGATCTTGGCAAGAACGAGACCGAACGCCGCGCCCGCTACCGCGCGTTCGTCGAGCAGTGCGTGCCGGAAGAGGAACTCGGGCTGCTGCGCGAGGCGCTTCAACGGGGCCAACTGACCGGCAACCGCCGCTTCGTGGACGAAGTGCAGCGGGTGCTGGGGCGCAGGATCGAGCCGCGTCCACCTGAGCGGCCGGCGGTGGCGACGGTCTCGGACGTGGCTCGGGAGGGAGGAAAACAAATCTGTCCCCTTTGTCGGGGCCGGATGGATGTGCTACAAGTTTCGGGAACGAAGCACACACGAGGGATATTGGATGAAAGAACTCAATGTGCGGGAAATGCGCGCCGCGATCGGTCAGCTCGACAAGCTGGTGGACGAGGCGGGTGAGATCGTCGTGAGTCGCCGCGGCCGCGCCATCGCGCGCATTCTGCCCGTTGCGGGGACCCGGCGGCGGCCCGATCATGCCGACCTGCGTGCCCGCACCCCCCGGCTGAAGACCCCGTCGGCCGAGCTGATCCGCGCCGAGCGCGATGAGCGCTGACAGCCGCGTCTACCTCGACACCAGCGCCCTCGCGAAGTGGTATCTCAATGAACCGGGGTCCGACGCCTTTGTCGATTACCTTCAGGCGATCGACGTGGCCATCATCAGCAGGCTCACCCGCACCGAGATGCGTTCGCTGCTGAGTCGGCGCCGGCGCATGGGCGAACTGAACGCCGAACTCGAATCCGTGCTGTACGCCGCGTTCCTGGATGACATCGCCCGCGGCTGGCTGCAGGACCATCCGGTAACCGACGCCTGCTTCGATGAGGCGGTGAACTTGATCACCCGCTACCCAGAACATCCACTGCGCACACTGGATGCCCTGCACCTCGCGTTGGTCAACCAGTTGGGGATCGAAACCGTGGCGACGGCGGATGCCGTGATGGCCGAAGCGGCTTCCACCATGGGGCTTGCGGTCAGAACCTTCTGAGCGGGAAATGGGACCTAGGGAAACGGGGACAGTGCGGCCTGGCACGGCCGCGTGTTCTAGCGGGTGGAAGTCCCGCCTGGGTAATCGTGTGCCGCGAGCCCAGTATCGAGCCTTGCGGTGCGTCTGGTAAAAGGACCTGGAAGCGCGACTGGAGGACCTGTCGGCGCGGATACGCCGAATGGGCTATCGGCCGCAACCGGTGCGGCGCAGCGACATTCCCAAGGGGGATAGACGCTACCGTCCGCTGGGTGTGCCGATCCTCAGGGGGTGGGTAGGCTACTTTCGGGTGGGGCACTCCAGTCGCTGTTTCGGGTATGTCCAAGCTTGGGTGGAGAAGAAGATTCGGCGCCATCTGATGCGCGCGCGTCAGCGTCAGGGCTTTGGCTGGAAGAGGTGGAGTAGGACGTGGCTATACGAGGTGCTCGGGCTCTACGACGGGTACCGAATCGGGCTGCGTAAGCCGAAAGCGCTCCCAGTGCAAGCGGTCTCATAACCCTGGATGTGAAGTCGGCAGGAAAGCCCGGTGCCGGAAAACGGCACGCCGGGTTTGACGTGGCGGGGGCTGGAAACGTGATCATGGGAGCCGGACTGAGGGCCAGCGCGAAAGCGCTGGAGGATCCACCGGACCCTAACGTCGGCGCGCCAGTTCTCGACCCTACTGATGAGGGAGGGCTGGCATCCTGTGGCTACGACTCGGCTATTGAGGCACCGCCAAACGAAAGGGGCGGAAACAGATAGGCCGGATCTACGGACGCCGGATGCCTGCTCTCTACTCTACCCTTTTCGTATTCACACCCGACGCGACTCTTCCGCGGCTTAAGCCACGGACTCCAAGCACCGGCGCCCCCTGGAGTACGGAGCTTCAGCTCCGTGCGTCTGCGCCAGCCGCTGCGGTGCGCACGCTGCGCGCGCACACCCTACGTCTGCGGATCAGATCGCAGATGCGGCCAGTGCATTCGACGTCTCGCCGCTCCTGATCAAGACCACGCTGGCCAACCAGCACATCATGGATCGTCAGGCGCTCATCTCGGAATGGCCATCCTCTTCCGCTGCAACGCCGGTCCCGTCATCGGCTACGGGCACCTGACCCGCTGCCATGCGCTCGCGCAAGCGCTGCGCCGACAAGGCAAGACCTGCGTCATGGTCGGTCCCGACGCGGCCGATGCCAGGCCCGAAGATCGAGAGATCTTCGCCGAGACGGGTAATATCGACATGTCCACTCACGAAGATCTGCGTGCCATTCGTGTCGAGCAGCATGAGCAGTCCGTGGATCATGCGTCTTGGATCGTAAGACAGCCCGGCAACACTCTGGCCGACAAAAAACGTGGTGCGTCCCCTATTTCCCTCGGCCAACGTAGGGTGTGCGACCGCAGGTTGCGCACCGAAGGCGTCCAGCCACGCCCCACGCGGTGCGCACGCTGCGCGCGCACACCCTACCGACTCCAACAACAGCCACCCTCACGCGTACGCAGACCACAGTTGTTCACGAACCAGTCAAACAGGCGATGAACCGCATCCGCGTACTCAGTGCCGACGAAGAAGCACGCCGCCTGGCATTCGTGCGCGAGCGGGCGCTGCGCGACGAACTATCGCTGCTCAATGAAGCGAAGCGAGAAGGACGCGAAGAAGGACGCGACGAAGGACGCGAAGAAGGACGCGAAGAAGGACGCGAACAGGTTGCGCGGAACCTCATTGCAATGGATCTGCTCACCGACG
>REDK01000071.1 GCA_007693535.1 Chromatiaceae bacterium
GGGCGGCGGCCGGGTCGCGGTCCGGCCGGCGCGGCGCCGGCGCCTGCGGCAGCGCCACCAGCAGGGCCGCCTCGGCCGGGGTCAGGCGCGCCGGCTCCTTGCCCAGCCAGGCCAGGGCGGCGGCCCGTACCCCCTCCAGATTGCCGCCGTAGGGGGCCAGATTCAGCCAGGCGGTGAGGATCGCCTGCTTGTCCGCGACCCGCTCCAGGGCCACGGCCATCAGCAATTGCTGCCATTTGCCGGCGGCCGAGCGGGTTGGCATCCCGCTCGCCAGTCGCGCCACCTGCATGGTCAGGGTCGAGCCGCCAGAGACGATACGCCGCTGCACCAGGGCTTGGCGCGCGGCCCGCAGCAGGGCCAGGGAGTCCACGCCGCGATGCCGGTAGAAGCGCCGGTCCTCGAAGGCCAGCAGCATCTCGATCAGCAGGGGGTCAACCGCAGCCGGGGTCACCGCGAGCCGCCAACGCCCGTCCTCGACGGTAAAGGCGCGTAGCAGGCGGTCCGCGCGATCCAACACCAGCGGCGAGGTCGGCCGCTGCAGCAGCGGCGGCTCGGTGCGGTTGACCTGCAGCGCCAACCAGCGAACCCCAGCCAGGCTCAGCAAGGCGAGGGCCACCAAGCCGGCCGCAAGCAGAGTCCAGCGGCGGCGTGGCAGCAATAACAGGGGCCTCATCGAAATGGCAGGCGCGACGCGGATGGCGTGGCATCAGCCTAGCACAGGGGACCGGCCCCGGCCGGTTGCGGTCGGCCCGCCCGATCCTTGGCCCGGCCCCACGGGCCGGCCCCACGGGCCGGTGCAACCAGCGGTCCCATCGGCAGCGATGCGCGCTATAGTTGCGCCAAAGGCGGTATTCATCCGGGCGGGCAGGGTTGCTGCCTGCGAGCATCGCCCATGGGGCACGAGCCATTGTATACAGAGCCGACAGCCAAGACCGAGGGCGCGCCCAGGATCACCATCAATCGCCAGGTCGACCGCGCACCAGCCATACCGACGCAGCGCTGGCAGCAATGGGGCTGGCGCCCCGCGGTGCTGGCGCTGCTTGGATTGGTGCTGCTGGCGGTGCTTCTCGGCGGCTGTTCCGGCCGCCGCGGGGGCATCGATTTCGACCGCGTCGTCGTGGCCTTGAAGCCCATGGACTATGCGCGGGTACTCTGTCGGCCGACCCCGATGGAGCACCGGCACACCTGCCTGAGCGCGGTGCTGGAGCACTTCCAGGAGACCTGGGACCAGACCGAGCCGCGCGGCCAGCAGACCGTCGGCCGGCCGTTGCTGATCATTCTGGACAATGAGATCTATCAGGGCAGCTATCGCGTCACCCCGGTCAGCGGTACCTTCAGCGCTCGCGGTGCCAGCAATACCTGCCGCGGCCGCTACAGCGCCCTCGCCGGCGACCGCGAAGCGATCTTCCAGGTGGTCTGCGACGATGGCGCCCGCGGGCAGGCCAACCTCATCCTGGGACAAGACGGCCAGAACGGACTTGGCCGACTATGGCTCGACCACGGCCGCGAGGGCGATATTGTCTTCGGCCACCGGGCCGTCGGCAGCCTGCAGCAAACGCTAGCCGCCTATTAAGGCGATTATTATCAACCTTCATACCATCTGAGCTGGTCTCGACGTCCTCCTTCAGCGTCGCACTGGCGTTCACAGCGCTTGCGATGCTTCTGCCAGCCCGCCTTGAAGGCGAACGGCAATCCTGCGTCACCTGGCATCACAGTTACCGACAATCACCTAACCCAGGGCCGGCCCACCGGCGGTCGCCCACGCGGCCTAATGTGGCCATCCCCGACCCCACTTGCCTTTCCGGTAGATCACTATGCGCCTGGGAATCGATCGTCTGCTCGCCGAGGGCAACCTACGCCGCCCGCTGACCGGTCGCCGCGTGGCCCTGCTCGCACATGCCGCCGCGGTCAATTCGGTTGGCCGCCACAGCCTCGATGCCCTGATGGCGCTCGGCGGCCTGCAGCTCACCGCCGCCTTCGGCCCCCAGCACGGTATGCGCGGGGACAAGCAGGACAACATGGTCGAATCCGGGGACTATATGGACCCGCTGCACGGCATCCCGGTGTTCAGCCTCTATGGTGAGGTGCGCTATCCCACCGCAGCGATGCTGGCGCAGTTCGATGTGCTACTGGTGGACCTGCAGGACATCGGCACCCGCATCTATACCTATGTCACTACACTGGCCTACATGCTGGAGGCCTGCGCCGCGGCGGGCAAGACGGTGTGGATATTGGATCGCCCCAACCCGGCCGGGCGTCCGCTGGAGGGCAGCCTGCTGGAGCCAGGCTGGGAGAGCTTCGTCGGTGCTGCCCCGCTACTGATGCGCCACGGGCTGACCTTCGCCGAACTGGCGCGCTGGCTGGTCGCCGAACGCCGCCTGGATCTGGACCTCGAGCTGATCCGGATGCAGGGCTACAACCCAGCCGCCGGCCCGGGCTTCGGCTGGCCCCGAGACGAGCTTCCCTGGGTCAATCCCAGCCCGAATGCCTCCAGCCTGAACATGGCCCGCTGCTTCCCCGGCACTGTGCTGATTGAGGGCAGCACCCTCTCCGAGGGCCGCGGCACCAGCACGCCGCTGGAGGTGGTTGGCGCACCAGATCTGGATATCTGCCGCCTGCTGCGGCGCATGGAGACCCTGCAGGCCGACTGGATGCAGGGCTGTATCCTGCGCTGCTGCGCCTTCGAGCCAGTGTTCCACAAGCATCAGGGCCAGCTCTGTCACGGCCTGCAGGTGCACACCGACACCCGCCATTACCAGCACGAGCGGTTTCGCCCCTACCGGCTGGTGACCCTGTTCCTAAAGGCGTTACGCTTGGAATATCCCACGTATCCGATCTGGCGATCATTCCCTTACGAATACGAGACCGAGCGCCTGGCCATCGACCTGCTGACCGGCGGTCCTTTCCTGCGTCAATGGGTCGATGACCCGGCTGCCACCCCGGCCGACCTGGAGGCACGCCTGATCCCGGACGAACAGGCCTGGCAAGCGCAACGCCGCGACCATCTGCTGTATCGATGACCGAGCGCCCGCCTGCGCGACAGGGTCCGCATCCGCACCGCCAGCGGAGGCGCCGACCGCGACCAACGACGAGCAAGCCGCCGACGGCATCCTGCTGCTCGATACCGCAGGCATCGTCGGCTATACCAGCAGCGCCCCCGCACGCCTCTTTGGGCAGGGTCTGGCGCAACTCATCGGCGCCCCCTGCGCGCTGGCCGAGGTCCCAGAGGCTCCACAGCCGGCTCGAATTGGTTCGACCCGATGGCTGCCGCTACGGCCGCAGGTGCAGGCCTGAAGGCAGCAATGGTCAGGACTGGGTTGCCGCCTCGGTCTTGGAGCCCGTCAGGTCCCAGGCGAAAGTGCAGTCCAGATGCGATAACACCGCGATCAGGCCGCTCTCGCCGTCCTCGACCATCACCGCGATCGGCGCACGCTTACCGAACTGCTTGTTGCCCCGCTTGACCCACAGGTCGCGCATCTCCGGATTGCGCGGGAAATAGGTCTGCAAGGCCTCCTCGATCCGCAGCAGATAGGCCACCCGGCGGTTCACCGCAGCGTCGTCCGGAAACGGCTCGTCCTCGCGATAGCGGGCGATATTGCGCGCCTTGATGGTCTCGGGCAGTTGCAGGATGCGTAGGATATCGGTCGCACCGAGACCCCAGCCCTCGACCAGGGACATGGTACGGCGGGTCAGGGCATGACGTTGGTCGGCGGTCAGATCAGACATCGGGTACACCAGGTTCGGGTCCGGCACCGGGATGGGCCGTCGCTACTCCCCCCGGACAATGATGGCGCATTACCCAGCGTGCAACCCGGATTAAGCCGCCCGGGCCAGCAGAAGCGTGGCAACGGCGGTCCCCCAGAGCAGCAGCAATCCGCACCAACCCCAGCGGGACAGCCACGGAGACAAGGTCATGCGCCATTTCAGGCGCAGCCGCGGCGAGCGCTGCCGGGCGATCGTCGGCAGCATCACCATTGCTCCACGGTTAGCGCGTTGGCCGCCAGGCGTGCAGAAGCAGGTCTGCATGTCTCCGACCGGGCGGGGCGCACTTTCAACCTAGAAGCGGCAGTTGAACGGCCCCCAGGGTGCGTCCCGCCGTCCGGCAAGGCACAACGAGGCGCAAGAGTGATCTATTCCAACGCGTTGTCACGCAGCCGGGCGCCGCGCGGGGCGTGCCCCCTGGTTGGGATCAGGGGGCCGTCGCGACCCGCACCGGAAAGGTGATCTCGAGGCGAGCGCAGAATCCCCGACCAGTCGATCACTTGCGTGATGCACGAAGCAGTCAACTGCCGTTTCTAGGTTCAACGATTGGATAAAGATCGCCCGCCGTCGCGGGAGGCTCCCCGGGCGTGTCCCGGGGGGCGTCCGCAGCCGGTCGGCGGTTTTTTCACAAGCGCTCAGGACACCGCCGCCAGGCGCACCGCGGCGTCGACGTCCACGCTCACCAGGCGCGAGACGCCAGGCTCGTGCATGGTGACCCCGAGCAGGTGATCGGCCATCTCCATAGTGACCTTGTTGTGGCTGATGAAGATGAATTGCACCTGTTGGGACATGCCCCGCACTAGATCGCAGAAACGTCCCACGTTGGCCTCGTCGAGCGGGGCGTCCACCTCGTCGAGCAGGCAGAAGGGGGCGGGATTGAGCTGGAAGATGGCAAACACCAGGGCCACCGCGGTTAGCGCCTTCTCACCGCCGGAGAGCAGATGAATGCTGCTGTTACGCTTGCCCGGCGGGCGCGCCATGATGGTCACGCCGGTCTCCAGCAGATCCTCGCCGGTCAGTTCGAGATAGGCCTGACCGCCGCCAAAGACCCGCGGGAAGAGGTCCTTGAGACCCTGATCGACGCGGTCGAAGGTCTCTTTGAAGCGCTGGCGGGTCTCGCGGTCGATCTTGCGGATGGCCGCCTCCAGCGTGGCCAGCGAGGCACTGATGTCCTCGTGCTGGGCGTCGAGGTAGCGCTTGCGCTCGGATTGTTCCGCGAATTCGTCGATGGCGGCCAGGTTGATGTTGCCGAGGCGGGCGATGCGCCCCTGCACCGCCGCCAGCTCGGCCCGCCAGCGGTCGAGCGGCCCGGCCGCCGGGTCCGCCGCGGCCGCGGCGAGGAGGTCGAGCGGGGCAGATGGATGCGCGACCAGTGCGGCCAGCAGGGCCTGGGGGTCGGCACCGCGGGCGCCGAGCTGCTCCTCCAGGGTGCGCTGGCGTACCAGCAGTTCTTGGCGCGCCAGGCGCGCCGTGTCGAGGCCGGCCTGGGCCGTGGCCAGGCGCTGATCGACCTGATGGCGCTGCTGTTCGGCGGCGCGCACGGCCTGATCGCAGGCCTCCATCCGGGTGCGGGTGGCGGCCAGTTCCGCCTCCACCGCCAGTTGCCGCTGCAGCTGTTCCTGCAGCCGGTCCTGATCGTCGGCGGCGGGTTCGGCAGCGGCCTCCAGCAGCTCGGCCAGTTCGTCGCGACGCTGGGTCAGCACGGTGGCCTGGGCGGCAGCGCGCGCCAGGTTGGCGGCCATCGCGCCGCGCTGGGCGCGGCGGGTCTCGGCGGCAACGTGCAGGGCCTGTGCCGCCTCGCGCCAGTGCTGTTCCTCGTCGCGGGCGCGCTGCACCGCCGTGCGCAGGCGCTCGCGCTCGGTGCTCAGGGCATCGCGTGCAGCGGCCAGGGACTCGTTGGCGGCCAGGGCCTGGTGCAGCCGGGTGCGGCCGGCGGCGATCGCGGCGCTGAGCTCAGCCGCGCGGGTGGCCAGTTCTTGGCGCTCTTCCAGCAGCGTGGCACGGCGCTCGCACAGGTGCTCCAGGCGGGCGCGCCCGGCGCCGAGTTCGGCATCCAACGCGGCGCGCTCGCGACTGAGTCGGGCGACCTGCTCCAGGGCGTCGTCGCGATCCTGTTCCAGGCGCTGGCGCTGGCTCGCCTGCGCCTGCTGCTCGGCGCCCAGCTCGATGATGATCTCATCGAGTTCATCGGCGGCCTGTTGCAGGGCCTTGAGTTCCTCGGCGCGGCCGATGCTACCGGCCAGTTGTGGACCCAGCGCCGGGGTGCTGATCCAGCCTTGGCCGAGCAAGAGTCCGGCGCGGGTGACCAGGCGCTGCCCGGGGGGGCCGGGGCGACCGGGGCCGTCAGCGAGCCGGGCCAGCGCCGCGGGCAAGTCATCGACGGTGACCACTGCCGCCAGCAGGCCGATCAGGGCAGCCGGCCCGGCCACCTGCTCGGCTAGGGTGCCGGCCGGCGCCGCGACCAGACCCCCGCCGTTGCGCGCGACCAAGGTCAGTGCCCCCGCCGCGGCGGCGGGCAGGCTGGCGGCCAGCGCCGGCGGGTCATCCACGCACAGGGCCCCCAGCAGCGGCCCCAGCACCGCCTCGACGGCGCACTCCCAGCCCGGGGCCACTTCGATGAGATCGAGCAGGCGTGGGGCGTCCTGCAGACCCTGAGCATCGATCCAGGCGGCGATGGCGGCATCGCTGCTGTCGAGGGCGGCATCCTGCAGGGCCTCCAGCGAGGCCTGGCGGCCACGGGTGGTCTGCAGTTCGGTGCGGGCGGCATCCAGGCGCGCGGCCAGATCGCGGCGCGCCTGCTCGGCCTCGCGCAGGGCGCCGGCGGCACGGGCCTGGGCATCGGCGGCCAGATGCAGGCGCTCGTCGAGCCCGTCGGAACGCTCCTCCAGGCCCACCAGGCGCTCCTCGAGCGCGCGATCGTCGAGCCGCGCCAGTTCTTCGTCGATGCGCCCCGCGCGGCGCTGATCCTGTTCCAGGCCCTGCTCCAGATGGTTGATGTCGGCGCGCGCCCGTTGGGCCTCGGCGGCGGCGGCCGCCACCTGGGCCTGGCTGTCATCCCAGCGACCCTGCCAGGCCTCCTGCGCCTGCTCTGCCGCCTGCACCTGGTCCTGGCAGGCAGTGAGCTGGGTGCGCGCCGCGGTCTCGCGCGGGTCGTCGGCGGCCAGCGCGGCATCGAGGTCAGCGATCTCGGCCTGGTCGCGCGCGACCAGGTCGGTGGCGCTGGCCAGTTCGCGGGCGACCCGGCCCAGGTCGCGCTCGTGGCGCTCGCGGGTCTCGGCGGCGAAGCGCAGTGCCTGTTCCAGGCGGGCGATCTCGGCGCCGATGGCGTAGTAGCGCCCTTGGACCGCGTTGAAGGCATCGGCAGCATCGGCCTGGGCGGTGCGCTGGGCCTCGATCTCGGCCTCCAGCCGGCGCAGTTCGGCGCGGTCGGCCTCGGCAGCGGTCTGCGCAGCCGCCAGCGCCCGCGCGCCGGTGGCCAGTTCCTGTGCCAGGGCCTGCCATTGCAGGGCGGCCAGTTCATCCTCGAGCCGGCGCTCCTCCTCTTTGAGGCTGCGATAGCGGGCGGCGGTGGCGGCCTGACGCTCCAGATGCTGCAGTTGCTTGGCGACCTCCTCGCGCAGGTCGTCCAGACGCGCCAGATTGTCGCGGGTGTGGTGCATGCGGTTTTCGGTCTCGCGGCGGCGCTCCTTGTAGCGGGAGATACCGGCCGCCTCCTCGATGAACAGTCGCAGCTCCTCCGGGCGCGCCTCGATGAAGCGCGAGATCATCCCCTGCTCGATGATGGCGTAGCTGCGCGGCCCGAGCCCGGTGCCGAGGAACAGATCCTGGATGTCGCGGCGCCGGCAGCGGGTACCGTTGAGAAAATAGGCCGATTGGCCGTCGCGGGAGAGCTGGCGCTTGACCGCGATTTGCTGATAGCGGGCGTACTGACCGCCGGCGCGACCAGCGCTGTTGTCGAACAGCAGTTCGATACTGGCGGTGCCGACCGGCTTGCGCCCGCTGCTGCCGTTGAAAATCACGTCGGCCATGGATTCGCCGCGCAGCAGCCTGGCCGAGGACTCGCCCATGACCCAGCGCACCGCGTCGATCACATTGGACTTGCCGCAGCCGTTCGGCCCCACCACGCCCACGAGGTTGCTCGGGAACGGCACCGTGGTCGGGTCCACGAAGGACTTGAAACCGGCGAGCTTGATCTTCTCCAGGCGCATCGCGGCAAGATACTGAAGCCCAATTTACAGCACAAGCACGGGGTTATGGCCGCCACCGCCGGCCGGCGCCTGTTAGACTGCTGCCTGATCAGCGGCGGCACTGCCGCCGTCTCCCTCCCCCTCCGTTGCGCCGGTCCGCTTCTCTGTTCTCATGCCCAGCAATCCGAGCCGTTCCCTGGAGACCTTTGCCAACCCCGCCCCGGAACGCGACTACTGCATCCGCATCCGCGTGCCCGAGTTCAGCTGCCTGTGCCCGAAGACCGGCCAGCCGGACTTCGCCGAGCTGCTGCTGGAATACGTGCCCGACGGCCAGTGCGTGGAACTGAAATCGCTCAAGCTCTACGTCTGGTCGTATCGCGACGAGGGCGCCTTCCACGAGGCGGTCACCAATCGCATCCTGGCCGATCTGGTGCAGGCGCTGGCGCCGCGCTTCCTGCGCCTGACCGCGCAGTTCAACGTCCGCGGCGGCATCTATACGAGCGTCGTCGCCGAGCATCGCGCCGCCGGCTGGAGCCCGCCACTGCCGGTGCAACTACCCTAAGCGGCGCTCCGTTGGTGGGCCAGCACCCGCGCAGCGTCAGCCCGGAGCGCGCACCCGCCGTGGCCGACCTGGCCAGCAGACCGGTCATCGGGCTGGATCTCGGCACCTCCGGCTGCCGGGCGCTGGCCGTGGACGCCACCGGCCATGTCATCGCTGCCGCCGCGGTGGACCTACCGGCCCCGCAGCGCGATGGCGCGCGGGTCTGGCAGGACCCGGCCTGCTGGTGGCAGGCGGTGGTGGCGGTGCTGGCGCGCCTGGCCGCAGACCTGCGCGCCCTGGTCACCGCGCCGCCGCGCGCCCTGGCGCTCGACGGCACCTCGGCGACCTTGCTGCTGTGCACCCCCGACGGCCGGCCGCTGGGGCCAGCACTGATGTACAACGACGCCAGCGCGGCGGCGGCGGCAGACTGGATCGCGCGCTGCGCCCCGGCCGACAGCCCCGCCCGCGGCGCCAGCGCCAGCCTGGCCAAGCTGCTGCACTTGCTGCAGACGCGGGCGCCGGTCGCCGGGCCGGTGCTGGCCCTGCACCAGGCCGACTGGATCGGCGCCCGGCTGCGCGGCTGCTATGTCCGCGCCGGGCGGGGTGAGAGCGACTGGAACAACGGTCTGAAGCTCGGCTTCGACCCGGTCAGCGGACGCTGGCCGGACTGGTTGCGCATGCCGCCGCCGGTGGCTGCGCCCGCGCACTGGCGCGCCGCTTGGGCGGGCGTCTGGGCGGCCCTGCCCCACTGCCACCCGCCAGGCCAGGATCTGGGCGCGATCGACCCGACCCTGGCGCGGCACCTGGGGCTACCGGTGGACCTGCGCATCCTGGCCGGCACCACCGACAGCACCGCCGCCGCCTTGGCCGCCGGCATCCAGGCCCCCGGCGACGCGGTGACCAGCCTCGGCAGCACGCTGGTGCTGAAGCTGGCCAGCCCGCGCCCGGTCAATGCCGCCAGCCACGGGATCTACAGCCATCGTATCGGCGACCTCTGGTTGGCCGGCGGGGCCTCCAACAGCGGCGGCGCGGTGTTGCGCCAGTTCTTCGACGATGCCCGCCTGGCCGCCCTGAGCGCGCAGATCGATCCAAGCCGCCCGAGTGGCCTGGACTACTACCCGCTGCCGGCAATCGGCGAGCGCTTCCCCCATGCCGATGCGCACCTGGCACCCCGGCTCACCCCACGCCCGGCCGATGATGCCCATTTCCTCGCCGGCCTGTTCGAGGGGATCGCCCACATCGAGCGCGCCGGCTATGCGCGCTTGACCGCCCTCGGCGCGCCGCCGCCGCGACGCATCCTCAGTGTCGGCGGCGGGGCCGGCAACCGCCAATGGACCGCCATCCGTGCCCGCATCCTGGGACTGCCGGTGCTGCCGGCGGCCCGCCAGGACGCCGCCTATGGCGCCGCCCGCCTGGCGCTGTCGGCCCAACCAGTTGGCACGACCACGGCCGGTTCCATGCCGTGCGGGTAAAGGACCGAGGCTGGGCGACGCCGCGGCGCGAGGGGGGAATCCGGCCGACCCGAAGGACGGCTGCTGAGGCTATCGCATTCTGGCGGGGAGGCCAGCGGGGACGATCGACCCGTAACAGGGCGCCCATAGCCTGCCCGCGCGCCGAAACCCTAGCCAAGACCGGAACCGGGACCAAACTGACCAAGGTGCGGCCCTGTCGTGGGCAACGCCGGGCGCCGCCGGTGCCACGGCACTGCCGCCGCCCAACGCAAGACCTTTATCCTGCCCAAGGACTTAGGAAACCATCAACAGTCGCTGTGGATAACTCTGTGCACAAGGCCGGGGCAATGCGCCTAAGTGCATGGTGCGGCAACCGCCCAGCCGCCTTGGACGAATCTTTACCATCCGGCAGCGTGTTGTTTTTATTGAAATAAAAAATCATCGTGCGCAAAGATGGACGCATCGTACACACCCTGGACGCGTCCGCTGCGGATGTGCACAACTGCCGGGCACGGTGGTTGCGGGGACCACCAAGCCGCCCCCTGATCGCGGCCGACCGCTGACTGCCGGCTGGGGTATTGGTCGAGCAGTAGGCAGGAGGTCAGTCGGATCACCCTGGCATTGCCCTCATGGCAGCTGCGGTGGATCCAGATCCTCCGGCAACGGCCGGTCGGTCAGTGCCTCGCGGGCCAGCAGATCGGCCAACCAGGTCAGATGCTCGGTCTGGACCGCGGCCAGTTCCGCGGCCAGTTGCCGCACCACCGGCTCACCAGCGCTGCCGGCCACCTGTAAATAGAAGGCGTGGCTGCGACGCTCGTTGTGGATAGCCAGCCGCAGCGCCTGTACCGCCCGCATCCGGTAGCCTACCTCGGCATGCAGACAGTCCGGATCGCTCGGATTGCCGGGGCAGTTCCATTTGAACGACCAGGGCGCGATATGCGGCAACTGCAGGCCGGCGGCACGGTCGGCCAGGTCGCCGGCGCGTTCGCTGCTGCGCCGCGCCAAGCGCCGGAACAGGGCCGCGACCTCGGCGTTGTGATGGCTCGCCATGCTGTCGGCCAGACCCTCGTAATGGGTGGCCGCCTCGTGTTCCAGTTCCAATGCGTGCACCAAGAGTTCGGCGACGCTGCCGATGGTACCGCTGGCACCAGACTGCTCCCCGTTCATAGCGCAAACTCCGCCTCAATGGCCGCAAGATCGTCGCCTTCCAGGCGTGGCTGGGACTCGAAGGGTGGCAACACCTGGGCATAGAGTAGCCCCAGCGCCATTCCGTCGTCGGTCAGCATGAGCTGTGCCGCCGTGGCCGGGTCGCGCGCTGGGGCACCGGCACAGGGATGCACCCGCGTCTTCCATTCCCGGCTTTCGGGACGGAAGGTCTGGCATGGGCTCAACACCTGCACGAAGGCGAACCCGGGATATTCGATGGCCTGGGCCAGCAAGTGCGACAGGCCGTTGGGATCGCCAGCAAAGCCGCGGGCAATGAAGCCGGCACCGGCGGCAAGGGCGATGGCGGCTGGCTTGAAGCGCTGCATCCCGGTGCCCTCTGGGGTCAGGCGGCTGCGGCGCCAGTCCGGGCGGGTGGTGGGTGAGGCCTGCCCCTTGGTCATGCCATAGACTTGGTTGTCCATCACGATGTAGGTCAGGTCCAGGTTGCGCCGGCAGGCATGCAGGAAGTGATTGCCGCCGATGGAGAAGCCATCGCCATCGCCGCCGGTGACGATCACCGTGAGATCGGGCCGCGCCGCCTTGAGTCCGGTCGCTAGCGGCAGGGCACGCCCGTGCAAGCCGTGAAAGCCGTAGCAATCCAGATAGGCAGGCAGCCGCGAGGAGCAGCCAATGCCCGAGATCACCGCGATGCGATGCTTGGGCAGCGCCAGAAAGGCGAGCGTGCGGGTCAGGGCCGAGAGCACGGCAAAATGGCCGCACCCGGGACACCAGACCGGCTTGAGGTCGGACTTGTAGTCGCGGGCGCCGAGACTGGGGATGGCGGTGCTATCCATGAGGGCGGCGCGGATGGCGGGTTGAGGTGGATGGGCTGGGATCGATCGCGCGAACTCCGAGCAGCGGCGGCCGCCCCGGTCTCAGGCCACCGGGGCGTCCTCCAGCGCCTGCACCGCGGCGATGATCTCTGCCGGGCGCAGCGGCAGGGGACCGGGATGGGCGAGCACGCGGGCTGTGGTCGGCAGGACCTCCTGGGCATGCAGATAGCGGAACAACTGGCCACGATGATTGAGTTCCACCACCAGCACCGCACCCGCCCCGGCGATGGCCGCACGCAGGGCCGCCTGCTGCAGCGGGGCCAGCAGGCGCAGGGCGATCACCCGCACCAGCCAGCCATCGCGGCGCAGGCGCTCGGCCGCCTCGACCACGGCGCCGCGACTGGAGCCCCAGGTGATCAGGCACAGGCCGCCCGGCGCGGCGCCAGTAAGCAAGGCGGCCGGATGGCTGTCAAGGCAGCCATCGATGTCAGCCCAGGTCGGCCCGTAATTGTGCGCCACCAGCTTGTGCCAGCGCTTGTCCAGTTGCCGACAATGATCGGCGGCCATGCTGGAGGGGGTTCCGCGGGCGTTGTGTTCCAGCCCCTCGGCCGTGTACATGTGCCCTGGTTCGCCCGGCACCGCCATCGGCGAGACACCGTCGATACTGGCCGCATAGCGCGCATAGCCGCCGGCACCGGGGACGGCCCGCTCGCGCCCAGCCAGAGCCGGCGCGGCAGGGGGCGGATCGCAAATCGCCCGCGCCTGGCCCAGGGCCTGATCGGAGAGCACGATCGCCGGCACCTGCAGGCGCTCAGTCAGGCGCGTAGCCCAGTCGAAGGTGAACGCGCAATCGGCGATATCCAGCGGCGCCAGCACCAGATGCGGGGCATCGCCGTGCAGGCCGTAGAGGGCGAGGTCCAGATCGGCCTGCTCAGACTTGGTCGGGATGCCGGTGCTCGGTCCACCGCGCATGACGTTGGCCACCACGATCGGGGTCTCGCTCGCCACCGCCAGCCCCAGGCCCTCGCTCATCAGGCTCAGCCCCGGCCCTGAGGTGGCGGTGAGCGCGGGCACCCCGCCGAAGCTGCTACCGATGACCATGTTGATCGCGGCCAGTTCGTCCTCGGCCTGGATCAGTAGGCCGCCGAGGCGAGGCAGCCGTGGCGCCAGCCATTCCAGCAGATCGCTAGCTGGGGTGATGGGATAGGCGGCAACGAAACGCACCCCGCCGCGCAAGGCGCCCAGGCCGGCCGCCTCGTTGCCACTGATGTTCCAGCGCGCCAGGGCGGCCGGCGGGCAGCTGGCTTCGGCCGCGGTAACGGTCGCCTCGCCATGTACCACCGCAAAGCCGGCGCGGATGCAGGCTGTCGCGGCGGTCACAATCGCCTCGCCCTTAGGCGCCAGACTCTCGGCGGCGCCCTGCAGCAAGGCCGCCAGCGGCAGCCCGGCCACTGCCCCCACCACCCCGACCGCCACCATGTTGGTGCGCCCGTCGCAATAGCGGCGGGCGGCGGCGCGCAGCGCAATGGGGTGCAGTGCGGCACCGCTGGCGGCAATCACCGGCGGCAGGGTCCCGGCGGCAGGATCGGCCAGGACCAGGCTAGTGCGCGCCAGCGGCAGCTCTTCGCTGAAGCGCAGATGGTTGGCCCAGTCAAGCGCCAACAGCAGGTCGATGCGATCCCCGATACAGGCGAGCGGCTCGGGGCCGAAACGCAGCATCGCGGCCGATTCGCCCCCCCGGATCTGCGGCCCGGCCGAACGGGTGAGCAGCCCGTAGAGCCCGGCGCGCGCGACCGCGGCGAGCAGGATCATCCCGGCGGTAAGGGCACCGTTGCCGCCGCTGCCGGTGACCGCCAGGGCCAGCGGGCGCTCGTGGCGGATGGGGAGGGGATCGCGCCGGGTGTGCGGCCGGTCCGCGAGTTCGGAGTTGGTCTGCACGCTAGGTCTTGGGATGGGACTCGCCCCGGGACGGATGCCGTCGCGCGCACCCGTCCGACCGACTGATGTACTAGCTATCCCGGCAACGTCACTGAAGACCAATGCAACGACAGGTGGGACCATGCCGGCACTGGAGTCGGGTTACGCAGCGCTGATCCGATCGGCAGGTGTGCCGGTGATTCTCGACCGGCCGCTAGGCCGGCAGCTTCGGCCCTAGGAACGGGCGCAGCCGCTCGACCATGGCGCGGTGCACTTTGAGTCCGCCAGCAACCAGGTTGAGCGTCTCAAAATAGCGATCACCCCCGGCCAGATCCGTGACCGTGCCGCCAGCCTCGGTGACCAGCAGCAGCCCGGCGGCAAAGTCCCAGGGTGAGAGCGACAGCTCCCAGAAGCCGTCCAGCCGTCCAGCCGCCACATAGGCGAAATCCAGCGCCGCGGAGCCAGGCCGGCGGATGCCCGCGGTATCCTCGATCATCGCCCGCAGCATGGCCAGATAGACATCCAGGTTGCCCTGATCACGAAACGGAATACCGGTACCGATCAGTGCTCCGGCGAGGTCGCGCCGGTTGCTGACCCGGATACGGCGGTCATTGAGCAGCGCCCCGCGCCCACGGCTGGCAGTGAAGAGTTCCTCATGCAGCGGATCGTAGACCACCGCCTGCTGCATCTGGCCACGGTAGCGCAGGCCGATCGAGATCGACCACTGGGGGAAGCCGTGGAGATAATTGGTGGTACCGTCGATGGGATCGATGATCCACTCGTAGTCGTCGCGGCCCTGACTACCACTCTCCTCGGCAAGGATGGCGTGGCTGGGGAACTTGCCGCGCAATTCATCGATGATGGCGGCCTCGGCGGCACGATCCACCTCGGTGACAAAGTCGTTACGGCCCTTGCTGGCCACCTGGATAGAATCGGCGCGCCCGTAGAGGCGCATGGCAATCCGCCCGGCGCTGCGGGCAGCGCGAACGGCGATATTGAGTGTCGGGTCCATAGCCTGCTTACGATACCCCAAGCACCGCCTGCGCGATAGCAGCAGCGATGCCAATGGCAGCCGATGCCGCTGGGCTGGGCTGGGCTGGGCTGGGCTCGGTGCGGGGGCAGGTGCGGGGCACGGCGGCGACCGACGCACCGCCCGAGATTGGGAAGGCAACTTGAGGAGGCTTCGCCATGATCCGTCACACGCGCCGGTTGCCCGACGGGGACGCGGGTCCCGCGACAGCGCCGGGGCTGGGCCTGGACACAGACGCCCCGCGCCAGCCACCGCCCGGCGGCCCAGCCACGGCACCGCTCGTGTTGCAGCCCCGTCCCTCGGTCCGGCTCGGGGCCTGGGTACTAGGCAGCCATCTGGCCGCCCTGGGCACCACCCTGGCGTTAACGCTGGACTGGTTCTGGCGGTTAGGGCTGGGGGTCGTGTTGCTCGCGTCCCTGGGTTTGACGCTGTGGGCACGGGTGCTGGGGCGGGCGCCCTGGTCGATCCACACTGCGGTCTGGGGCGATTCCGGCTGGGTGTTGCTGCGCAACGATAGACGCGTCCTGACAGCGCGGCTGGCCCCCTCCAGCTTTATCGGTCTGCACCTGGTGGTGCTGAACCTGCGCTGCGAAGGATTACGGCGCGCCACCCTGGTGCTGAGCGCCGATGCCATCGACGCCGACCTGCTGCGTCGCCTGCGGGTGCGGCTGCGTCTGACCGGCCAGCAGGCACATCGGGCTGCAGGCTGACGCTGCGCCCGGCCGCCCGGCCAGCAGTGCGCCTGCGCCCGCGTGTTTGAGTTACACTGCCGGACCTGTTGGCATCTCCCTTGGGGCCGGCGAAACGCATGCGGGTTCTGGTCACTGGTGGCGCCGGCTATATCGGCAGCCATACCTGCGTCGAACTGCTGAACGCGGGCTACGAGGTGGTCGTTATCGACAACCTGGCCAACAGCAGCGCGGAATCCCTGCGCCGGGTGCAGGACATCACGGGACGACCGCTGACCTTTATCGAGGCGGATCTGCGCGACAGCCCGAGCCTCGGCAGCCTGTTGCACGACGGCGGCTTCGATGCGGTGATCCATTTCGCAGGCCTCAAGGCGGTCGGCGAGTCGGTCGGCCATCCCCTCGCCTATTACGACAACAACCTTGGCGGCACCATCAGCCTGTGCCGGGCAATGGCCAGCAGCGGGATCAAGCGGCTGGTCTTCAGCTCTTCGGCCACGGTCTACGGCGATCCTCACCGCTTCCCCATCGATGAAGGCTTTCCGCTAGCGACCACCAATCCCTATGGCCGCACCAAGCTGTTCATCGAACAGCTGCTACACGACCTGGCCGCGGCTGACCCCGACTGGGACATCGCGTTGCTGCGCTATTTCAACCCGGTGGGGGCGCATTCGAGCGGACGCATCGGCGAAGACCCACAGGGCATCCCCAACAACCTGGTGCCCTTCATCGCCCAAGTCGCGGCCGGCAGGCTGCCGGAATTGCTGATCTTCGGCAACGACTACGCCACCCCCGACGGCACCGGGGTGCGCGACTACATCCACGTGGTGGACCTGGCCCGGGGGCATCTGGCGGCCCTGGATCGGCTCGCGGCGCGGCCTGGCGTGGTCACCTACAACCTGGGCACCGGCCGCGGGTACAGCGTGCTGGAGATGGTGGAGGCCTTCGCCGCTGCCGCTGGGCGTCCGATCCCCTACCGCATCACCGCCCGCCGCCCCGGCGACATCGCTGTCTGCTACGCCGATCCCGGCCTGGCAGCTCGGGAACTGGGCTGGCAGGCGCGCCTCGGGCTCGCCGAGATGATGCGCGACACCTGGCGCTGGCAACAGGCCAACCCCCAGGGTTACCGCTGACCTGCTCCATAACGCCTGCGTCGCAACCTCAGAGGTGGTGAAACCATCTACCAAGCGCTCGGCGAGCAACAGAAACACTGATGCCTTCAGCGTTTCGTGCGGGGCAGGCGCCGCACTGTTCTCAATCGCTGGTCAGGTTCATATCGCCGTTATGATCGGCAGGTAGCATGAGGGCATCGTTATCCGCCTCAATGATCGCGCCGATGCCCCGCGCCTATCCCGACCGCCCGCCCCATACCTGTCCTGACCGCAATCCGCGCCGCCAGTCCGACCTCGGCCGCACTGCCGAGGCACAACCCGGACGGCGTCATCGGCGGCCGCGGGCCTGCCCACCCGCGCCCCCCGTCACCACCCTCACTCGATGGTGGGCAGCGGACGCTGCCGGAGATCCCGATGCGCGCTCGAGCGGACGGCGGCGTGGACGGCAGACATGCCGCCGGGATCACCCGTGGGTCCGTCACGGTCGCAGGAGCGGTCGATGAACCGGGAATACCACCGCTGGTACAGCGCGCGCCTGGGGCGCGATATGGAGCTGCTGGTGTTCGGCCATGCCGGCGCCAAGGTCCTGGTCTTCCCGACCCGCGACGGGCGCTTCTACGAATACGAAAACCTGCGGATGGTAGAGGCGCTACGCTCCAAGCTGCAGGCCGGGCATCTGCAACTCTGGTGCGTGGACAGCGTCGCCTGGGAGGGTGTCTATTGCTGGTGGTGCCATCCGGCCGACCGGCTGCGCCGGCACCTGGCCTTCGAGGACTATCTGCTGCATGAGGTGCTGCCGCTGATGCAGCAGAAGAATCCCCATCCCTGCACCATCGCCCACGGGCTCAGTCTGGGCGCCTTCCTGGCAGCCAACATGGCCTTTCGTCATCCGCACCTGTTTCGCAAGCTCGCGGCCTTTTCCGGGCGTTACGACCTCACCCTCGACGTCGAGCACTTTCGCGACCTGCTCGACGGCTGGCGCGACGAGCAGGTCTATTTCAACACCCCTGTCCACTATTTGCCCAACCTCGGCTGTCCCTGGCGGCTCGGCCAGTTGCGACAGATGGATATCGTGCTGGTGATCGGCCGCGACGATCCTTTCCTCGACAATAACCGCCATCTCAGCCAGATCCTCTGGGACAAGGGCATTTGGCACGCCCGCCACGAATGGGACGGCCGCGCCCACAGCGGCTACTATTGGCGGCGGATGGCCCCGCTCTACCTGTAGGCTGGGGCGAGCAGGCGGAACCGCCCCATTGGCTTCAACATCGCTGCCCACAGTGGCACCCGCTCGGCGAAGCCGCGGCGGCATCCACGCCTCGCCGCTCGGGCGCAACGCACGGATCAAGCCGCCGCCGGCGCCTCCAGGGCGGCGATAATCTGGTCGCGAATCTCCTCAACGCTGCCGATCCCGTCGACCTTGATGTAGCGCGGATGCCCCTCGCCGCCAAGGGCGGCCCAGGACGAGTAATAGGAGATCAGCGGCTCGGTCTGGCGATGATAGACCTCCAGGCGCGCCCTGACCGTCTCCTCCTGATCGTCGTCGCGCTGCACCAGCGGCTCGCCGGTAACATCGTCCTTGTCCGCCTCCTTGGGCGGATTGAAGCTGATGTGATACGTCCGCCCGGAGGCCAGATGCACCCGTCGGCCAGACATTCGGCGGATGATCTCGGCATCGGGCACGTCGATCTCGACCACGGCATCGATCGGCACCCCGGCCGCCTTCAGGGCATCGGCCTGGGCCAGGGTCCGCGGGAAACCATCGAACAGAAATCCGTTGCGGCAATCGTCCTCGGCGATGCGCACCTTGACCATGCCCATGATGATGTCGTCGGAGACCAGCCCCCCAGCATCCATGATCTGCTTGGCCGCCTGCCCCAGTTCGGAACCGGCCTTGACATGGGCGCGCAGCATATCTCCAGTAGATATCTGCGGGATACTGAAATGCTCCTTGATAAACCCGGCCTGAGTGCCCTTGCCGGCACCAGGGCCGCCGAGCAGGATGACGCGCATAAGGGAATCCTCGCTGGTTGTTCACAGCACGCAAGGCTGCCACAGGCCGCGAGCCGGGGCAAATATGACGCCGGCAGGCATCCGCACCGGCTGGCACGGCCATAGACGAAACGCAATGAAACTGTCCACGCGACCTGTTTAACCCATACCGAGGGTGGTATAACCCGGCGAGCCGATGCCCGCACGCCGGGGCGTCGGCGGGGCGCATGCGGCACCACGCCCCCCCGAGGCCGACCGGAGCCCACGCGGTCGTCTCGTCTTCCACCGACTTCGAGGTCTGCGCGATGCCCGCACCGATATGCCCGCTGCCCCACCTGCCGGGACGCCTGCTGACCCTGCCCGCCCGGCTGCCGATCCTCTCCTTGATCCTGCTCTTGCTGGGACTCGCCCTAAGCACCGACGAGGCCGTCGCGGCCCTGCGCAAGTCCGATCCCAATGCCCCGCCGACGGTGGCGGAACTGCTCGACTTTCCGAACATCCCCAACGGCCGCTGCCTGAAGTGCCACAACGACAAGGACGAGATGACCTCCGAGCGCGAGGACGGCACGGAGGTCAATATCTACGTGGACCGGGAACGCTTCGAACACAGCGTCCACGGTCATCAACCCTGCGTCGGCTGCCACAACACGGTGCGCAAGGCCAACCATGACATGCCGCTGCCGAAGAGCATCGGCTGCGTCGCCTGCCATCTGAAGACCGCGGAACTGCAGCAGGACCGCGGCGATTCCGATTACCGCCGCCTCGACGTGGTGCTGGCACAGATCGACGGCTATATGAACTCGGTGCATGCACGGCCGAATCTACTGGACCAGTCGCGCACCAACGCCACCTGCTACGACTGCCACGACGCCCATGCCATCGGCACTGTCGGCAGCTCCGCCCGCGCCGAGCACCGCGCCCGCAACCACGAGGTCTGCGGGCGCTGCCACGAGGAGCAGCGCGGCGATTACGTCCAGTCGATCCATGGCACCGCGGTCATTGATCGCCATGATGCCAGTGCCGCGGTCTGCTCCGACTGCCATACCCCACACAATATCGACTCGCCCGACCAGGACCGCATCAAACTGCTGATCACCGACAACTGCGGCAGTTGTCATCAGAAGCAGGTCAAGACCTATCAGGCCTCCTACCACGGCCAGATCACCCGCCTGGGCTACACCCACACCGCCAAATGCTACGACTGTCACGGCAGTCACGGCATCATGGATGTGACCGACCCGGCCAGCAAGGTCCATCCCGATAACCGGCTGGAGACCTGCCGGCAATGCCATGCCGATGCCCCGCCCGGCTTCGTCGGCTTTCGTGCCCATGGCGATGCCAACGACTTCAAGCGCTATCCCGAGATGTGGCTCACCGCGCGCTTCATGGAGGCGCTGATCATCGGCGTCTTCCTTTTCTTCTGGACCCACATGCTGCTGTGGATCTTCCGCGAATGGATCGATCGCCTGCGCGGCAAGGGTTATCGTCCGGACCCGGCCAACCCGCCCCAGGTCTATTTCCGCCGCTTCAGCCTTGGCTGGCGCCTGGCACATGGCCTGCTCGCGATCGCCGTGATGACCCTGGTGCTCACCGGGACCGCCGTGCTGTTCTCCGATCAGCCCTGGGCGCAGTACGTGATGAACGTGCTCGGTGGCCCCAAGGTCGCAGCCGTCATCCATCGCGTGGCGGCCACCACCTTCGCCGCCATCTTCTTCGGCCATCTGCTGGTGGTGAGCTTCAATATCCTGCGCGCCGGCAAGCGCTTCCAGTGGCTCGGCCCCACCTCGATGGTGCCAACCATGCAGGACATCCGCGATATCGGCGCGATGTTCAAATGGTTCCTGGGCCTGGCCCCGCGGCCACAGTTCGACCGCTGGTCCTACTGGGAGAAATTCGACTACTGGGCGCCATTCTGGGGCATGCTGGTGATCGGTCTGAGCGGACTGATGCTCTGGTTCCCGACCGTCACCGCCACGATCCTGCCAGGCTGGGTATTCAATATCGCCACCATCGTCCATGCCGAGGAGGCGATCCTGGCCGCGGTATTCCTGTTCACCGTGCACTACTTCAATGTGCATTTCCGCCCGGAAAAGTGGCCCATGGACATCGTCATGGCCACCGGCGCAGTTCCGCTCGAAGAATTCAAGCACGAGCATGCGCTGGAATATGAACGGCTCCAGGCCAGCGGGGAACTGGAGAAGCACCTGGTCAAGCCGCCGACGGCGCGGTCGCGTCGCATCGGGCGCAAGATCACCGGCTGGCTAATTATCATTGGCCTGGTGCTGGCGGCACTGGTGATCAATGGCTACCTGAACATGCTCAGGGCTCATTGAGCGTCCTATCCAGTGCGCGACGTCTTCGGCGGTCCAGGCCGGTCCGCCGGGGATGCACGCCGGGCGCAGCACGCGGCATCGACCAACCGACAACCGGGGGATCGGGCATCCGCCCACAGGTTCTGACCATCAGCGGCCGCGCTTGTCGGGCTGCCGCGCATTGGCCTGAACTGGCCCATTCAGGCCCGGTGCACCGCCGCGTTGGCAACGCCGAGGATTACCAGTCCTGATAATCAGCCAGCCAGCAGCGGGCGCAGATCGAGCCCGGCCGCCAGCGCCGCGGTGGCCGGCGCCGGCAGCCAGGGCAGGCTGCCGAGCAGGGGGGCGTCGATCAGGGTCGCCAGGGTCGCGACATTCTCCTCGCGTACCGGCATCAGCGGATCGAGCAGATTGGCCACCCAGCCGGCCAGCGCCAAGCCGCTGCGGCGGATCGCCTCGCAGGTCAGCAGGGCGTGGTTCAGACAACCCAGCCGCAATCCCACCACCAGCACCACCGGCAACCCCAGCGCCGCCGGCAGGTCGCTGACAGCCAGCCGGGGGCCGAGCGGCACCCGCCAACCACCAACCCCCTCGACCAGCACCCAATCGGTCTGCGCAGCCAAGGCCTGATAGGCCGTATCGATGGTCTCCAGCGCGATCTCGACCCCGGCCAGGCCGGCCGCGATATGCGGTGCGATGGGCGGGGCAAAGGCATAGGGATTGATCAACTCATAAGGCATCGGCTGACTGCCCTGGGCAAGCAGGCGCTCGGCATCGTCGGAGCGCAGGGCCGTCGGCCCGGTCCCAAGGGCCGGCAGGCAGGCACGAATGCTGGCCAGTCCCGCGCCGGCCGGCCCGTCGGCCAGGGGATCGGGAAGCGCTGGTGCGGGGCCTGCGGCGCAGCCAGAGGCGACCGGCTTCATCCCGAGCGCCCGCTGCCCTTGCTGCTGCAGCGCCGCCATCAGGGCCAGGGTGACCTCGGTCTTGCCCACCCCTGTATCGGTGCCGGTGATGAACAGCCCGCTCATCGGCGCCCCCCGCTGCCGGTGGCGCGCCGGCTAATGGCGCTGACCGGGATCGCGACCCCATCGGCGGTGCGCTGCTGCGGCTGGCGAGCGCTGGCCAAAGGCGCCCAGGCATGGCCATAGACCACCTCCCAGGTGGCTGGCAGCCGGCCGTCGCGGCGTTGTGTCTCGTAGGCCGCCTGCACGGCGGCCAGGCGGCGCCGACCGGTCAGCCCGCGCGGGCGTCCGGCCAGCACGTTATGCGCCCCCAACGCCTTGAGATCGACCATCAGATCGCGCAGCGCGGGATAGGTCAGGGTGAGTCGTTCGGCATCCATGACCGGATCGGCAAAGCCGGCCCGCACCAGGGCATCGCCGACGTCGTGCAGGTCGATGAAGGCACCAACATGGGCATGCCGGCCGCCATCGGCAGCGGCCCAGGCGGTGCGCAGTTCGGTCAGGGTATCGGGACCGAAGCTGGTAAACATCAATAGCCCGCCCGGACGCAGCACCCGACGCAACTCGGCGAACGCCGTGGTCAGGTCATTGGCCCATTGCAGGGTAGCATTGGAGTAGATCAGGTCCACGCTGGCCGGTGCCAGGGGCAAGGCCTCCAAATCGGCGCACAGCAGACGCGGGCGATTGCGCCAGCTACCCCGCCGGCGTGCCCGCGCCAGCATCGGCTCGGCGAAGTCCAACGCCAGCAGGCGCGCCCGCCGGTAACGGCGGGCCAGGCCATCGAGGGCAAAGCCGGTGCCGCAGCCCAGGTCCAGCACGGTATCCGGTTGCAGCCGGACATAATCCAGCCGCTCCAGCATCCGGGTAGCGATCTCCCGTTGCAGGACCGCAACCTGATCATAGCTGGCGGCGGCGGCAGTGAATGCGCGCCGGGCAGCGCGCTTGTCGATCTGATTCATGGGCATGCGGGTCCTGAGGATACCGGTGCGGCGGTTGCCGCTGCGCCGCCTTGCCCGAGGAAGGCAGCAATGCGCGCGGCGACGACGGCAGGGTGCGAAAGCAGCGGGGCATGGCCGGCACCGGCAATGCTGTGACAACTGGCGGTTGGCGCCAGCACGGCCAGGTCGGCGGCAACCCCCGCCGGCACCAGCACGTCGCGCGCGCCAAACAGCCACAGGCTGGGTACTCCCAGCCCCGGCAGCACGGGGCGCAGGTCGCGCTCGGCCAGCAGTGCGAGACCGGCAGCCAGGGCGGCCGGGTCTGGCGCTGGGGCCATCGCCAAGCCCTGGCGTAACTGCCGCAAGGTAGTCCTGGCCGCCTCGCTGCCACGGACCTGCAACGCGAGAAAGCGTTCCAGGGTCCCGGCCGGGTCCGCCTGCAGGGCACCGTAAAAGCCGCGCAAGGTGCCTGCGGCCATGGCCCGCGGCCAGTCCGCCGCCTGCACGAAGCGGGGTGTGGCAGTGATCAGCACCAGCGCGGCCACCCGCGCCGGTGCCAGGCGCGCCGCCGCCAGAGCGACCAGCCCACCCAGCGACCAGCCCAGCCAGACCGCCCGCGGTGGAGCCTGCGCCAGGCAGTCCGCGGCCCAAGCCTCGAGCGCATCACCGGTGCTCGGCGCAAAGCGGCGTCCACCATGCCCAGGCAGCGCAATAGCATAGTGCGCCCCCCCCGGGGCCAGCGCGGCGGACAGCGCCGCCCAGACCCCGGGATGCATTCCCCAGCCATGCAGCAAGACCAGCGCGGGGTCGGCAGGCACGGTCACCGGTCGGCACTCCGCGCACTGGTCGCAGAGGCCGGGGCCAAGACCCGTTCTGGGTCAGCGGACGGCATCGCCGTGGTCCGCGGCAGCCGCGCCAGGGCCTCCAGCAACCGGTCCACATCGGCCTCGTCATGGGCGGCAGAGAAGGTGATGCGCAGCCGGGCGCTCCCTGCTGGCACCGTGGGTGGCCGGATCGCGGTCACCAGGATGCCGGCGGCCTCCAGCGCCCGGCTCCAGGCCAGGGCGGTGGCGGCATCGCCGCACAGCAGCGGTTGAATCGGCGTCGGCGAGGCGATCAGCGGCAACCCGAGCGCGGCGGCACCGGCCTGGAACCGCGCCACCAGCGCCTGCAGCCGGTCGCGGCGCCAGTCTTCGCAGCCAGCCAATTCCAGCGCTGCCAGGGTGGCATGGGCCAGGGCCGGCGGCAGCGCAGTCGTGTAAATATAGCTGCGGGCGCGCTGCACCAGATACTCGATCAGGTCGTTGCTGCCGGCCACGAAGGCCCCGAAGGTTCCGAAGGCCTTGCCCAGCGTGCCGATCAGGATCGGGACCTCGGCCGCTCCCAGCCCGTAATGGGCCAACGTGCCGCGCCCGCCGGGCCCGATGACGCCCAGGCCGTGGGCATCGTCCACCAGCAGCCAGCCGCCGCGCGCCGACGCCGCTGCGACCAGGGCCGGCAGCGGCGCCAGGTCGCCGTCCATGCTGAACACGCCGTCGGTACTGATCAGCAGCGTGCACCCGGGTGCCGCCGTGGCCGCCAGGCGCTGAAGCTGGGCGCAATCGCCATGGGCATAGCGGCGCAGGCGCGCCCCGCTCAGGCGCGCGCCGTCGGTCAACGAGGCGTGGTTGAGGCGGTCGGCCAGGATCAGATCGCCGCGCCCGGCCAGGGCCACGATCGCTCCCAGGTTGGCCATATAGCCGGTCGAGAACAGCAGCGCCCGCTCGCGCCCGACAAAGGCCGCGAGCGCCTGCTCCAAGCGTTCGTGGGCCAGCCCATGGCCGCTGACCAGATGCGCCGCGCCGCTGCCGACCCCCCAGCGCGCGGCCCCCTCGCGCAGGGCGGCGATGACCGTCGGATGACTGGCCAGGCCCAGGTAGTCGTTGCTGCAGAAGGCGAGTAGGCGGCGGCCACCGATCAGCGGGCGCACCTGCTGTGGTCCGTCCAGCCGGCGCCGGCCGCGATACAGGTGCTGCGCGCGCAGGCGCGCCAGTTCAGCGGCCAGGTCCAGCATCGTCGGCCCCGGCCGCCTGCACACCGCGCGCAACAGCGGGCAGCCTCCCGCGCACGGGCCGGTTCATGGGGCCACCGCCGGCGCGGGGGCAGCACCCGCGGCCTGGGCCGCGCCGGCCCCGCGGTCCGCCCGCTGACCGGTCTTGTCGCAGGCCCCCGGGGTGGTACGGCCGGTCAGGCTGGTCTCCTCGCAGGCCAGCCCCAGCCGCGCGAACAGGGCGCGATCGCGTGCCGCCCCGGCATTGGCGGTGGTCAGCAGGCGCTCGCCAGAGAAGACCGAGTTGGCCCCAGCCATGAAGCATAGGGCCTGACACTCATCGGAGAGGCCCTCGCGTCCGGCGGACAGGCGCACATAGGAGGCCGGCATCATGATGCGCGCCACTGCGATGGTGCGCACCAGGTCCAGCGGGTCCAGCGGCGCGGCAGCGGCCAGCGGCGTCCCCGCCACCCGCACCAGCAGATTGATCGGCACCGATTCGGGATGCGCCGGCAGATTGGCCAACTGACAGAGCAGCCCGGAGCGGTCGCGGCGCGACTCGCCCAGACCGAGAATGCCGCCACTGCAGGTCTTGAGCCCGGCCGCACGGACATGCTCCAGGGTCTGGAGTCGCTCCTGATAGGTCCGGGTGCTGATGACCTCGCCATAGAACTCGGGCGATGTATCCAGATTGTGGTTGTAGTAATCGAGCCCAGCAGCGGCCAGTCGACTCGCCTGTGCCGCCGTCAGCATGCCCAGGGTCACGCAGGTCTCCAGCCCCAGGTCCTTGACTGCCTGCACCATCGCGAGCACCACCTCCAAATGACGATCGGTCGGGTTGCGCCAGGCCGCGCCCATGCAGAAGCGGGTCGCCCCGGCCGCCCGCGCCGCTGCAGCGGCGGCGACCACCTCCGCCAGCGGCAGCAGGCGTTCCGGTGCCAGCCCGGTCTCGTGGTGGGCGCTCTGGGCGCAATAGCCGCAATCCTCTGGACAGGCGCCGCTCTTGATGCTGAGCAGGGTGCTCACCTGGACCAGATTGGGCTTGAACCAGGACCGGTGCGCCGCCTGCGCAGCAAACAACAGATCGTTCAGGGGCTGTCCCAGCAGCGCCTCGACCTCGGCCGGCTGCCAGTCGTAGCGCAGCGGGGCGGCGGTGGGCAACGGCAGCGCGACGGCCGCGGGGACGGGGACGGAACGGGAGACGGGGGCAGTCGAGGACATCGGGATTTCCGGCCAGGCCAAGCGGGCATGAGTGAGCGCCGTCCAAGGGTAGCGGCCCACCCGCCGCTGTCAACCAGCAGCGTTGGCCTTGGTTGACAGCGGCGGGTCGGGGCCGGGGGCCGCTCCCACCAGTCAACGCCCTGCGGGCTTGATCGTTGTTCCAGCCACCTCCCCTCTATATCAGGCTAGTTGTCGCCACCAGATTCTGAGACCGTCAACCGCAACCGGGGACTTGCCCGCAGCCCTGACAGAGTGATGGCGGATGCGCTGCGCTTATCCGCCCTACGGCTGCTCACATTGTTTCTGAACGGTTACTAAGCGTCGCGGTGACCCGCCGTGACGCCTGTAGCATTGCAGGATTGGGCACTTGGGGGCCCGCGGGGTTGCTGGGCCGCGGCGGCCCGGCACAGCGCGCTTACAGCAGGAAGATCGTGGCTAGACCGAGGAAGATGAAGAAGCCGCCGGAGTCGGTGGTGGCAGTGATCATGACCGAGCTGCCCAGGGCCGGGTCGCGCCCCAGGCGCTGGCGTATCAATGGGATCAGGACCCCGGCGGTGGCGGCCACCAGCAGGTTGAGCGTCATCGCCGCCACCATCACCATCCCCAGTCCGCTATTGTGATAGACCAGCGCGGCCAAGGTGCCAATCACGCTGCCCCAAACCAGACCGTTGATCAGGGCGACCCCCAGTTCCTTGAGCAACAGCCGACCCATGGCCGAGGGCTGCACCTGGCCCATGGCGAGCGCACGCACGATCATGGTAATGGTCTGATTGCCCGCATTGCCGCCAATGCCGGCGACGATCGGCATGAGCGCCGCCAGCGCCACCAACTGACTGATCGAACCCTCGAACAGGTCGATCACCCGCGAGGCGATTACCGCGGTCACCAGATTGATTGCCAGCCAGGCCCAGCGGTTTTTCACCGAGCGCAATACCGGGGCGAAGATGTCTTCTTCCTCGCGCAGACCGGCGTTGTTGAGGATCTCGGTCTCGGTCTCTTCGCGGATGTAATCAACCACGTCGGCGACGGTGAGGCGCCCGATCAGGCGCTTGTCGGCATCCACCACCGGCATCGAGACCAGCTCGTAGCGTTCGAAGGCATTGGCGGCATGGTCGGCCTCGGCCTCCGGGCCGAACAGGATCAGACCCTTGGATTGCATCACGGCGGCGACCTCCACCTCCGGGTCGTTCACCAGCAGCATGTCCAGGGTCAGGATGCCGCGCAGCCGGTCCTCGCGATCGACCACGAACAGCTTGTCGGTGTGGTCCGGCAGGCGATCGAAGCGGCGCAGATAGCGCAGCACCACTTCCAGACGCACGTCCTCGCGCACCTTGACCAGGTCGAAGTCCATCAGGGCGCCGACACTGCCCTCTGGGTAGGACATGGCGGCACGCACCTGCTCCTGTTCCTCGCGGTCCAGCGAGGCGAGCACCTCCTGCACCACCTCGGGCGGCAGGTCTGGGGCCAGATCGGCCAGCTCGTCGGCATCCAGGGACTCGACCGCAGCCTTGATCTCAGCCTCGTCCATGCTGCCGAGCAGGCTCTCGCGTACCGCATCGGAGACCTCCAGCAGGATGTCCCCGTCCTTGTCCGCCCGCACCAGATCCCAGACATAGAGCCGCTTGGCCAGCGGCAGGGCCTCCAGGATGAAGGCGATGTCGGCCGGATGCAGGCGGTCGAGCTTGGCCTGCAGGCGCGCCCGATGTTGCTGCTGGGTGATGGTCTCGACCAGGGCCTGGTGGGGCTGCTGCTGGCGCCGCTCGAGGTTCTCAACCAGTTGATGGCGCGACAGCAGGCGTTCCACGTCCAGTAGTTGGCGCTGCAGCGCGTCTTGATTCGGGCGGGGCAGATCGGGCATCGGCGCAGACTCGGGTCGAGCGTTGAGGACGGCATGCGGCCGGGCCGGCAACCGGCATGGCGTGCACTTTAACTTAAGAAGCGGCAGTTGAACCGCCCCCGGGGTGCATCCCGCGGGGTGTCCGGCCAGGCACCAGGCGGCGGCAGCCGGATTCTATTCCAACGCCTGGTCTTGCCGGCGGGTGCCGCGCGGGGCCTGTCCCGGGGGTGGTCGCAACCGGCACCCGCAAGGGGCTGCCCCGGCCATCGCGGCAGCTGGGACCAACCAGTCCGATGCCGCACGCAACGCTCCACCGCCCTTGCTCGGTTTAACCCGGCCGCGGGGCGGTCGCGAGCAGGGGCGCGCCGGGGATCTCGCGAGCGCCCCAGCGGGCTGGACTGATCACCCGATTCGGCGGACCTGGCAGACAACGCCGTGGGGCAGGCGGCTGAGCAGGGTCGGCGACATGCGACCATCGTGCTGCTCAATCCTGTTGGCCCTGCTGCTGATTCCCATGCGGCTGAGCAGGATCGGCGACGTGCGATAATCAGGGGCTGCCAGCAGCCACCCGGGGATGGCTGGCCCATTTGCATCATCCACCATGGGGGATTGCCGGCGATGACCAAACCAGCCGACCAGAGGCCCGCGACCGACTCGCCGTCAGGGACCAAGACGGACCTGCCCAACGCCATCCAACACCAGGGCCAGACCGAGCGCCCTGCCGGCGACAGCGCCAGCAGCGGGACACCGGCGCCGGCCGGCGCTGCGCAAACGACGGCGCGGCGGACCCGCGCGACGCTCGATATCGACCTCGCCCTGCAGGGGGGTGGTTCCCACGGGGCCTTCGCCTGGGGGGTGCTCGACCGCCTGCTGGAAGAGCCCTGGCTGCGCATCGAGTGCGTCTCCGGCACCTCGGCTGGGGCAATGAATGCCGCCGTGCTCGCCGATGGCTACGCCGCCGGCGGTGCCGCGGGCGCGCGCAGCGCCTTGGAGCGCTTCTGGAAGCTGGTCTCCGATGCCGCCCAGTGGAGCCCGCTGCGGCGCAGCCCGCTCGACATGCTGATCGGGCGCTGGACCCTGGACTATTCCCCCGCCTTCATCGCCATGGATCTGGCTGCACGGCTGTTCTCGCCCTACGACCTGAATCCGCTCGCCTTCAACCCCCTGCGCGACATCCTCGCTCAGAGCATCGATTTCGAGCGCCTGACCAACTCGCCGATCAAGGTCTTCGTCACCGCCACCAATGTGCGCACTGGCCGCGGGCGTGTCTTCCGCAATGCCCATCTGACGCCGGACGTCCTGCTCGCCTCGGCCTGTCTACCGACCATGTTCCAGGCCATCGAGATCGACGGCGACCCCTACTGGGACGGCGGCTATGCCGGCAACCCGACGATCACCCCGCTGGTGCGCGAATCCAACGCCTGCGACACCATCCTGGTGCAAATCAACCCGGTCGAGCGCCCTGGTACCCCGCGCAGCGCCAACGAGATCTATAACCGCCTCAACGAGGTCTCCTTCAATGCCACGCTGCTGAAGGAGCTGCGCATGATCGCGGTGCTGCGGCGTCTGTTGGCCAGCCTTGGCGGCGAGCAGCGGCTGGCGGAACCGGGAATCGCACAAGAGGAATGGGCGTTGTGGGCGCAGATGCGCATGCACCGTGTCAGCAGCGACCTGATGGTCGAACTCGGCTATTCGTCGAAGTTGAACGCGGAATGGGCGTTCCTGACCATGCTGCGCGATGAGGGCCGGCGTGCCGCTACCGCCTTCCTGGACCGACACTGGGACGACCTGGGCCGGGTCGCGACGCTCGACCTGGACGATCTGATGGATTGCTACTGAGGAGCTATACCGATGATTCTGCTCGGTTTTATCGGCATCCTGCTCGCCCTGGCCCTGCTCATCGGGCTCGCCTACCGCGGCTGGAGCGTGCTGTTGCTGGCCCCGGGTGCCGCCCTGCTGGCAGCGCTCCTGTCCGGCGAACCCATGCTGGCGCACTGGACCCTGACCTTCATGCGCGGGGCGGCCGGCTTCTTCGCCCAGTTCTTCCCGATCTTTCTGCTGGGTGCCCTGTTCGGCAAGCTGATGGACGACAGCGGCTCGGTGCAGTCCATCGCCCGCTTCATGGGCGCGCGCCTGGGGGCGCGTCACGCGGTGCTGGCGGTGGTGCTGGCCGGGGCCATGGTGACCTATGGCGGAGTCAGCCTGTTCGTTGCCTTCTTCGTGCTGGCGCCGATGGCGCACGCCCTGTTCCGTGACGCCGACATCCCGCATCGGCTGATGCCGGCGGCGATCATGCTCGGGACCGCCAGCTTCACCATGTCGGCCATGCCGGGCACCCCGGCGATCCAGAACGCCATCCCCATGCCGTTCTTTGGGACCACCCCGTTCGCCGCCCCGGGGCTGGGGTTGATCGCCTCGGTCATCATGCTGCTGTTCGGCCTCTGGTGGCTGGGGCTGCGGGTCGCCGGCGCCCGCCGCCAGGGGCTGGGCTTCCAGGGCGCGGCGGTCCAACTGGACCCGGACACGGCCGCCGATGATCCCTATGTGCGCGAGCGCGCGAGCACCGCCCAGTCCTTCGATCCGGCCGAGGTGCATCATGGCCAGCGCAGCCTCGCGCTGCCGCCGGTGTGGGTGGCCTTGCTGCCCCTGGCACTGGTGGTGGCGGTCAATCTGCTGATGTCCCTGGTGATCCTCCCGCGCCTGGATCTCGGGTTCCTGGCCGAGGCGCGCTGGGGACCGAGTTCGCTCGCCTCGGTCGGCGGCATCTGGTCGGTGGTGGTCGCCCTGATCGCCGCCATCCTGTTGCTGATCGCGCTCAATCATCGGCGGCTGCCCAACCTGCGCGACAGCATCGATGCCGGCGCCAATGCCGCGGTATTACCAGTGATCAGCGTGGCGAGCCTGGTCGGCTTCGGCGGGGTGGTGGCCGCCCTGCCGGCGTTTCAGTTGGTCAGCGAATGGGTGCTCGGGATCGGTGGCGGACCGCTGGTCTCGTTGGCCCTGTCCACCAATATCCTGGCCGGGCTGACCGGCTCGGCCTCGGGCGGCCTGACCATCGCCCTGGAGGCCCTGGGGTCGACCTACATGCAACTGGCGGCGGAGATCGGCATGGACCCGGCCCTGTTGCACCGGGTGGCGGCGATCGCCTCCGGCACCCTCGATACCCTGCCCCACAACGGTGCCGTGGTCACCCTGCTGGCGGTGTGCGGGGCAACCCATCGCGAGAGCTATTTCGACATCGTGATGGCCTGCGTGGTCAGCGCCCTGCTGGCGCTGGTGGCCGTGATCGTGCTCGGCACCCTGTTCGGCTCGTTTTGAGCTTGGCCGCGGGGGCGCGCGGCTCGGGATTCGGACCCGGATGCCGGCTTCCGGGATTCTGGACCGCCCGCTGGCGCCGCGGCCACCCATGCACCCCCATGCACCCGCGTAGGGCATGGTGAGGCGGCGGCGCCGACGGGCTATGTTGATCGCCCCCGCGGTCACCGCCGGAGTCGGTCCTCAACGATGCGCCATCCCCTGCTGACCCTGCCCTGGCGCGCAGTGCCGCGCGCGTGCCGGGATGCGGCGGCCCAAATTGCTGCCTTGCCTCCTTATCAGATCGCCCTGTGGCCGGACGGCTGGGAACTGGAGGCCGGTGCCGTGCTGGTGGGCGAGACCCATGCGATGGCCGAGGCCCGCCGGTGGTATCAGAGCCGGGATCGGCGGCTCGGCACCCAGGGAACGACACATGCCAACCGGCGCGGTGCCACCCCCGCGGCCAGCGGTATGGCCGGCCCAGCACCCGGGCTGGACCACATCATGCGCCTGCATGGCGTATTCGTGCCGCGCGCCGTGGTAGCCCTGGCGGGGCAGCGCTTTCCGAGCGAGGCGACCGCCTCGGTGGCCCTGCAACTGATCGCTGGTGACTGGATCGCGTCCCAGCGACGGGTGCTGCTGACGGCCCCGCAGTCGGCCCTGGCCCTCCGCGAGCGCGCCTGGTGTGGGTCGCGCCATCGCCAACTGGCGACCGCCGACCAGGTTGCCGCGCTGATCGAGGAACTGCTCGCCGATTGCGTGCAGGAAGGCCTGGCTACACCGGCCGCCTGCGCGGTGCGGGTGCGCGCCGATGCTGGCTTCGAACTGCGGACCTGGCGCTGCCGGATCAGCGCGGACCTGGACCACGCGGGCTGTGTCCGCCTCCAGGCGTCCCTGGCGCTGGCCCTGATCCCCTGGAACCGTGCCCTGATTCGAGATGGCGCCCCCACGCTGCTGATCAGTGTGCAGGTGGTACCAGCGGCCGTCACCGGCCGGGTCGTAGCGGGGCTGGACCCGGGCTAGCCGGGGTGGGCCGGCTCGCGGTGGAAAGCAGATTCAGAATCGGGATGAGACGGCCGACCGTTGCCCTCCGTATGGTCGTCTGCTCCCCCGTTGCGTCGTCGGCCAGGCATTGGGCGGCGTGCTGTTCATCGACGAGGCCTACCAGCATCGTCGGGATCGCATCAGGAGAGCAGCCGGGGCCACAGGCGAGGTTCGAGCACCGCAGCCGCGGAAAACCCGCCCATGAATGCGCCCTGGATGCCAGGACTGATCGCGTCCTGGCCGGCGAGCAGCAGGCCGGGAACCGGCGTGCGGACGCCGACCGATGGATCGAGGAGCCGCTCGGCCGTCATCTCCAGCCCGTACATGGCGCCCCGGTCGGCCCGCACGAACGCGGCCTGCGAGAGGGGGGTGGAGAGTTCTTCGAAGGCGATCAGAGGTGCCAATCGGGGGAAATGACGCTCGAACTGGGCGCGGACGACCCGCGCGATGCGCGCCTTCGCCGCCCGATACTCCGGGGGGCGGCTCCCCGGCGCGCTCCCGGACCAGGCCGCGAACGGCTCCCAGGGACATGGCAGGATCACCTCGGCCGTGTGTCGATTCGCATCCCGATGCGCGGGGTCTTTCAGTGAGTGGAAGGACACCAGCATCGAGGGGGCTTCCTCCTCCAGGGGGTGCTCCCAGAGCGCACCGATGTCGTCGCGCTCGTAGATCCGAAGGCTTGCCGGCGTGGCCCCGTGGGCGCGGATGTCGCCGCGGAAGCCCAGGTAGAGGCAGACGTAGGAGAATCCGGCCCGCAGGGCGCTCACCGCCTCGCACCATGCTCCAGCCACGCCCGCCGGCAAGGCCGCGGCCGTGTTATGCGCCCCCATGGCCGAGACGACAGCGGACGCATCGATCGGCTCCCCGCCGGCGAGACGCACGCCGGCGACCTTGCCCGAGGTCACCCGGATCTCCGCGACCGGGGCGCGGGTGCGGAGCTGCCCCCCCGCCGCGGCGACCGTCGGTGCGAGCGCCTCAGCGAAGAGGCCCGGTCCGCCGACCGGGTAATAGGCGCCGGCCGCTTGGCTCTCGGTCACCAGGGCATGGACCGCGAACGGCGAGCGATCGGGCGGGACGCCATAGTCGCCCCAACGCGCGCCCAAGACCGCGGCCAGCCGGCGGTCTCGGATCCCCGCAAGCGCCTCGGCCGTCGTGGTCCCGACCACGCGGCGCAGCCGATCTCCCCCCAGGGCACGCATCAGCCCCCCGACGGGATTGGGCATCGCCTTGGAGGCGAAGAGGCGCAGCAGCGCCGACCGGGCCTCCTCCGAGGCCTTGAAATAGGCGTCGATGGCGGCGGATTCGTGCGGAAACCTGCCCTTGAGGCCTGCCACCAGGGCCGACCGCGGTGCCTCGATTGCGATCTCCAGATCGGGCAGTCGCAGGATCTCGTAGGGTGAGCCGATGCTGGCGAACCGCAGCCGGCCGTCCGACACCCATCGCATCAGACGGCCGAGCTGGCCGTCACGCCCGGGCACCTCTCCCAGGCCCCCGATGTAGTGCACCCCGGCGGCGAAGGCATAGCCGTCGCGCTCGAACGCCTGCGTCAAGCCACCGAGCCGCAGGTGCTGCTCCAAGACCAGGACCCGCCGGCCACATTTGGCCAGCGCCGCCGCCGCCGTGAGGCCGCCGATACCGGAGCCGATGACAATCGTGTCGAATGCTTGAGGCTGCGAGCGCGACCGCATCGTCAGGCTCACTGCTGATCTTTCAGCATCGCCTCAGCCGGGCAGTTGCATGGTGGGCACCTGGTCCGGCACCAGCAGACGCGCACTGGTATTGGCCAGCACCTCATCCACGGTGACATTCGGTGCGATCTCCTTGAGCACTAGACCCTGCTCGGTGGGTTCGATCACCGCCAACTCGGTCACCACCAGATCCACCCGCCGCACCGAGGTAAGGGGCAGGGTGCATTCGGGCACGATCTTGGGCGTTCCGCGTGCGGTGTGGGTCATGGCAACGATGACGCGGCGCGCCCCGCACACCAGATCCATCGCCCCGCCCATGCCCGGTACCATCTTGCCCGGCACCATCCAGTTGGCGAGATGGCCGGCCTCGTCCACCTGCAGGCCACCGAGTACGGTGACATCGAGATGGCCGCCCCGGATCAACCCGAACGACATCGCACTATCGATGCTGGTGGCCCCGGGCAGGGCCGATACGTAGCCGCCGCCGGCATCGGTGAGATCAGGCTCTTCCATGCCCTCCTCCGGCACCGGCCCCATGCCGATGATGCCGTTCTCGGATTGGAAATAGACCTCCAACCCCGGCGGCAGATGATTGGCCACCAGCGTCGGCAAGCCAATGCCCAGGTTAACCAGGTTGCCTGGCTGCAGTTCCTGTACCACCCGGGTCGCGATCAGAATGCGCTGATCCATGATGCATGGCCTCTTGCTTGGGGTTCGGCTGAACGGTGCAGGTCAGTTCCGCTGCACGACATAGTCGACCACCACGCCGGGGGTCGAGACCTCGTCGGGCGGGATGACGCCAACCGGCACGATGCTCGCGGCCTCGGCGATCACGGTATCGGCCGCCAAAGCCATCAGCGGATTGAAATTACGGGCGGTCAGGGAATAGTCGAGATTGCCCTTGTGGTCACAGCGCTTGCCCCGGATCAGGGCGAAATCGGCGCGCAGTGGCAATTCGACCAGGAACCGGCGGCCGTCGATCTCGAGCGACTGCTTGCCATGTTCCACCGAGGTGCCGATGCCGGTCGCGGTGAGCACGCCGCCGAGCCCGAAGCCGCCGGCCCGCACCCGCTCTGCCAGTGTCCCCTGCGGAACCAGCTCGACCTCCAGCTCGTCGGCCAGCATCTGGCGCTGGGTCTCGGGATTGGTGCCGATATGGGAGACGATCAGGCGGCGCACCAGCCGGGCATCGATGAGCTTGCCGATGCCAACACCGGGCCGAGCGGTGTCATTGGCGATCACGGTGAGGCCGCCGCGGTGCTGGCGGACCAGTTCATCCATCAATCGCTCCGGGGTACCGACGGCCATGAAGCCGCCGATCATCAACGATGCACCCTCCGGGATCAGGTCCACCGCGGCCTCGAGTCTGATACCTTTCACGCTGACCTCCGCGCTTGTTGCAATTGTCTGACGGCTGCGACCGAATACATCGGCACTGCCGGCTGGATCGGGTCTGGCTGCGGTTGGTGGCCGTTCGCGCGGTGCTGTCGGCGCGTGCCCGACAGCAAATTGCCTGGGATGGAAACGGTGACTGCGATCGGCTGCCATGGCGCGAATGGCGCGCCGCGGATGATCATAGCGCGGATGTGCTGACTGCACCAAGACGGCCCGCTCTCAATACAGGGCGTCGGGCGTCATACAGGTTAGCGGGCTTGCGGGTGTCGCCCGCAGCGGGCGCTGGGTCGCCACCGATCCGCAAGGGTGTGCAACACCGGACCAAACCCATGCGGATTCTGGATGCCGCGCCGTCATGCCGATGGCGTGCTATAGCAAACCTTGATACCGGAGGACAGACCCTTGACCAGCAGTGATCAGGCCAGCGCCGCGGGCACCGGCACACCGAAGATCGTCATCGTCGGCGGCGTCGCAGGCGGCGCCTCGGCCGCGGCGCGGGCACGCCGGGTCAATGAGCAGGCACGCATCGTAGTGTTCGAGAAGGATGCCTATGTCTCCTTCGCCAACTGCGGCCTGCCCTATTTCATCGGTGGCGAAATCACCGATCGCGCGCAGTTGCTGGTGGCGACACCGGAATTATTTCAGCAGCGTTTCTGCATCGATGTCCGGGTCCGCCATGAGGTCATCGCCATCGATCGTACCGGCAAGCAGGTCGAGGTCCGCCATCTCGACAGCGGCGAGACCTATCGCGAGGACTACGACAAGCTGATCCTGTCGCCTGGCGCCGCACCGATCACCCCGCCGCTGCCGGGCGCCGCCGCCGCCGGGGTCTTTACCCTGCGCAATATCGAGGATATGGACCGGATCATGGCAGCGATGACCGGGGCTCACCGCGCCGTCGTGGTCGGGGCCGGCTATATCGGTCTGGAGGTGGCAGAGCAGTTCGTCCATCGCGGGATGGAGGTCGCCATGGTGGAACTGCAGCCGCAGGTGATGCCCTTCTTCGATCCCGAGGTGGCCGAACCCCTGCATCGGGAGATCGAGCGCAACGGTGTGCGGCTGGAACTCGGTCGCGCCGTCGCCTGCATCGAGACCGGGGCCACGGGCGCGGCCACCGGCGTGGTGCTGACCGACGGCACCCGATTGGACGCCGATCTGGTGCTGCTCAGTATCGGGGTCGCGCCCAAGATCGCCCTGGCCGAGGCCGCCGGGCTGGAGATCGGCGCCAATGGCGGCATCGCGACCGATGCCTTCATGCGCACCAGCGACCCGGACATCTATGCCGTCGGCGATGCCGCCGAGTACCGGTTCGGCCCCACCGGGACCCGCCGGCGCGTCCCGCTCGCCGGGATCGCTAACCGGACCGGCCGCCTCGCCGGCCAGCATGCCGCCACCGGCAGCGCCCGCGCAGCCCCGGCTGCCTGGGGCACCTCGATCGTGCGGGTCTTTCAGTATGCCGCCGGTGCCGCTGGGCTCTCGCTGCGCGCGGCCCGTCAGGCCGGCCACGATGCCCGCGCCGTGCACATCGTCTCCTATCACCATGCCGGCTATTACCCTGGCGCCGAGACGTTGGGGGTGAAGCTGGTCTACGAGAACGGCAGTGGTCGAGTGCTCGGGGCGCAGGCGGTGGGCGCGGCCGGCGTCGACAAGCGCCTGGATATCATCGCCACCCTGCTCCATTTCGGCGGCACTGTGCACGACCTAGCAACCCTCGACCTGGCCTATGCGCCGCCCTTCGGGAGCGCCAAGGACCCGCTGCACATGGCCGCCTTCGCGGCCGAGAACGAACTCGATGGCCTCGCCCCGCTACTGCAGCCGGACAGCGACCTGAGCGACTATCAGGTGATCGATGTCCGCGATGCCGAGGAACTCGCGGACCTGCCCCTGTCCCATGCCCCCCATGCCCGGCATATCCGGCTCGACGAGTTGCGCGGGCGGTTGGGCGAACTGGACCCGCACCGGCCGACGGTGGTCTCCTGCCGGGCCGGGCCACGCTCACATCTGGCCGCGCGCATCCTGCTGCAGCATGGCTTCAGGGAGGTTTACAACCTCTCCGGTGCGGCGTTGATGCGCGACTTTGCGCTGAACCGGCGCAGCGGCGCCCTTCCTGACACCCTGGTGCAATTGCCACCGCCCGAGCACCTGAGCGTCGCGGACTGAGAGATCGCGCCCCTGGCCACGCCCGAATGGGGATCCAAATGCGCCGGAGAGTCGCGTGTCCCTCGTGATACCTCGCGGCGGCATCCTGCTGCCGCGAGGACTCGGTCTTTGGCGACGGCCTGTTGTGCCCGGGTTAGCCCTGCGGTCGCCGCCGTGCCCGACGCCCCGTTGGTCCGCCGGGCACGACTGCGCCCTCAAATGGCTTGACGGCGTGTGGGATGCGCTCTGCATGTTGCCTCCGCGGCTTCGGGACTCCCGCCCCTGCGCCACTGCGGCAACACGCTCGCGCCCACGCCGACCCGGGACTACGCGCCTTCGCTTCACTCTCCTTGGCGCGCAGCGATCGACGATCAGCGCAGGGGCGAGGCGGTAGTGGCAGAAACCGCCGCCGCCTTTCCAGTTCAACGCCTTTGCGATGCCGCCCTGGTCCTCGCTGTCGATGAAGTTCTTCAGACGGATCTTCCAGCGGAGGCAGCGGCGTATGGGCACGTAACCATATCAATAAAAAAGGAAAAAACGCGCCGACAGCACGGCAGCGTACTGCCTACAAGGTCTTGGCGGTGTGCGAGGGAAAGCGAAGGCCGAGCGCATCGAGGAGGGTGCATTGCTCCTCATCGGG
>REDK01000157.1 GCA_007693535.1 Chromatiaceae bacterium
CGATTCCTGACTGCAGCAAGCTAGAGACCCGCGCGCGCAAGCGCCCGGGTCTCTTTTCGTTTGGAGACCGATCTCACCGTTGAGCGTGATCTCTAACTGTGCAAGCGCAGGGTGCGGGTGCGCAATACCTGCCCCAGGTTGGCGACCACGTTGGCCAGTCGGGCCGCTGCCGCGACGTCCGCGCCTGTAACCAGCAGCGCGCCGCAGGTGCCGCTGTGGTTAGTCAAGACCCCGAGCACGCCTGGGGCCTGGCGCCATGCCAGCAGCCGCGACAACAGCGGATTGCCGGTGCGCTGCACGTGGAGTCCGGTCGAGCGGGTGGCACAGGCGGCAATGCGCCGCGCCGCGGCCTCAGTCATCGAGGTCTCTGCGCAACCAGCGCTCGGAGACGGTCCGGGGTTCCTCGAAGCCGACCAGCGATTGCGGCTCTCTGGCGCCGGTCAGTGCCAGCATGCCGAGGTTGCGAAATGTGCCTTCGGACAGCACGCGCCCATTGGTTTTCGGTCGACTCCACGTCGCCGGTGCCGACGCGGCCCTTGACCTCGATGCCACGCTCGCCGTCCACCGAGCGGGGGAACAGGTCGAAGCCTGGGTAATCGCCGAGCCCGGCTAGCCGTGCCTTGGCTGGGCTGGACACATCGCGCACCTCGGCCCCGCGCGCCTGCTCGGCGGCGATGGCAACCTTCATGGCGATGCGCTCGACCGCGAGCAAGCTGTCCACGCTGACCCCATCGCATCGCGTCGCTTTTTCAGCAGCGGACTGGGCGACAGCCGTTGCGCCTCCGGCGCTGGGGCCATGCCCGCCTGGGCTGGCTGGCAAGACCGGGTAAACCGGCCTATGGTTAAAGGGAGCGGCCCGCCCTGGGCCGCAGTTGCCAGCCTGGGGCCAGGCTGGCGCCAGTGTAAGCCGGAGGTTCCTACCATGACCCAGACGATTACCGCTGCGTTCGCCGCGATCGGTGCCGCACGCAATGCCGTTGACGAACTGATCTCCGCTGGCTTCGATCAGGACAAGGTCTTTTTGGACAAGGAGCCGTGCCATGTGAAGGTCATGGTGCCGGACACCGCACAACCAGAGGTGGAGGAGATCCTGCGCCGTCACGAGCCCACCGAGGTCTGGGCGCGGCCGGTCGAGTAGCGGGTTTGCGCGGCGCGGCCCGCCATGGCATCGCCGCGCAACCGGTCGCTGCCGCTGACAGGTGACCCGGCCGGCCGCGATGCTTGAGCGTCGAGTTCGCGCCGGCGCTGGCAGCTTGGATGCCGCCATCATCCTGCATGGCGGGCGGTTGGTTCAGGGGGTGACCGCGTCGAGGCGTGTCGTGCTGTCGGTCGCGTGCGGAACCGCTGTGCGGGCGAGCAGCACGTAGAAGGCGGGCACGATGAACAGGGTGAACAGGGTGCCGATGCCGAGCCCGGTATTGATCACCAGGCCGATGTTGAAGCGGCTGACGGCGCCGGGGCCGCTCGCCAGCAGTAATGGGATCATGGCGACCAGCATGGCCACCGTGGTCATCAGGATCGGGCGCAGTCGGATCATGGCGGCCTCGATCACCGCGGCGCGCCGGTCCAACCCCTGCTGTGCACTGACCTGGTTGGCGAACTCGACGATCAGGATGCCGTTCTTGGCGATCAGCCCGATCAGGGTAATCAGGCCCACCTGGGTGTAGATGTTGATGCTGGCCAGGCCCAGGAACAGGAAAACCAGTGCCCCGGCGATGGTCAGCGGCACCGAGATCAGGATCACGAAGGGGTCGCGCCAGGACTCGAATTGCGCCGCCAGGACCAGATAGATGATCAGGATCGACAGAAAGAAGGTGGCCTCCAGTGCGCCGCCCTCGGCCTTGAACTGGCGTGACTCACCCTTGTAGTCCCAGCGTGCCTCGCGCGGCAGGATGGCCGCTGCTGCCTGTTCGAGCCAGGCCAGGGCATCGCCGAGGGCGACCCCGGGCATCGGTACTCCCGACAGGGTGATCGCGTTGAGTTGTTGAAACTGGGTGCGCTTGGAGGGTTCGATCTCGGTACGGACGCTGATCAGCGTGGAGAGCGGTACCAGCGCGCCGCTGCCAGTGCGGATCTCGTACTCGCCGATGGCGGCGAGATCATTGCGGGCGGCATCGACCACCTGCGGGATGACCCGATAACTGCGCCCGGCTAGGTTGAACCAGTTGACATAGTCCTCGTTGAGCAGCACCGCCAGGGTGTCGCCGAGTGCCTGCATGTCGATGCCGAGATCACCGGCCAGATCGCGGTCGATCTCGAGGATGGTGCGCGGGCGGGTGAGTTCAACGTCCTTGTTCAGGAACATGAAGCGGCCGCTGGCCATGGCCTGACCCAGCAGTTGCTCGGCGAGTGCCTCCAATTGCGGGAAATCCAGGGTGGCAAGCAGCACAAATTCCACCGGGATGCCATCGCCGGGGGTCGGCAGGCTCGGCGGCGGAAAGGCAACCGTCTGCAGCCCGGCGATGTTGGCCAGGCGCGCCTGCAGGTCGGGCATGACCGCCATCTGTGCCCGCGTGCGCGCGGAGGGTGGCGGCATCTTGAAGCCGCCGAAGGTACTGGCGGGATCGCCGTCGAAGCCGATCAGGATGAAGCTCTCGTCGTATTCCGGGATCGCTTCCAGTTGCGCCTGCAATTGCCCGACGTAGTGCTTGCTGTAATCGATGGTCGCGGTCTGCGGCCCGGTGCCGACAAAGAATAGGATGCTCTGATCCTCGGTCGGGGCCAGCTCTTTTTCGGTCAACAGATACATGCTGTAGATCCCAGCGACCGTGATCAATGCCACCAAGACCGATACCCCCGGGGTGCGCAGCCACCAGCGCAGGGCGTGGCCATAGCCGCGGGCGAGCCATTGAAAGAAGTGTTCCACGCCGTGCTCGAAGCGCCCCTGGTGGGCGCGGCTGCGCAGCACCCGTGCCGAGAGCATGGGCGAGAGGGTCAGCGCCACCACTCCCGAGACCAGCACCGCCCCGGCCAGGGTAAAGGCGAACTCCACGAAGAGCGCGCCTACCAGTCCGCCCATGAAGCCGATGGGGGCATACACCGCCAACAGGGTGGTGGTCATGGCGATGATCGGCATCGCCAGTTCGCGCGCTGCGTCCACCGCGGCGCTGATGCCGTCCTTGCCCATCTCCATATGCCGGTGCACGTTCTCGACTACCACGATGGCATCGTCCACCACCACGCCGATGGCGAGCACCATCGCCAGCAGGGTCAGCAGATTGAGCGAGAAGCCCAGCAACAGCATCAGGAAGGCGCCGCCGACCAGCGACAGCGGCACCACCACCGAGGGCACGATGGCGGCGCGCAGCGAGCCGAGCGATAGGAAGATGACGAACAGGACGATCAGCACCGCCTCGACCAGGGTGCGAAAGACCTCGCGGATGGATTCGGCGATGAACTCGCTGGCGTCGTAGGGGACATGGACCTCCAGCCCTTCCGGAAACTGGGTCGCCAGTTCTGGAAGCAGGTCGTGCACGCGACCAGCGACGGTCAGGGGATTGGCCCCCGGTGCCTGTTCCACGCCGATATAGATGGCCGGAAAGGTCTGATACAGCGTCGCCGAATTGGTCTCGGCCGAGCCGAGTGCCACCTCGGCGATATCGGTCAGACGGATCAGGGTGCCGTCGGTATTGCGGACCACCAGTTGGCGGAAGTCCTCGACCCCGCTGATGTCGGTGGTGCTGGCGAGATCGATCTGCACCCGGTCGCCGCGGAGCTGGCCGATGCCGGCGAGATGATTGTTGGCCCGGAGCGCGGCGGCCACCTCGTCGCCGCTGACGCCGAGGGCGCTCATCCGCTCCGGGTCCAGCCAGATGCGCATGGCGAAGGTCTGATTGCCGATCAGGGCCGCCTTGGCCACCCCCTCCAGGGCCTGCAGCCGCGGCTGTACCACCCGCAGCAGATAATCGGTGATTTGCGGCAGGGTCATCTGGTCGCTGTAGAAGGCCAGATACATCAGGGCGGTGGCATCGCCGGTGGTCGACTCGATCACCGGGTTCTGGGCCGCCTCTGGCAGCACATCGAGCTGGCTGGCGAGCTTGGCCTGGATCTCGGAGACGGCGGCATTCGGGTCGTAATTCAGGCGCATGTTGGCGGCGATCACTGAGCGCCCCGGGGTGCTGGTCGCGCTGAGGAAATCGATGCCATTGGCCTGGGCGATGGCCTGTTGCAGCGGGGTGGTGATGAATCCCTGCACCAGTTCGCTGCTGGCCCCGGGGTAGGCGGTGGTGACGGTGACCACGGTGTTCTGGGTGAGCGGATACTGGCGCACCTCCAGTTCGCCGATGCTGCGCAGGCCGAGCACCAGGATCAGCAGGCTCACCACGCTGGCGAGCACCGGGCGATAGACGAAGAGGTCAGTGAAACGCATCGTCGCCGGCCTCAGTTGCCGCCGCTGGCCGCCATGTCCGGGTGGCGGTCGCGCGCGGCCGTGGGGCGCCCGGCGTCCGGGTCATCGACGATGGTTACCACCGCGCCATTGCGCAGCTTGTGCTGGCCGGCGGCGACCACCTGCTCCCCGGCCGCGAGGCCGGCGACGATCTCGATCTCCTGACCGTGCACCGCGCCGGTCTCGACCTGGCGGCGCTGCACCACCAGGGTACCAGCCGGCTCGCCCGGGCCGATCACGAACACCGAATCGCCATAGGTGTTAAAGGTGATCGCCTCCCGCGGCAGGGTCAGCACCGCCGTGCGGGCCGGCAGCAGGGCGGCCACCTTGGCGAACATGCCAGGGCGCAGACGTCCCTCAGGATTGGCCAGCAGGGCGCGCACCGGCACGCTGCGGGTGTCGTCGTGGATGCCGGGGCCGAGCGCCTGGATGCGGCCGGTAAAGACCGCCTCCGGCCAGGCCGCTACCCGCACCTCCACCGGTTGCCCAACGCGGATCTCCGCCAGCCGCCGTTCCGGCACGGTGAAGTCCACGTAGACTTGCTTGAGCGCCTCCAACTGCACGATCCCGGTGCCTTCCACCAGGTACTGCCCGAGATCGATCTGGCGGATACCGAGTTGCCCCTCGAAGGGCGCGCGGATGGTCTTCTTCTCGATCAGGGCCTGTTTCGCGGCCACCCCGGCCTGGGCCTGCTCCAGCCGGGCGCTGATCTCGTCGTAGTCGCCCTGGGACACGGCGCGATCCCGCAGCAGACGCTGGTTACGCTCGAGCTGGGTGCGGGCCAGGTTCAGACTGGCCTGCAGGCCGGCGAGGTCGGCGGCGTCGACCTCGGTATCGAGCTGCACCAGCGGCTGACCGGAACGCACCCGATCGCCGGACTCGAACCGGATGCGCTGCACTTGCCCGGCCACCTGATTGGTCACCATCACCCCTTGCGCCGCGCGCACGCTGCCCACCGCGCCGATGCGCGGTGTCCAGGAGGCCGTGCGCACCCGCACTGCGGTCACCGTTTCCGGTGGCATGGGCGCGTCGAACCCGGCCATGGCGGCCTGGATCTGTTGATACTTGAGATAGGCGAGTCCGCCCGCGAGGAGGCCAAGCGCGAGGAAGACGAGCAGGCTGCGCAGCAACATGTCAGTTGGCTCTGTCCCGCGGCCACCGAGCCCTCGACCAGATCGTCGAGGCTCTCGGCCAGCTCGCCCTGGCGGATGGAGTCGGTGCACTGGTCGTCATGCTTGTATGGTAGAAACGCAGGCAGGACTTGAGCCAGTTGGGTGCGGACGTCGGGATACGGGGTGGCATGGGTTGGTCCGAGCGGACGGTGAGCGGACGGGGCGGCCAGCGCGCTGCAACTGGTGTTCTGCGCTCGGCGGATCAGCAGTCGGCGGCACCGGCGGCCGGGGCGCGGGTTGCTGGTGGCCGGCGGGGAGCGGCGGAGCCAGGTGCCATCCCGATCCATGATAGCCTACCGGCACCGCCGTGCGGGGTCTGCGTCCGGCGTGGGCCGCGCGGCGGCGCTGCAGACTGCGATTGCCGACGGGGGCGATAACTGATGAAGGCAAGGGTCAAGTGGGTAGAGGGGACGACGATGCTCGGCGAGTCCGGCAGCGGCCACGCCCTGGTGCTGGACGGGCCACCGGAGTTCGGCGGGCGCAACCTGGGGGTGCGGCCGATGGAACTGCTGCTGCTCGGTCTCGGCGGTTGCACCCAGTTCGATGTGCTGCTGATCCTGCGCAAGGCCCGCCAGGTGGTGACCGACTGCGTGGTAGAGGTCAGCGCCGAGCGCGCTGCCCAAGACCCCAAGGTCTTTACCCGCATCCATGTGCATTTCATCCTGAGTGGTCGCGATCTTGACCCGCGACAGGTCGAGCGGGCGATCCGCCTGAGTGCCGATAAGTATTGTTCGGCCTCGATCATGCTGGGAGCGACCGCGACCCTGACCCACGATTTCGAGTTGTGCGCGGCGGACTGAATCGCGACCGTCGGTCCGCGGACCGGCGCCGCCGTGGCATTCCGCTGACCCTGACCCTTGCATTGCACCCCCCGGGGGGGTAGCGTCCGCGTCCCGTTGTCGAGGGGATCGAGATGGCCCACACCTCCAAGCGTCTGAAGCTCCATGGGTTCAACAACCTGACCAAGTCTCTGAGCTTCAATATCTACGACATCTGTTACACCGATTCAGACGAGCAGCGCGCGGCCTACATCGCGTACATCGACGAGGCCTACAACGCCGAGCGCCTGACCTCGATCCTGACCGATGTCGCCAATATCATCGGTGCCAATGTGCTCAATGTCGCGCGTCAGGATTACGAGCCCCAGGGCGCCTCGGTCACCATGCTGATCGCCGAGGATCATCCCGGTGCTGGTTCCATGACCAATTGTGCGCGGCCAGGTCCGTTGCCGGACGCGGTGGTGGGACATCTGGACAAGAGTCATATCACGGTCCATACCTATCCCGAGAGCCATCCCCGCAATGGTATCAGTACCTTCCGTGCCGACATCGATGTCTCTACCTGCGGCGTGATCTCTCCGCTCAAGGCCCTGAACTATCTGATCCATGCGCTGGAATCGGACATCGTGATCATGGACTACCGGGTCCGCGGCTTTACCCGCGACGTCAACGGGCGCAAGCACTTCATCGATCACAACATCAGTTCGATCCAGAACTATCTGAGCCAGGACACCAAGAACCGCTATCAGATGATCGATGTCAACGTGTATCAAGAGAACCTGTTTCACACCAAGATGGTGGTGGGCGATTTCCATCTCGACGACTATCTCTTCTGCGTCGATACCGCCGACCTGACCGAGCAGGAATACGAGCGCATCCAGCGCCTGGTGCGGCGCGAGATGATGGAGATCTTCTACGGCCGCAACATGGCCCGGGACATCGCCAGTTGGGAAACGCCGCGGGTGCCGGCAGAGTAACCGGCCGGGCGCCGCGGCAGCCGCCCAATTGAGCAGGTGTATTGGCGCCTCGCTTCGACCGGATACCAATCTCAGGTCCAGCCGCCTCAGACCCAATAGGCCCCGCGCGTCATCACCTTCGAGACCACTTGCATCGCCCGCCGCACCGGCTTGGGCAGCTCGTTGGCGCCGGCCTCCAGGGCGACGGCGGCATGGTGGACCTCGTCGGCCTTCATCTGCTCCAGGATCGCCTGGGTGCGCCGATCGTCGCCGGGGACCTGAGCGATATGCTCGTCCAGGTGATCCTCCACCTGGCGCTCGGTCTCCACGACAAAACCCAGGCTCCAATGGTCTCCGGCCAGGCCGGCAAGGGCGCCCATCGCGAAGGAGCCAATGAACCATAGCGGGTTGGCCAGGCTCTTGCGCCCGCCCAGCTCTGCCATGCGCTGTTCGCACCAGGCCAGGTGATCGTTCTCCTCGCGCGCCGAGCGTTCCATGTTCGCGCGCACCTCCGGCAGGCGCGCGGTCAGCGCCTGCCCTTGATACAGGGCCTGGGCACAGACCTCGCCGGCATGGTTGATGCGCATCAGCCGGCCGAGGTGCCGGCGTTCGTCCTCGCTCAGGTCGACATCCTCGAACTGCTCGGCGGGATTGCGCCGCTCGGTGACGCGCGGGCGACCGAGCAGGGTGCGCAAGGCCTGGTCGAGCTGGATGAGGGCGTCATCGGTACGGGTCAGGTGACGGGTGGACATCGCGGAATACTCCGGGGCAGCGGGGGCTCGGGGCCGGTGAGGGGCCGCCGGCAACGGCGGCGATGCAGATAAGATGCAGCCGGGACGCGGCCGTCTCAAAGCCGCGGGGCGCTCGGCAAGGCGCGGGCGATGACCTCCACCGGATGCAGCACTGGGCAGTCCAGCCCGGCGGCGCGGATGGCCGCGGCCAGATGCAGGGCACAACCGGTGTTGGTGGTGACCAGCAGGTCCGGACGCAGCGCGCGCAGGGCCGTCACCTTGGCTGCGACCAGGGCCGCGGCCCGCTGCGGCTGCTCGAGCAGATAGGTGCCGGCGGCCCCGCAACAGAAGGCATTGTCCGGCAGCGGCAGTACCCGCGCCGCCGGGATGCGGGCCAGCAGCCGATAGACCGCGTCGCTGTCACGCAACAGGTTGCGCTGCGAGCAGGGCTCGTGCACGGCGATGGTGCGCGCCAGCGGGGCCAGGGTCAGGTCCGCCGGCCAGTCGGTCTGCCCGAGGAACTGGCACAGCTCGAGTGCGTCGATGCCACCGTGGCGGCGCAATTCGCCCACGCAGGCGCTGGCGAGGCCGACGCTGGTCGCCCCGGTCAGCGCGCGCGCATTGGCCTGCACCAGGGCGTTGGCGGTTGCGGGCAGTCCGTTGTGCCGGTGCATGGCACCGCAGCAGCCCTGCGCCGGCGGGATCGCCACCGCCCAGCCGAACCGGGCCAGCACCTGCAGGGCGGCGGCCTCGGCCGGCTGTTGCACGGCGCGGGCGATGCAGCCGCGAAATAGCAGGACCTGGCGGGGGCGCCCGGCGGCGGGCGCTGCGGCAGCCGCCGCGGGCGGTGTTGCAGCTGTCGCGGCGAGCAGGCGCGGCGGGCCAAGGGCCGGGGTCAGCCGGTCCAGTGCCAGCAGCCGTGGCCAGCGCTCGCGGCCCCAACGCCGCACCAGGGCCGACAGTCCCAGCCGCCGATAGAGCCCGGCGGCAGTCGCCAGCAGCGGCAGCCAGCGCGGCTGCGTCAGTAGCCCCAGTCGCAGTCGCCACCAGCCGCGTTGCCAGGCCGGGCGGCGCGCCATCTGCAGCGCGCGCGCGCCATCCATCAGCGTCCCGAACTGCACCAGCGAGGGACAGACCGGCTCGCAGGCGAGACATTCCAGACAGTGCGCCAGATGCGCGGCGGTGCGCGGTCCTGGGCGGCCACTGGCACCCTGGCCGAGCGGCCCGGCCAGCCAGCCCTGTATCAGCGCGATGCGCCCGCGCGGGGATTCGGCCTCGTCGTGTGCTGCGCGGAAGGTGGGGCAGTGGGGCAGGCAATAGCCGCACTTGACGCATTGATCCGCCAGGGCGAGCAGGTCGGCGGGGGTGGGGGCCAGACCGGGTGGCGGGCCGGGTGCCGCGGGCGGCCGCTCAGCGGCCATCCCGGTGCCGAGTGCCTGGGCGCCAAATGCCAGGGTGCCCGCGACCCGGGCATCGGCGATGGCCCGGATGATCGGAATGATTGCGTTCCGGCGCGCGCGCCCGCACGCTGGGTGCCACCCGGGCCGCGGGGAGCGGCCGAGTCAGGACCGTATCGATCGGGGGCTTGCCGCTGTGTCTTACTACAAACATCACGTGTTCTTTTGCGTCAACGAACGGGCCGACGGCAGTCAGTGTTGTGCACAGTGTAACGCCCAGGCCGCCCGCGACTTCCTGAAAAAGCGCAGCAAGGAGCTGGGCATCGCCGGTGCGGGCGGGGTGCGGATCAACACCGCGGGCTGTCTCGACCGCTGCGCCGAGGGGCCGGTGCTGGTGGTGTATCCGGAGGCGGTCTGGTACACCTACGTGGACAACGAGGACCTGGAGGAGGTGCTCCAGTCCCACCTGCTCGCAGGCGAACCGGTCAAGCGGCTCATGCTGTGACCCTCTGACCCCGCGTGGCGGCGGCCCGTGCACGGTGCCGCGCTGGCCTGATGCAACAGGACTCCAACTCGATCGGTCCTCCGCCGTCACGCCCCCCTTGGTCTGCCCAACGAGGAGATTTCCCGAGCGATCCCTACGAGTTAGTGTCCGCTCGCGCGCGCTGTGAGGGTTGCCGACCTGCTTCTGCAAAGCTGGCGCGTCGCCCGCAAGCGGGCTCCTTCAGCGGTGTCGCCCGCAAGCGGGCTTTCGCCAGCGGCGGGGGGGGGGTGGTGGGATGGGCCCCCGTTGGGGGGCCCCCGCCCGCGCCCCCCGCCGATTACCGGG
>REDK01000172.1 GCA_007693535.1 Chromatiaceae bacterium
TAGCCGCGAGGGTCGAGACGTTGGCGGTCCGGCGCTTGTGGTTCACCAAGGCGACTTCGCCGAACACCATCCCGGGTCCCAGCGTGGTCAACCGCAGATGGTGGGCCGGGCCGGCGTCGATCCAGACCTCCACCTCGCCGCTGTAGATGAAGTACATGGCGTCGGCTGGCGCCCCCGTCGCGAAGATCAGAGTTCCAGTGGGCAGCCTCTGCTCGGTTCCGGACTGGCGCAGCTCCTCGATCTCCTCGGCCGTCATGCCGATGCACAGGTACTGCTGGCTGAGATCCACGGCCATGGTGTCGATGCCGTCGGCCATCGCCTCGGCAATCAACTGATCCTCGCACCATTCGAGGGCGTGATCCGTGTCTGCGAAATGCAAAGGGGCCGGATCCTGCCCGACCCCCGGCTCGCGCTGCAACTGTTTGCGGAACCGGTAGAGGTTGCGACAATCCGTAAAGAACAGTCGCTTCCCCTCGGTGGAGATGCGGGTATACAACTCGCTCAGGACGAGGATCGACGCATGATCCACCCCGATCACCCGTCTGAGATCGACGATCAGATAGTCGACCTCGGACATGCCGGTGAGGATCTCCAGACCGACGGATTCGGCGCTCCCGAACAGGAGTTCACCCTGCAGCTCGTAGACACGGACGCGATGACCCTGGGCGGCCAGGATCGACAGCTCTGAGCTGTTGCGGCGGCGGCGGGAGCTGCGCTTGGCGCTGTCGTAGACCAGACGGATCACGGTCGCCGAGGTCGAGCGCGCCACGTGGAAGAGATGCAGCGCGAAGTCGCCCGATAGGCGTTTGCAGGCCTCGATACCCCGGAGACTGTTGCCCTTCTCGTCAAGCGGCGGTGAGAACAGGCCCAGGCCGAATTGCCCCGGAAGGACCGCCATGATCCCCCCGCCCACGCCGCTCTTCGCCGGCATGCCGACGTTGTAGACCCAACTGCCCGAGAAGTCGTACATGCCGCAGGTGCTCATCACGCTGAGCACCTTTTCGACGTAGCGTGACTGGATCGCGACGACGCCGGTCACCGGGTTGACGCCGTTGTTCGCCAGGCAGGCCCCCATCAGTGCCAGGTCGCGCGCGGTCACCAGGATGGAGCACTGCCGAAAATAGAGGTCGAGGACGTCCTCGGGCGTGCGCTCCAGGATCCCGTGGCCATAGAGCAGGTGTGAGATGGCGCGATTCCGATGTCCCGTCTCACTCTCCGAGCGGTAGACGTGCTCGTCGATCTCCATGCGTCGGCCGGCGTAACGCCCGAAGGTCTCAAGGATTCGCTGCATCGGCGGGGCATCGGGTTTGGCCAGGACCAAGCCCGTGGTCGCGATGGCACCGGCGTTGATCATCGGGTTGAGCGGCCGCCCGGTCTCCGGCTCCAGGCTGATCGAGTTGAACGCCTCGCCCGAGGGCTCCACGCCGACCTTCGCCAGGACCTGGTCGAGGCCCCGATCCTCGAGTGCCAGTCCGTAGGTGATCGCTTTCGAGATGGATTGGATCGTGAAGCTCTGCCGCGAGTCGCCGACCTGGTAGACGTGCCCGTCGACCGTCACCATCGCGATGCCCAGCCAGGTCGGATCGGCCCGCGTGAGTTCGGGGATATAGCTGGCCACCTCCCCACCTTCCAACCCGAGCAGCTCGTTGTGGAGCTGCTCAAGGTAACGCTGGATCGGAGAGAACTGCAGTGCCCGTCTATCCATTCAGATTCCTCAATTGGTACATGCAAAAAGGCAGACCCGGCGCCGCGTCGATCCGGGCCGCGACGTCCGGCGTGAAACGCTCGCCCTCCGGCGACAACGGCCACGGCGACCACGGTCGTCCCGAATCATGAAATGCGCCGCTCGCGAGGGCCGTTCCCCTCACCGCAGCCGGTTTGCAGGGCGACGGCGATGTCGAGCGCGCTGCGCGCGGCTGTCGCTGAGACGAGGTCCCGGCAGAACCGGCATCGCCATGCGCGGTCCGGGTGGCAGTAGGGCTTGCAATAGGGGCGGCTTTGGCCGCCTCGCTTCCGCCGTAGTCCGCCGACAACCGTCGCTGCAGTTGCCACGGGACCGATGGGCTACGCCCAAGCTCCTCTCAATAAGCAATTCCCGTGCGCAACCTGGAGATTCAGTGCCCGGAGACGGACCGTGCGCGGAGAAGGACGGCCGTCTCGACGGCAGCCGATGCTTGATTTCCAGCCCGCACGGGTCGACGTTGCCCCCGAACAGGGTCAGGTCGTCGTGGAGGTCCCGCGAGCAGCGAGAGTCACCGATGGTGGCGGTAGCAGTTCAATCGAATGGACGTCGTACCTGGTGCTGAATGCGATTCGGAGGCCAAAGGGTTGAGGAGGAATGCGGTGGCGCGGTTAGGCGGGCCCAGCGTCCTCACCTTTGAGGTCCAATCACGACGCACCAGGGCCTTCACCCGCCGCGTCCAGGGGCATATTTTTGGTGCGCGCGCTGGGCACCTGCACCGTCGGAAGGCACCATCGGGACGTATCCCGTTGTTTTCGGCGATGGCGGCGTGGCTTTCGGGTCGGTTCGCGGTCGCTTTTTGGTGGCGTGAGGCCTTTGTCGAACAATCCGCGTCTTGGCTTGATCCGCCATTAGGAATCTCCACCGGATGATGGGGCAGAGCGCAAGGGCATCAGGTATGTCGCTTGCATCCCCTCACTAGTCCGATAGTGTCGACGCCGATCGTGACTACTGCGATCGGACGAGTCTCACCCTAGAAGCCCCTGACTCACCTCGTCGATGGGTCGCCGCACCGGAGTGAGCCCGTATCGCGATGATCTGGCGAGGCGACGGTGTCAGGGTCGTGCCAATAGCGAATCAAACGATGAAGATGGATATGAACGCGAGTCGCGGGTCGGGGCCGAGCACCGGGGTGGCGACGGATGCCCGGTTGCGCGATCGTTTCCTGGGCTTGTGGCAGCGATGCATCATCCCGGGTGCATCCGGCGATGGGTACCAGCCTTGGCGCACGCTCGCGCGCTACTATAACGAGCCGCATCGGCTTTACCACGGCGAGCGTCATCTCGCGCATTGTCTCGAGCAGCTCGACCTGGCCATCGATCGCGTCGTCCATCCGGATCAGGTCGAGATGGCGATCTGGTTCCACGACGTCATCAATCAGCCCAGCCGTCCGGACAATGAGGCGAGGAGCGCCGAGCTGTTTCGGGAACTCGCCGCGGGGCTGATGCCGGAGGCATTCATCGCGGCGGTCGTCCGGCTCATCCTGGCCACGAGGCATCGGGAGACCCCCGTGAACCCGGATCAGCAGATCCTATGCGACATCGATCTGGCCAGTTTCGGCTGCCCTTGGGAGTGTTACCTGCGCGATACAGGGCACCTGCGGGCCGAATTTCGCGGCAGCGATGAGGATTACTGCAACTCCAAGCGGGCCTTTCTGCAGGCCCTGCAGCGCCGCCCTCGGATCTTCTCCACGGACTTTTTTCGCGATCGCTACGAGCGCCTTGCCCGCGAGAACATCCAACGGTTGTTGGATCTGATCGACGCCTGGCAGCGCTCCCCGGCCCCCATCCAGGAGGGGGATAAGCTGCCCTATTTTCGCGGCGTGGCCGGTAGAGGCTAAACCCATACCCACATTGTCATCGTCCAAAGGACAGAGCAATCGCCCCAACGCCGATCTCGCAATCCCCTCCGCTCGACGCGGAGGCCAACGGCGGCAGCGAATCACTCAGGGCCACTAGCCCCGACATATCGCAGCACCACCAGCGTGATGTCGTCCGACTGAGGTGACCCATCTGCGAAAGACTCGATCGACCGGCTGATCGCGTCGGCGATCTCCCTCGCCGAATGGCCGCGCTCCAGAGACAAGCACCCGATCAGCCGATCCAAGCTGAACCATTGGCGCGCGGGGTTCATCGCCTCGGTCACCCCGTCGGTGCAGAGCACCAGGACATCCCCCGGTTGCAGGGCCACCGACGCCACGCCGTACTCGGCGGTCTCGGCGACGCCGACCAGGATCCCGCGCGGCGGGGCGAGGGGACGGTAGCCATCGCCCTGCCCACCCAGCAGGATGGGATCATGACCGGCATTGACGTAGCGCAGGAGCCCGGTTCGCCGATTGACGAGTGCGACGATCAGGGTCGCGAACATGGCGGTGGGATTCTCGCAGCAGAGTCGGGCGTTCACCTTGGCGACCGCGGTCTCGATCGGTTGGGCCACCAGCAGCTCGCTGCGCAGCAAGGTCATGGCCCCCACCATGAAGAGCGCCGCGGGCACCCCCTTCCCGGAGACATCGCCGATCGCGATACAGTGCTCGTCGGGGCCGACCGGAAAGACGTCGTAGAAGTCCCCGCCCACCTCCTGTGCAGGCGTCATCCGCGCGGCGATGTCGATCTCGGGACCCGGGTCGAGGTGCGTCGGCAGCATGCCGAGCTGGATGTCGCGGGCAATCCCGAGTTCACGCTGCATGTGCTCGTATCGCAGCCGCTGCTCCAGGGCCTGCTGAATGACGCCGGTGCGCGCACGCAATCGGTCGGCGAATAGCCGCATGAAATTCCGGGCGATGCGGGGGGTCGCGAGGAGGTCTTCCCAAAGGGTGCCCTCGGGGATCAGGAGGATGCGGCTGGGCGCGCTGGCGACCACGAAGGCGGTCGCGGGTCTGCAGTCGATGACCGAGATCTCGCCGGTGCATTCACCCGCCTCGATCAGGATAGACCCCGGTGAGTCGAGACGGTCGATGTGGACCCTCAACTGCCCGTCCAACAGGAGGTGAAGGTGTCGGTTGACCTGCTCGGGTGCGAGCAGGACCTCGCCGAGCTGCAGCCCCCGGATCCGGCAGCGGCTCAGGAGGGTCTGCAGCCGCCCTGGGTCCATGCCCTCGAACATCGGGTGTCGTTCGACAAGCGAGACGAGATCCGCGTCCCACGCACCCGGACCCACCCCCGATCCCTCGTGCTCGGCCGAGCGGAGGAGGGGGTCCGGGCCTCCTGTCTGATCAAGCAGGTCGCCGTCCCGCGTCATGCATCTCCACTCGGATCGCTGGTCTCGATCCGGAGCCTCAGGTGATTGCGACCCGCGACACGCCGATAGTCCCGGTCGTCCGTGAAGGCCTTGATCAGGTGGATGCCCCGCCCGCCGATGGAGGCCTGCTCCAGGTCGGTCGGGGCCGCGACGACCGGCACGGCGAAAGGGTCGAAGGCTTCGCCGTCGTCGCTCACCTCGATCTCGACCCAGTCATCCGTGTGCCTGAGCAGGATCCGGATCTCGCGCACGCCGGTGTCGCGGTAGGCGTGATTGACCACGTTGGTCACTGCCTCGTTCATCACTAGGTCGAGCGCAAACGCCGCTCGCTCGGGGATCGACCAGGCGGCCACGGTCTCCGCGAGCCATCGCTCAACACGGGCCAGCTCGGAGAGCCGGTTCTCGATGACCAGCGTCACTTCCTGCAGGGTCTCGGGCTCCGGGGCCTTGGCTTGAAGCGTCGCCGGCATCAGGATGCGCCGACGGCCTCGAGGGCGGTCCCCAGATCCGGGTAGACGGCGATCAGGGAGGAGACCCCTGAGCGGTCCAGCACGTCCCGCACCATGGGCTGTGGATTGACCAGCACCAGTTGGCCGCCGCGACGGGACGCCACCTTGGCGCTCGTGAGCAGGGTACGGATCCCGATCGACGCGAGAAAGCTCACGGCGCCCATATCGACTAGGATCGCCCTGTGCTTCACCGCGGTCAGCGCGGTGAACTTGAGATCGATCGCCAGGGTTCCTTCCAAATCCAGGCGTCCATGGAGGGTGATTTTCAGAATGTCGTCGTCCAAGAGTTCTGAATCGAGCTGCATAGCGTCCCCGCTCTTGGTTAATCATGAAGAGATGGCCTCCCACAAACGCCGTCAGCGGTGCCACAAGCCCCCGCCGGAGAGCGCATCAACCGGCGTGGAAAAGAACATGCGGCGGGAAGCCCGAGGCTAGCGCCAGCCCGGCGTGAGGTGGACGTGAAAACCACGCTCGTAAAATCCAATGGAACCCGGGCGGCGATCCGGGACTTCGGGGCGGAGATGCTGGCCCCGAGCCGGATGGTGTCATTGGAGTGCAAGACATGCAACGCGCGCTAAGGTCAAACTATCGGTAGCAGATTCTACCGCCGGAAGCGGTCGTTTGGCACCACCCCGTTCCGTTTTGGAAGATCACGATCTCTGCAGGGACCCAATCGAGGCCAGCTCCTCCTTCCATCGGATCCGGCAAACAGCTACCGGGCTCTCCGGCGGTGATCGCAGGATCGCAGACGGTTCTCTGCTGGTTGAAGTTGCAGGTGCACGCCTGGATTCCGCCATTCGGCGCATAGGGATCGACACTGAAGATGAATCGCCGCTCGGTCTCCCCGGGAGGGCATACCACCTCGGACTGGTCGATTCCGCCATCCTGTGCAAGATCGCTACAGCTCGGGATCTCGACAATCGGTGGCGGCACGCTATCAGCCGACAAGCCATAGCAGAACTTGATCTCCGACCAGTCTCCATTTATTCCCGATAGTCCTTCACCGCTTGTAGCGCCGACGTCGCCGTAGTGGTAAATGCGCGATTTCAATGGCCCTTGAACGTTGTTGCTTGTGATAATGATCGCGTTCACGGGAGGCTCTGCTGTGGGGCTGCCAGAGATTACCGACCAAGTCAGAGAATTGTCCGATTTGGAATAGCTGACGCTGATGTCTGGGTTTGACACGGATGGGCCGGTTGGCGGTTTGGCAGTCAGCGTCTTCGCGCCGGCGTTGACAAGTCTGTTACACGCTCCGCTCCCTTCGACCGGATAAGCGATGAGGTGGCTCGCGGCTTGCGAATTGGAAAGACCTAGGACCAGGGAGAGCCCGAGAACGGACGCTAAGAGAACGGGGTGTAGCTGGATCATGAACATTGCCTTTAACAATACTGGTTTGTGGAAACTTGAGCTGCGACGACTGGATCAGAAGCTCAGGGTGAGGGTCCCCATCAGCGTTCTAGCGGGGAAATAGGGCCCTGTCGATGCCTCGACGCTGGTCTCGCGATAGCTATCGTCTTGATAGTAGAAGTCGGTATCGAAGATGTTCTTCACCCCCAGGCTGATGAGACCCCGCCGCTTCGCGAAGCGATAGCCCACCGCGGCATCGACCAGAAAGAAGCTGTCTTGGCCTTGCCCATAGGTCGCAAACTGCGACCGCTTGACCTCCTGATCGACGAAGGTTCCCCCGAGTGCCCCAAAGAATCCCGAGGGATGAAAATAGCTAGCGACCACCGGGATACTGAAGGTACGCACCCGTTCCGGCAGATTACCGAATTCGGTGACCTCGCCTTTTGCGGCTTTGAACAGGTCATAGACCAGGTCGGCCGAGACCCCGATACGGTCGGTGGCGGCCCAGTAGAGATAGATCCGGTGGAACTGCTCGTCCCGGTCCTCGAAGATCTGCACCGATTCGCCCGTCTCGCCGTTGAGGGAGAGGACCGGCTCCTCCAGGTCTCGCCAGGTGACCTCGGCGCCGATCGCCAGTCGCTGGTTGATCCGCCAGTCCATTGCGGCGCCATAGCGCCAGGCCTTGGTGGCGTTGATGTCGTCGAAGAATTGGTTGAAGCCGGCGATCTGCGTGGGCTCGAGGGTGCGATTGTCGACCAGCGCTGGCTTCAGTGTCTTGAAGGCCGCCGCACGGAAGATCAGGTGTTCAGTCGGGTTCCAGCGGATGCCGAGCTTCGGGTTGAAGCTCGTGGTCTCGACGAAGACCTGATCGTCGTAGTCGTCATAGCTGGCCCCAAGGGTGAGTTCGAGGTTCGCAAGTATGTTGATGCCGGCATAGAGATAGGCCTTCGAGGATCTTCGCTCGTAGGACTCGTCGCTGCTGATCCCGAACAGCGGGCCGAAATCCACGTCGACGAACGAGATGTCGATGGTCTCGTCCACGTCGGTCTTGCTGTAGGCCAGGCCGGCGATGAGATTGAAGCGCTCGTGCCTGAAGATATATTGGCCCTCCACCTGGTCGCCCTTCTCCATCAGGTTGTTGTCGAAGAAGACCGAGAGGAATGAAGCCAATGGTTCGGAGAGGGTCTGGGTCTGGTCACGTTCGTTGTGGATGTAGGAGATCAGCACATCCGAGGAGGGGGTCGGCGAGAGGCGGGCGCCGAGCCGCCAGGTCTCCTGATCCCTCGTCGTCGTCTTATCCTCCAGATAGGCATCCGGATCGAAATTGAAGGCGAGGTCGCCCTCCGTCGATTCACGCCGGCGATACTCGGCTTGGACATTGAGCTTGGGATTGATCGCCCACTGGGCGAAGAAGTTATAGATGTCCTCGTCGAGCCCGTTGTTGGGTCGCCAGCCGTCGGTGTTGTAGGTAAAGGCGCCGGCGCTCAGCGAGACGCCGTTGTAGATGGCGGAGGCGACGGCTTCGGCACCGAAGCTGTCGTTGTTGCCGGCAAGCACCGAGGCATTGGCCTGGACCTGGTTCTGCTGGAACAGGGGGGTGAACTCGTTGAAGCCGGCGGTGGTGGGACCCCCACCCGCGCCGATGTTGAGGTTGGTCACCGCCAGGCTGGGCTGGATCGGGTTCAGGTTCACGTCCTGCAGGAGCTGGGTCTGGAGCATCTCGCTGACGCGGGCGATGTCGGTGCGCCGCACGCCCTGATAGCTGTCGGCCAGGAACCGATGCGCCGAGGCGTTGGAGGGGTCGAAGCTAAGCGAGCGGGTTGCCTCGTTGACGCCGAGCTGCTTGAAGCCCAGGTCGTTGTAGGCGCGCGCCAGGCTGGTCCCGCGGGCGGCGCGGTCCTCGTCTAGGAGCAGGCGGCTGCGATAGACCGCTCGGTTATCGTTGAGTGCCACCGAGCGCTCGAGGTCGGCGACGGCCTCAACGGGTCGGTTGATGGTCTGCTTGAGGATACCGTCGTAGAGATAGGCGGTTGGGTCGAGCGGATCGAGTTCCTTCGCGACCGCGTACTGCTCGGAGTCGAGCGGGCCGCGCCGCTCCTCAAAGTAGGCCTTTCCAAGATACGCCCGCAGGAGCGCACTGCTCGAATCCAGCGCGACCGCGGCCTCTAGGTCGCGGCGACCCGCGGCCAGCTCGCCGCCGCTGATCTTGGCAAGACCCAGGCCCAGGTGTCCGAGCGGGTCCGCGGACTCTAGCGCGATCGCGCGCTCGAAGGCACCGCGCGCCTCCGCGGTCCGAAACCGCGCGAGGGCGTTGAAGCCCAGGACGAGCTTGGTGCGGGCGAGGTTGGGTGCGAGCGAATCGGCGGTCCGCGCGGCGGCCAGGGCCTCGGTGCGGCGACCCAACATGAGTTCCAGCTCCGCGAGCCGCGCCCAGGCGAGCGCGTCACCCGGATGCCGCTGCACCGCCGTGCGCATGGCGTCGCGAGCGGCCTCGATCTGGAACTCGGCCTGTTGAGCGTAGGAGAGGGCGATGTTGGCGGCGGCGGCATCGGTAAGCCTGACTGCCTTCTCGGCGTCGGCGAGGGCCGCGGCCCGATCGTTTTGGGTCACTGCGATGACCGACCGCAGGGCATAGGCGAGACCAGCGTCGGTGCCTTGGGCGATCGCCTTCTCGACGCTCGCACGCGCCTCCTCGACCCGCCCGACCGCGAGGAGTTCGGCGGCCTGTTGCAGGGCCGGGCTGGTCGCGGTGTCCGATCCGGACCCGAGGGCGACGACCGGCGGATAATAGAGTGACCATTGCACCGCGTTGCGCGGCCGCACCAACGTCCTCGGCTGCGGCGCCTGGCCCTTGGCGGCCACCGCCGTCGCACCGCCGGCGACCGGCATAGAGCCCTGATCGTTCCCGGCGATGACCCTGCCCTCGAAGACGGTCAGTTGGGTCTCGTCATCGCCGACCCGAACCAAGAACTCGGTCCCCTCGATGGAGCCATTGAGGTACGGTGTGCTGACTTCGAGCAGCTTGGGCTTGCGGCTGAAGGACATGATCGAGCCCTGGATCACCTGGAGCCAGGAGCGCTCGGCGGCCTGGTCGGTGACGTTCACCAGCTGCAGCGTGGTGTTCTCGTCGATGCGCAGGACGGCATCGTTGATCAGGGCGACTGCGGCTCGGCTCCGCAGGCCGACGCGGATGGTGTCGCCCTCACAGAGTCGGTCGTCGAGCCGGGTTCCGCGCCACTGGCTACCCGTGGCGGGCTGGACGTCGACGCTGCCTTGGAGCGAGACGAACCGTCCCGCGGGTGACCGGC
>REDK01000089.1 GCA_007693535.1 Chromatiaceae bacterium
GACCGTCCATTCGTTCATTCTGACCAGCGCGAAGTACAACTTCCTCGCCGGCTGAGCCTCCCGACGGCAGCGGCTGCCCCCAAGGCTCTGGTAGCCGATCTGCCGATTGCGAGCGATAACCCGGTTGCGAGAATTCCTACTTGATGTACCCCGTCTGAACTGGTGGCAAGAACAGCACCGGCCCGGAGCGATTTTCCATGTATCGTTGCCGCATTCCCCCGGAAGACCTGCGCGAAATCGAATACCAGCGTGATCATCATCCTGACGCCCTTGTGCGCAAGCGGATGACGATCTTATGGCTGAAGCACCAGGGCTTGCCGCACCACCAAATTGCCGAACTCAGTGACGCACACCCGAACACCGTCACGGCAACAGTCCGCAAGTATGTCAAAGGCGGTTTGACCCCGATTCGCGATCGTAATATCTATCGCCCTCCGAGCCAACTCGACTTCTATCGTACCCGACTCAGCGACCATTTCTCTGCGCATCCACCGCGGACCCTGAAAGAAGCGGCGGCAGACATCGAATGGCTCACGGGGCTGTCGTTTACGCTTGCCCATGTCCGCGGCTTCCTGATTTCCACCGGCCTTGGCAAACCAAGACCGGACGCATTCCAAAACAACCAGATGCTGCTAAGGGCACCGGGCAAGGCGGCGCTCGGCAGCTTGTTATGAGGCAATTGCTGTCGACTTTCACACCGTCTGATTGGCCTTGACGCTCGCCTTCGGCGTCGTACTGGCGGTCATAGCGCTTGCTCGGCTCCCGCCAAGCCCGCCTTGAAGGCGAACGCCAATCCTGCGTCATCTGGCACCTCGGTTTCCGACAATCGCCTCAGGCCACTGTGAGGATCAGGAGAGGCCCGGCTGAGGACCGGCACTGACGCACCGCGAAAAATAAGTATAACTACCAGTTCTGCGGCACGTCAGGGAGCTGCACACGGCCCTCACCAACCAAGCTACCAAGAAATACTTGTAACACATACTTGACATCCAGAAATGTCTAGCTAAACTGACACTCGACGGGCCTGCACCAGGCGGTCGCGCCGGACTAGGCGCTCGCCGACCGACCCGCCAGCATCTCGCGTCCCAACCCTGCACGACGCGATGATCCGCCAACCGCGGGTGGCGTACCCCCGCAACTACTCAGAGGGCAAGTCAATGGCAGAGCAGCATTCCCTTTCCGGCCTGACCCCAGAGCAAGCGAAAGAATTCCACGAGCAGTGGAAGATCACCTACACCACGTTCGCCGGCCTCGCGGCCGTTGCGCATATCCTGGTGCTGGTCTGGAAGCCCTGGTTCTGAGCTGTCCGGTTTCTGAGATTTCCGGTGCTGTGGCCCCCGTTGCTGCAACTGCAGACCTCGGCCTGCAGACCTGAGCCGGGCGCCGCCCCGCTGACCCGATCAACCCTATTTGTGAGCAGAGACAATGGCTGAACAACAGATTCCGCGGCCGCGTAATCCGGAAGACGACTGGAAGGTCTGGCTGGTGGTCAATCCGTCGACCTGGCTGATCCCGATCCTGGCGCTGGTGCTGCTGATCGCGCTGACCGTCCATTCGTTCATTCTGACCAGCGCGAAGTACAACTTCCTGGCCGGTTGAGGACGTCTTAGGCCCGTAAGCCGCGAACCGTTCGCATCCGCGGCGGTTCTCGGCGGGCTAGAGGCCATATCTCACAGAGGTCGTAGCGAGAGGTGCCGACAATGTTCTCCCAAGTCTTCAACTACAACCCGAAAGAGCAGGATTACCGGGTCTGGCTGGTGGTCAACCCGCGGGTCTGGCTGATCCCGATCCTGGCGCTGGTGCTGCTGACCGCGCTGACGGTCCACACCTATATCCTTGGCAGCGCGAAGTATAACTTCCTGGCCGAGGCCGAAGCCGTGGTTGCCGAGGAGCCGGCCGCCGTGGCCGCTGCGCCGGCAGCGGCAGCCGAGGAAGCGGAAGCACCTGCGGCAGAAGCCCCTGCCGCCGAATAGCCCGCCGAATAACCCATCGCGTTTCGATGTCGCCGCGCCCCTTGGCACGGCATCCTCAACCCAGAGCGGAGCACTCCGCGGAGCAATCACATGGCCGAGCAAGCCAGTCTGTCGGGCCTGACCCCGGATCAAGCGAAAGAGTTCCATGAGCAGTGGAAGATCACCTACACCACGTTCGCCGGCCTGGCCGCGGTCGCGCACCTGCTGGTTCTGGCCTGGAAGCCCTGGTTCTGAGATCGCATCCCGCTGCTACGATCGCGTCCGACGCGAATGCAGCGGGTACCCGCGACCAGGCTACCGGGCACGGTGACTAGCCGCGCCCACTGTATACCGCAACCAATTTAAGAGGCAGATACCGATGGCTGAGCAGCAGATCCCGAGACCGCGCAATCCGGAAGACGACTGGAAGGTTTGGCTGGTGGTTAATCCTTCGACCTGGCTGATCCCGATCCTGGCGTTAGTGCTGCTGATCGCACTGACCGTCCATTCGTTCATTCTGACCAGCGCGAAGTACAACTTCCTCGCCGGCTGAATCGACTCTGATTGATCGGCTACGCTGGTTGATCGGCCATCCTGGTCGCAACCCGCACGGTCGAAAATCAGCACGGAACCCGACGGAGCGATCGCCGGGTTCCTTCATTTGCGCGTGACTCCGCCAGCCCGTTGCTGGCCGACAGGCTGATGTTGGAGGACCTGCGGGCGCGGCTGCTCAAGTGCCTGCGCCAAGTCTATTCACAGGACGTACTGGACGATCGTCATCACCCCGAAATCCGCGCTGTCCCGCGTGTCAGCGTGCCCCGCTCACCAGGGCCGCCAGGCCCCGCCGTTCTATTCCCCAGCGCGAAGGCGACAAGGGCGCGCAGGTCGCTCAGACCATGGCGTTTCCGCTGCGTCGCGCCGCAAGTCGACGGCCTCGTCGAACCTGGCCGCAACTGCCAGCCGCGCGGCCAGGGTCTCGCGCGATTGCGCCCACACCTGCATGCTAGTCGGCGGCGCGAACTGCCACCGCTTCGGTAGTGGTGGCCAGCACCTCGGCAATCTGCTCCTTCTCTTCGGCATCCTCGGCGGGCGCGGCGATGCAGACCTTGGGGGCGGGCTGGCCGGTCAGCATCGCAAGCAGACCAGCAATGCGCTCGCGCAGGTCGCGGCGGTCGCAGATGAGGTCGAGCGCCCCGTGTTCGAGTAGGAATTCGCTGCGCTGGAAGCCATCCGGCAGCTTCTCGCGCACGGTCTGCTCGATGACCCGCGGCCCGGCGAAGCCGATCAGGGCACCCGGTTCGGCGATATTGATGTCACCGAGCATGGCCAGACTTGCCGAGACCCCGCCCATGGTCGGATCGGTCAGGACCGAGATGAATGGCAGCCCGGCGGCGCGCAACTGACCGAGGGCGGCACTGGTCTTGGCCATCTGCAGTAGCGACAGGAGGGATTCCTGCATCCGCGCCCCGCCGCTGGCAGAAAAACAGACCATGGGCGCCTGCAGGGCAATGGCCGCCTCGACCCCGCGCACGAAGCGCTCGCCAACGACCGAGCCCATGGAGCCACCCATAAAGCGGAACTCGAAGGCGGCCGCAACGCAGTCCGTCCCCTTGAGCCGGCCACGCATGACCACGATCGCCTCACGCTCGCCGGTCTGTTTTTGCGCCTGATTGAGACGGTCACGATAGCGCTTGAGATCCTTGAACTTGAGCGGATCGGTGGAGTCCAGCTCCGCGCCGATCTCCTCGCGCGGGGTTGGATCGAGAAAGCAATCCAGCCGGCGACGGGCGCCGAGCCGATTGTGATGACCGCACTTAGGGCAAACGTCCAGGTTGCGCTCCAATTCGGCCCGATAGAGTACAGCATTGCAGCCGGGACACTTGTCCCAGAGGCCCTCGGGGACGGCGCGCTTGCTGATCGCCTCGGTGCGGATACGGCTGGGGATGAGCTTCTCGAACCAGCTCATCGCGTCGCCTCGGACGGTGCGTTCGGGCATCGGCGTTCGATCATGGTCTCGCTGAGTGACTGGAGGTATGGTGAGAGATGACGCTCAACGGCGCTCGATGGCCGCCCGCAGTCCGGCCACGAAGTCGCCGATCACCGTCGGGATGCGCTCCGGGGTCGCGGCTAAGGCCTCGATACGCCCGACGATAGCGCTGCCGACGATCACGGCATCGGCGATGGCGGCGACGCGCCCGGCAGTGTCGGCATCGCTGATGCCGAAGCCGACCCCGACCGGGAGCGCGATCTGGGTGCGGATCGCCGCCAGATGCTCGGCCACATCGGCCAGATCCAGATTGCCCGCGCCAGTCACGCCCTTGACCGAGACGTAATAGACGAAGCCGGAGGCAACTGCGGCGATGCGCGCGATGCGCGTCGCGTCGGAGGTGGGTGCCAGCAGATAGACCAGGTCAAGGTCCTCGCCGCGCAGGGCGGCAACCAGATCATCACCCTCCTCCGGCGGCACATCCACCACCAAGGCGCCATCGACGCCGGCGGCACGTGCCGCAACGGCAAAGGCGGCATAGCCCATGGTCTCGATCGGGTTCAGATAACCCATCAGCACCACCGGCGTGGCCTGATCCTCGGCACGGAAGCGGCGGACCATCGCCAGCACGTCGCCCAGGGTCACACCGCGCGCCAAGGCGCGCTCGGTCGCACGCTGGATCACTGGGCCGTCAGCGATAGGGTCGGAAAAGGGCACGCCGAGTTCGATCAGGTCGGCACCAGCCGCCACCAGCCGGTGCATCAGGGTGACCGTGGTGTCCGGATCGGGATCGCCGGCGGTGATGAATGGGATTAGCGCGGCCCGCCCGCTGCCGCGGACCCCAGCGAACATCTCGGGGATGCGGCTCATAGGGTGATCCCGTCCAGTTGCGCAACGGTGTGCATGTCCTTGTCGCCGCGACCGGAGAGATTGATCAGGATGCTCTGATCCTTGCGCAGGCGCGGCGCCAGTTGGGCAGCATAGGCGATGGCATGGCTGGACTCGAGCGCCGGGATGATGCCCTCAACCCGGGTCAGGGTATGGAAGGCGATCAAGGCCTCGCGATCGGTGACGGCGGCATAGGTGGCACGCCCACTATCCTTGAGCCAGGCGTGCTCGGGGCCGACGCCGGGATAGTCCAGACCGGCCGAGATCGAATGGGTCTCGATGATCTGGCCATTAGCGTCTTCCATCAGGTAGGTACGGTTGCCGTGCAGTACCCCGGGCGCACCGGCATTCAGGGGGGCAGCATGCCGGCCGGTCTCCAGTCCCTCCCCGGCCGCCTCCACGCCATGCAGCGCTACGTCTTGGTCATCGATAAAGGGATAAAACAGTCCGATGGCATTGGAGCCGCCACCGACACAGGCGACCAGTGCATCTGGCAGCCGGCCGGTACGCTCTAGCATCTGGGCGCGGGCCTCGCGACCGATCACTGCCTGGAAGTCGCGCACCATAGCCGGATAGGGATGCGGACCGGCAACGGTGCCGATGATGTAGAAGGTGTGATCGACATTGGTCACCCAGTCGCGCATCGCCTCGTTCAGGGCGTCCTTGAGGGTGCGCGAACCGGATTTGACCGCCACGACCCGCGCCCCGAGCAAGCGCATGCGATAGACATTGGCCTCCTGTCGGGCGACATCCACCTCCCCCATATAGACTACGCACTCGAGTCCGAGGCGAGCGGCCACGGTGGCAGTCGCGACCCCGTGCTGACCGGCCCCGGTCTCAGCGATGATGCGGGGCTTACCCATGCGCCGGGCAAGCAGGGCCTGACCAACGGTGTTGTTGACCTTGTGTGCCCCGGTGTGATTGAGATCCTCACGCTTGAGAAAGATCTGCGCCCCAGCATATTCGCGGCTTAGGCGCTCGGCGTGATAGATCGGCGACGGGCGCCCGACATAGTCGCGCAGGTCGGCATCCAGTTCGGCCAGGAATTCCGGGTCTTGTAGATAGCGGGCATAGGCCGCTTGCAGCTCGGCCAGCGGATGCATCAGCGTCTCGGGGACGAACATGCCGCCGTAAGGGCCGAAATGCCCGCGCGCATCGGGCCAATCGTAGCTGGCCAGGCCGGCGCGGACGGTGCCCGGGACAACGTTATCGGTGCTGGTCGCCATCGCGTACCCCTTTCATGAATTGAGCCATCTTGTGCGCGTCCTTGCGCCCGCGCGCCGCCTCGATCCCGCCGCTGACATCCACCGCGTGCGGCCGCACGCGGGCGATCGCCGCGGCCACATTCGCGGCATCAAGCCCGCCGGCGAGGATGATCCGCGGCGCCAGCGCGGGCGGGATCAGCTCCCAGTCGAAGCGCCGCCCGGTGCCGCCGGGCAGGGTTGGGTCGTAGGTGTCCAACAACAACGAAGCAGCGTCACCATAGCGCGCCAACGCCGCGTCGAGATCGAACCCAGGCCGCACTGCCAGGGCCTTGATCCAGGGCCGCCCCGGGGCCTGGCAGTTGGCTGGCGGTTCCTGGCCGTGAAACTGCAAGGCACCCAGCGGCACCTGCCGCAACACCTCAGCGACGCGCGCGGCACTGGCATCCACGAATAACCCGACCAGGGTCACGAAGGCCGGTACCAAGCTAGCCAACTGCACCGCCTGGGGGAGATCGACCGCGCGCGGGCTGGCCGGATGAAATACCAGCCCGATCGCATCGACCCCCAGGTCGACCGCCGCCCGGACATCGTCAGGTCGGGTCAGACCACAGAACTTGACCCGCGTTCGTGCCGTCATGCGGCACCGGTCCGCTGCACCCGGCGGCCAGGCCGGCCAACTGGTTGCGGTCGGCGACGTGGGCGGACTTGCCTCGACATGACGGACTCGATGGGCAGCGGTCGTGAGGGCGGCAGCGGCGGGCAAGCCGGGCGACAGCGATCGAACCCGGCTGCCGCGAGCGACAACTAGCGACAACTGGGGGTACTTCAGCACCGGCTCGGATCGACCGTCCATTAGAGCATACCGGGTAGGCCGTCGTCCCGGCGGGGAAGGTGAAAATGCGCGGGATAATCGACCTGGGCCAGATAGAGCCCATGGGCAGGCGCGGTGACCCCACCCTGGTTGCGGTCGCGGCGGGCCAGCAGTTCCGCGGCCCAAGTGACCGGGGCATCACCGCGGCCGATCGCCAGCAGCACCCCGGCCAGATTGCGTACCATGTGGTGCAGAAAACCGTCAGCACCGACCGCGATCTCGATCAGGTCGCCATGCTCGCGCAGCTCCAGATAATGCAGGGTCCGCACCGGGCTGCGGGCCTGACAGGCCAGGGCGCGGAAACTAGAGAAGTCATGTCGCCCGATCAGCGCCCGGGCAGCAGTCTGCATGGGGGGCAGCGCCAATGGCCGATGGGTCCAGACGGCGCGCCGATGCCAGAGGGCCGAGCGGGCCGGCCGGCGCAGGATCAAATAGCGGTAATGCCGGGCCAGCGCGCTGAAGCGGGCATGAAAGCCGGCCCCGACCGTCTGCACCCATTGCACTGCAATATCCGCGGGCAAATGGACGTTGGTGCCAAGCAGCCAGGCCCGCTCCGAACGCGCTGCCGCGCTATCGAAATGGACCACCTGACCCAGGGCATGCACCCCACTGTCAGTGCGGCCGGCGCAATGGACGGTCACCGGATGGTTGGCCACCCGCGCCAAGGCCTCCTGCAGCGCCTGCTGCACACTGGGCCCGTGCGGCTGAAACTGCCAGCCGCAGTAATGGCTGCCGTCGTATTCGACACCCAAGGCGATTCGGCGGTACCCACCGGACTCGCCATCCCCCGGGGGGAGCACCGCGGCTGCCGGGCTGCCGCCGGGATTGGACTGCGCGCATATGCTCAAGGTCTGCAACCGATCGCTCGCGGTAGATTCACCAGGCCCAGGTGCGGTCAGCCGATCTGCTGCATCAGTTCGCCCGCCTCGGCGCGCTGTTTGTCATTGCCTCCCTGTTCCACCTCCTCGAGGATGGTGCGCGCCGCATCCGGGTCCTCCAGCTCGAGATGGGCACACGCCAGATCGAGCTTGGTCGCAGCCTCATCCCAAAGGTCGAAATCATCGCGCCCCGGGGAGGACAAGATATCACTGGCGAGGTTTTCGACCATGGACTCACCAGGATCACTCACCTCGGCATCCGAGTCGGCATCTGGGTCGACCATCCGCAGGTTGCGCCAGTCCGGGAAATCGGAGGACGCCGGAACCGCCTGAAACTGCTCGTAGAGTCCCAGGTCCACGCCCGCTGGCTCGGTCAGATCGCCAATGCGCGCTGCCGGTTCGATGCAGCGCGGCTCGCGCGGGGGCGCGCTTGCCGAGGTCGCACTGATCGCTGCCAGCGCCTGGGTGATGGCCTGCCATTCGGCGGGCGCGATACCGGCCTCGCCATTCGCCTCCATCTCCGCTGCCAGGGCCGCCAGGGCATCGCGGTGCCCCATGCGGAGATAGGCATCGGCCAGCTTGAAACGCAGTTCGGCACGCTCCGGGGTCAGTGCCAGTTCTTCGCGCAACAGTGCCTCGGCATCCCGATAACGACCATACAGAATCAAGATGTCGGCCTCAGTCAGGACGTCGGCCTCCCGCGTCTCAGCCAGGGTACTGGATACACCGGACAGCATCGGTTCGGCGGTCGGCGCAGTACGCACTTCCTGCGGCGGCGAGACCGACGACGCAGCCCCCATCGACACGGCGTTCGGCACCGCGACCGGCGCTGCCGGCGCGGGCGCTTCTGCCTCGAAGCCAGCAGAGTCGCGAGCGGGCAGTGCGCTCTGGCGCACGCGGCGCCGATAGGCAAGCCAACTCAGACCACCGAGTGCCACCACACCCAGCAGGCCAGCGACCGGCCACACTGGTATACCGGTCGGTGTTGGCGCCGGCGGTGATGCGGGTGGCGGCTGGGTCGCTGCGGGTGGAGGGCGCGCCGGGGCCGGCGCAGCCTCTGGGCCAAGGACCGCGCCCGCTCCGGCAACGACCTCCGATTCACGCGGGGTCGTCGCATCCGCTGGCACACCGCGCTCGGTCTGCAGGTGCCCCAGTTGCTCGTTACGCTCCTCCAGCAGCTGCAGGATCGTGCTGAGTTGGGCCTCGAGATCGCTGATGCGGCCATGCAAGGCAGCAGTCTCCGGTCGCGGTGGCGCAGCAGTCGTCGGGTCGGTCGGCGCCGCCCCGATGGGTGCGCCCGCGGACGCTCCATTGGTCGGGCCGTTCGTCACGGTGGTCACTGCGGGCGGCGTTGGAACCAGTTCTGGTGCCGGCTCGAGCATCGGTCCGGCCACCGGCCCAGGGGCGGGATCAAGGGCCAGATCAGCCATCGGTTCCGGCGTTGGATCGGACTGCGCCGGGAATTCGGGCGCGGCCATAGCGACCATTGCCGGCGTGTCCGCCGGGTCGGGGTTGGGCGCGGCAGTCGGCACCACCGCGGGCGCGAAATCCTCCGTGGGCAGCGGAGTGGGATTGCCAGCCATGGTCAGCCGTGCCCCATCCGCTGCCAGCGGGGCCGCCGTCACCGAGCGCCCGGCCATGGCATCGCGAAAATCACGCTCCGCGGCCCCCACGTCCAATGCGAACAGCTCCGCGGCACTGGGGATGGTGAGCACCGCCCCGACCCGCAACCGATTGATATTGCCACCCGGGAAGGCATCCTGATTGCTGCGATACATGGCCATCGCGGTCTGGGCGACAGTGGCGCCGAGCGGTGCCATGCTGCGGGCAATCCGCGACAGTCCGGCGCCGGACGGCACCGGACCGTAACGCAGCGGAAACTCGATCTCGGCTGCCGCCAGGGGCGGCGTGGTCGGCACCGGGGCGGCACTGGTTAGCGTGGGCGGCGGTGCGGGTATGGCTGGCACAGAACTGTCCGCCACAGCCGCCCACCGGAATTCCGGCCGCGGCGCCGGCGCCAACGCGGGTGGGAGACGCCGAGCCGCTCCGGCGACCGGCTGCGCTAGGGCCGGCATTCGCCGGGCTGCCACCGATGGCGGGTCGAGCAGGATGGTGTATTCCTTCAGCAGCCGCCCGGCCGGCCAGATCGCCTCGATCAAGAAGTTCAGAAACGGCTCGCGTACCGGCTCTCGACTGGTGATCTCTACCAGCGGCTCGCCGGCCGCTCCCACCATCGCGGTGAACTGGAGCCGGGTCAGGAAGTGCGGGCGCTCGATACCAGCACGCGCAAAGTCATCGGCACTGGCGAGGCGCACCTGCAGCGTGTCGATTGCATCGGCACGCAAATTCTCGAGGTCGATCTCGGCATAGAAGGGTTGATTGAGTGCCGACTGGGTCCGCAAGGCCCCTAGTCCCAGCGCCCACGCACTGCGAATCGACAACGCCACTCCCAGGGCTGCCGCCAGCGCCATTGCCAGGGTGGATTTGCGCAACATTTGCCGACCTCGCTGCAACGCTCAGCCGCCGCCGTGCTCGGCAGCGCGTTCCAGTGCGGAAACGCCGCTCATGCAGCACCGGGTCCGACGATGTCACCCGCTCGCCCCGACGCGCTAGTCGCGCGGCGGGTCGGCGGCCGGACAGGGTCTCCCCGGGGCCGTTCACGTCGGTTCCACACGGGTCTCCACGGCCGGGCGTCGTCCTGACGCCGTTAGTTTGGGTGCGTCGAACTATAGTGAAATCGGCAAAACATCACCATGGGTGAGGTCGCATCGCCGTGCGTTATCAAATACCGCTCGGATCACCGCGACCATCCCGAACGCTGGCCCCTCAGCCGGTCAGCAGTAAGCGCAGCATGCGCCGCAGCGGCTCGGCAGCCCCCCACAGGAGTTGGTCACCCACGGTAAAGGCCGACAGATAGGTTGGGCCTAGATTGAGCTTGCGCAGGCGCCCGACGGGGATCGTCAAGGTGCCAGTGGCCGCGGCCGGGGACAGTTCGGCGATGGTGCGCTCGCGTTGGTTCGGCACCACCCGCACCCAGTCGTTGCCGGTAGCCAGGAGGTCGACGATCTCATCCAGCGGTAAGTCCTGGCGCAGCTTGATGGTCAGGCCCTGACTGTGGCAGCGCATGGCACCGACCCGTACGCAGAGGCCGTCGACCGGGATCGGGCGGTCCTCGCGACCGAGAATCTTGTTGGTCTCGACGCCGCCCTTCCATTCCTCTTTGGATTGGCCGTTATCGAACTCTCTATCGATCCACGGGATCAGGCTGCCGGCCAGGGGCACGGTGAAGAGGTCCTGGGGGAAGTCCTCGCCGCGCATGGCGGCGGTGACGGCGCGATCGATGTCCAGGATGGAGCTGTTCGGATCGGCCAGCAGCGCGCCGACGCTGTCATGTAGGGCCCCCATCTGCAGCAACAGCTCGCGCATGTTGCGCGCGCCAGCGCCGGAAGCCGCCTGATAGGTCATCGCGCTGATCCATTCCACCAGGTCGCGCCGCAGCAGTTCACCGATGGCCATCAGCATCAGGCTCACGGTGCAGTTGCCGCCGATGAAATCCCGCTTGCCGGCGGCCCGGGCGCGTTCGATCACATCGAGATTCACCGGGTCCAGCACGATGGTGCTGTCCGGCTGCATGCGCAGCGTGGAGGCGGCATCGATCCAGTAGCCGCGCCAGCCACGCGCGCGCAGTGGGCCGAAGACCGCGCTGGTGTAATCACCACCCTGGCAGGTGACGATGGCATCCATGGCGGCGAGGGCCTCGAGGTCATGGGCGTCGCGCAGCGGTTGCGACCCCTGCCCGACATCCGGACCAGCCCCACCCTGTTGCGAAGTGGTGAAGAAGACCGGCTCAGCAATGCTGGCGAAGTCGTCCTCCGCCTGCATCCGGTCCATCAGCACCGAGCCCACCATCCCGCGCCAGCCGACGAAACCGATTCGATTCATGGTCATACCTGTTGCTGGTCAAGGTTAATGTCGAACTGTCGGGTGCGGCGCCAATCCGGATTGACCGTCGCTCAAGCGGCCTCCGTGCGCAGCGCCGCCAGGATTGCATCGCCCATTGCCGCGGTGCCGACCTGCTCGGTGCCGGCCGCGGCGATGTCCGCGGTCCGCAGGCCCTGATCGAGCACCGCGCCGACCGCCGCCTCGATGCGCGTGGCCAACTCGGGGGCGCCGAGGGAATAGCGCAACATCATCGCAACCGAGAGGATCGTGGCCAGCGGATTGGCGACCCCGCGCCCGGCGATGTCCGGAGCCGAGCCATGGATGGGCTCGTACATGCCGCGCGCGCTGGCATCGAGCGAGGCCGAGGGCAGCATACCGATGGAGCCGGTCAGCATTGCCGCACAATCCGACAGGATATCGCCGAACATGTTGGTGGTGACCATCACATCGAACTGCTTCGGCGCACGCACCAACTGCATCGCGGCATTGTCGACGTACAGATGAGTCAGCGTCACCTCGGGATAGTCGCGACCGACCCGCGTCGCCACTTCGCGCCAGAGTTCGGTGCATTCGAGCACATTGGCCTTGTCCACCGAGCACAGGCGCCGCCCGCGGCGCATGGCGATGTCGAACGCGACCCGGCAGATGCGCTCGATCTCGCTCTCGGTATAGACCAGGGTATTGATACCACGGCGCTCGCCGGAGGCCAGGGTCTCGACGCCGCGCGGTTGACCGAAATAGATGCCGCCGGTGAGTTCGCGCACGATCATCAGATCGAGTCCAGCGACCACCTCGGCGCGCAGGGTCGAGGCCGCCGCCAGTTGCGGGTACAGGATCGCCGGGCGCAGATTGGCGAACAGCCCCAGTGCTGCGCGCAGCCCCAACAAGCCCTTCTCCGGACGCACCGCGATCGGTAATGGCTCCCACTTCGGCCCGCCGACCGCCCCGAGCAGCACCGCGTCGGCGGCCCGGGCCAGGTCCAGTGTGGCTGCTGGCAGCGGGTGGCTGCTGGCGTCATAGGCGGCACCGCCAACCAAGGCGGTTTCCAATTCCAGCGCCAGCCCGAAATCATCGCGCAGGCAGGTCAGGACCTTCACCGCCTCGGCGACGATCTCCGGGCCAATGCCATCACCAGGCAGGATCAGGATCTTTTTGCTCATTATTGTGCTAACGCTTTTCTGCTAACGCTCTGGATTTTGGGCCTCGATCGTCACCCCAGCCACAGTGGCCGCCGACTGCGTCGTCAGGCCACCCGGGCCTGACGGCATCAGGTCATCAGGGCTGCAAGCCCTGACGACCCACGGTGCTCGAGCCGCTGGCCGCGAACACGATCAAAGCCGGATTTTGCTGACGCGTTGGCGCGGACAGTCTCAGCAGTCGGCAAACAACCAGGGCACCGCGGCGCGGCGACGGGCCTCGTAGGCGCTGATCACGGCCTCTTGCTGCAGGGTCAGGGCGATGTCGTCGAGCCCCTTCAGCAGGCAATGGTGATGGAAGGGATCGAGCGGGAACGGGATCGGTTCGGCCCCGTGCGGATGCAGCTGCTGGGCAACCAGATCGACGCTCATCTCCAAGGCCCGCGGACCGATCGCCAAAGTGAACAGGCGATCCACCACCGCAGCCTCCAGCACCACCGGCAACAGCCCGTTCTTGATCGCATTCTGGAAGAAGATATCGGCAAAACTCGGAGCGATCAGCACCCGGAAACCCTGATCAGCCAATGCCCAGGGGGCATGCTCGCGCGATGAGCCGCAGCCGAAGTTGTCGCGCGCGAGCAGGATGTTGGCGCCAGCGTAGCGGGGATCATTGAGCACGAAGTCGGGATTCAATGGCCGCTGCGAGCAATCCATGCCGGGCTCTCCCTGATCGAGATAGCGCCATTCGTCGAACAAGTAGGGGCCGAATCCGGTGCGCTCGATCGATTTCAGGAACTGCTTGGGAATGATCGCATCGGTATCGACGTTGGCACGGTCGAGCGGCAGCACGCAGCCGGTGAAATTCTCAAAGGGCTGCATCTCAGACCTCGCGCACGTCGACGAAGCGACCGTGAATGGCGGCAGCGGCGGCCATGGCCGGGCTCACCAGATGGGTACGGCCGCCCTGCCCCTGGCGGCCCTCGAAATTGCGGTTGCTGGTCGCGGCACAGCGCTCGCCCGGGGCGAGGCGATCGGCATTCATGGCCAGACACATCGAGCAACCCGGCTCGCGCCATTCGAAACCGGCGGCGGTGAAGATGCGATCGAGCCCCTCGGCCTCGGCCTGCGCCTTCACCAGGCCGGACCCCGGCACCACCATCGCGAGTTTCACCGACGCGGCCACCTGGTGCCCACGGGCGACCTCGGCAGCGGCGCGCAGGTCCTCGATGCGGCCATTGGTGCAGGAGCCGATAAAGACCTTGTCCACCGCGATCCCAGCGATCGGCGTGCCCGGCCGCAGATCCATGTAGGCAAGGGCGTGGCGGTAGCTGGCCGCGCGCACCGGATCGGGCTCGGCCGCCGGGTCCGGCACCTGCCCGCCCACCGGAACCACCATCTCCGGGGAGGTGCCCCAGGTCACCTGCGGCTCGATCAGCGCCGCCTCGATGCGCACCACCCGGTCGTAGCGGGCGCCGGGGTCGCTGTTGAGGCTCAGCCAATGGTCGGCGGCGCGCTCGAATGCCTCCCCCGGCGGGGCCAGCGGCCGACCACGCACATATTCGATCGTAGTCTCGTCGATACCGATCAGCCCGGCGCGGGCCCCGGCCTCGATCGCCATGTTGCAGACCGTCATCCGCCCTTCCATCGACAGCCCGCGGATCGCCTCGCCAGCGAACTCGAGCACATGGCCGGTGCCGCCAGCGGTGCCGATCGCGCCGATCACTGCCAGCACGATGTCCTTGGCGGTCACGCCCCGCCCGAGCTGGCCATCGATGCTGACCAGCATGCTACGGGATTTGCGCTGCAGCAGGCACTGCGTGGCCAGCACATGCTCGACCTCCGAGGTACCGACCCCGAACGCGAGCGCCCCGAAGGCGCCATGGGTGGAGGTATGGCTATCGCCGCAGACCAGGGTCATCCCGGGCAGGGTGAAGCCCTGTTCGGGGCCGATGACATGCACGATGCCCTGGCGACGGTCGCCCATCGGGAACAGCGGGATGCCGAACTCGCGGCAATTCGCCTCCAGGGTTTCCACCTGCAGGCGCGAGACCGGATCGACGATCCCCAGGTGCAGATCGGCGGTGGGCACGTTATGGTCGGGCACGGCCAGGTTGGCCCGCGGCCGGCGTGGCCGCCGTCCGGCCAGCCGCAACCCCGCGAAGGCCTGCGGCGAAGTCACCTCGTGCACCAGTTGCCGGTCGATGTAGAGCAGGGTGGTGCCATGCTCGTCCACCCGCACGACATGGGCATCCCAGAGCTTCTCGTAGAGGGTCCGCGGCGCACCGGGGACGGGGACGGCAGCAGAAGACTGGGCGGCAGCGGACGCGGCGCTGGGCTGACCGGGGGACTGGGCAGATGCCATCGGGCGGGGTTCCTGGCAGGTCGAAACCACTCAGCATACCGGCCGCTGACCGATTGCTCAATGCAGCGATAAAGTGCTTATGATGACGCTAGCCCTTGCGTCCGCGTCCCGTTTTCCGGTCCGTTGCGTGCACGCCGACGAGCACCGGGGACCACCGCAGCCAATCGAAGTACCGCCGACCGATGTCCGCTCCCCTCCCCGCTGGTCCGGCCGGGCCAATCCTGCCAAATCCCGAGGCGCTGGGACTGGAAGCGGTGCTGGTCAATGCCGTGCTCTGGCTCAAGCTGGCCGTGGAGGCGGCCGGTGCGCTGATTATCGCCGTCGGCGTGATCCTCGCGCTCGCCCGGCTGCTGCGCACCCTGTTCGCAACCGCCGGCCCCAGCTACCTGCAGGTCCGCCTGACCCTGGCGCGCCATCTGGCGCTGGCGCTGGAGTTCCAGCTCGGGGCCGACATCCTTGCCACCGCGGTGTCGCCGACCTGGGATCACATCGGCCATCTCGGCGCGATCGCAGTGATCCGCACCGGGCTCAACTGGTTTCTGCTATGGGAAATGCGCGAAGAGCAACGCGAGATCGCCGCGGCCGCACCTGCCAAACCGGCCACCGAGCGTGCAACCAGTCCGGCACCGGAACCGGGACCGGGACCCAAGACCCACGGCCCCCCACCCCAACCGGCGCGCCCTGACCCCTGACTTCTGATCCCTGACCGATCCCGATCACCGCCCCACGGCAGCCAGCGCCCCATGACCCGCATCGATTTCTATGTGCTCAAACCAGGCGCCCGCGGCGACCGGCTCGATCTGACCTGCCGGCTGGTGCAGCGCATCCACGACCAGCAGCAGTTACGCATCCTGTTGCACTGCCCGGAACCGCGCCTGGCCCGCGATCTCGACCGTCGGCTGTGGACCTTCCGCGACGACAGCTTCCTGCCCCACGGCCTGGTCGGCGAGACCGACCCGACCCTGACCCCGATCCTGATCAGCAGCGACGGCGAACCCGCCAACGAGCAGCAGGTGCTGATCAACCTTGGCCTCGAGGTGCCGACCTTCTTCGCCCGTTTCGCGCGTCTGTGCGAGCCGCTCGATCAGGATCCAACCGTGCTCGCCGCCGGTCGCCGGCGCTATGCCTGCTATCGCGAGCAAGGCCTGCCACTGGCATCTCACCAGGTCGGATGAGGCGCGACCGGAGGCATCGAATGCAAGGTGGCCGGGGCAGCGGCGGGCGCGCTTAGGGGTTGCCGGGCGCGGCCTCGCGCCCAGCCAGTCCGGTCGCCGTCACCTCCACCGTGCGGCCCTCGGCCAGCCCGAGGAAGCCGCGAGTGATCACCTGCTCGCCCGGCTCCAAACCAGCGAGAACCTCCACGCTGTCGGCGATGCGCAGACCGGTCTCAACCGGTCGGCGGGCGGACCGCCCATCGGCATCGACGACCCAGACGAAGGCGCCGGCGCGCTCCTGCTGCACGGCGCGAAACGGCACCAGCAGCCGCGGCAGCGCGGCAGTGGCCAGCTCCACCCGAGCGAATTGACCAGCGCGGGCGCCGTCGGGGATCGCATCGAAGCGGACCTCGACGCGGGCCTGGCGGGTGCTCGCCGAGAGGGTCGGATGGATGCGCAAGATGCGACCGTCGAACCAGGTTCCGCCCAAGGCATCGAGGCGGATGCGCACCGCATCACCAACCGCGAGCTGCGGCAACACCAGCTCCGAGACGGCAACCTCGGCCACCAGCGAGGCCGGATCGGCCAGGGTCAGCAAATGGGTGTTCTTGGTCGCGAAGTCGCCCGGCTCCACCAGGCGCTCGGTGATGACCCCGGCGAATGGGGCACGGATCAGGGTGAAGTCCAGGCGCGTCTCCAGCAGCCGCAGATCGGCCTCGGCGATGGCCAGCTCAGTGCGCGCTCGCGCCACCTCGTCGTCGGCGGCAGCGCGGCGCCGGGCCAGGCTCTCCAGACGCTCGAGGTTGAGCCGCTCCTGGGCGGCAGTCGCACGCGCCTTGTCCAGCTCGGCGCGCAGCAGGTCGTCATCGAGCTGTACCAGGGTCTGCCCGGCGCGCACCTGATCGCCCTCGTAGAGATCCAGGTCGGTGATACGCCCCTCCTCCTGACTGAAGAGGCGCACCAAGCGGCGTAAGCGCAGGCTGCCCGGCCGCTCCTGCCGGGCCACCACCGGGGCGCGCTCAACACTGATCGCGGTCACCAGATGCGGGCCAGACGAGGGGCGGGCGGGCGCCGGGCCAGGCTGATCGTCGGCACAGGCGCTCAGTAACAGGGCACCGAACAGACCAGCGAATAGCCGACGGCGGCGGACGGACAACGACGTCCTGGACATGGATGGCATCCTGGGCTGGCCGGCCGGCAACTCCGCTGCCATCAGCAACGGGGCCGGCGCCGGCGTGGCGGTCCGGTTAGGGGCGCTTAGCGGGGCCGCAGACGCGGCCAGATTGCCGCCGCGGTAGCAGCCTGAGGCCGGGATGGCTGCCCCAGCCGCCCCGGCTCGGTTGGCAGGTCAGCGCCGGCAACCCCGCGGTGAGGTTGTGCCCTCGGTGGGACCGCAGCCCGCGGCGCCGGTTCAGGCCTTTTCAGGCCTTTTCAGGCCGGTTCAGACCAGTTCAGGCACGCCCGGTCAGATCGACTGTCCGGTTGCCACCGGCGACACCGGCAGGATTGCCGGCAGTCTCAGGACCGTCCTCGGCGCGGTACTCGTAGTGGGTGATGCGACGGCGGATGTTGCGCTGAATGATGACCCCGAGCACCTTCCACTCCAGCCCGTCGAGGGCGATCGCGGGAAAGCGCCCATTCAGGGCCTGCAGCCATTCCCGGCCCTGTTCGTCGCGCCGATACTGGCGGAACCAGCGCACCCCCTCGACCTCGGCAAAGACATACATTCCGGGCCGGCAGCGGTCACTGGGCTCGACGATGACCACACAACGGTCCGGAAATTCGGGCTCCATATCGGGGCCGAGCACCTGCAGGGCGAAAGGCTCCTGCAGGGCGCAGCCGGTGCTCTCCAGCATGGACTCTGGCATCGGACAACTCCGGGTAGGCGTGACAACGGTGACGGCGCGCGGGATCGCGGCGCGGCGCACGGCCGGGAGGGCGCCCGGCCACCCACCGGTCACCGGGGACCTCGAGTCCGCCCGGCGATGCCGGCTTGGGCTAGGATGGCGCTGCCGCCCCCGCGGGCGCCAGCTTGGGATCAACCGCCGTGCAGTCAACCGGGCATGCCACGCATCAACGCCACCGAACAGATCCACGACGACCGCCGCGACCGCCACAATCTGCGCGCGATGTTACCGTACCTGCGGGAATTTCGCGGGCGCGCCCTGCTGGCGTTGCTGTGCCTGGTGGCGGCCAAGCTGGCCAATGTCGGCGTGCCGCTGATCCTCAAGGAGATCATCGATCGCTTCGAGAACGAACCCGTCCAGACCCTGTTGCTGCCGCTGACCCTGCTACTCGCCTACGGGGCGCTCAAGCTGGCGTCCTCCCTGTTCAACGAGCTGCGCGACGTGGTCTTCGCCCGGGTGCGCTTTCGCGCCATGCGCCGCCTCTCCACCCGGGTACTGGCCCATCTGCATGCCCTGTCGCTGCGCTATCACCTGGAGCGCCAGAGCGGGGCCATCAGCCGCGACCTGGAACGCGGCACCCGTTCGGTGGCGACGATCCTCAACTACCTGGTCTTCAGCGTCATCCCGGTACTGGTGGAGTTCGGCCTGGTGGCCGCCGTGCTGATCACCCGCTATGCCCCGGTGTTCATGCTGGTCACCTTCGGCACCGTGCTCCTGTACGCCATATTCACCTTTGCCATCACCGAATGGCGCATGGACTACCGGCGGCGCATGAACCTGCTCGATTCGCGCGCCAACAATCAGGCCTTTGACAGCCTGATCAATTACGAAACCGTCAAATACTTCGGCAACGAGGGGCTAGAACTCGCCCGCTACGATGCCACCCTGTCAGAATGGGAAGCGGTCGCCGTCAAGAGCCAGTCATCGATGTCGCTGTTGAACTTCGGCCAGGGCAGCATCATCGCCATCGGCGTGACCCTGGTCATGCTGCTGGCCGCCGACGGAGTTGTCCAAGGCCAGATGAGCGTTGGCGATCTGGTACTAGTCAATGCCTTCCTGCTGCAATTGTTCATCCCGCTCGGCTTCCTCGGCATCGTCTATCGCCAGATCAAATACGCCCTGGCAGATATGGACCTGGTCTTCAAGCTGTTGGAGCGCCCCCCCGAGATCGTCGACCGCCCGAGGGCGCCGGCGCTGCGGCTGCGCAGCGGGGCAGTGCGCTTCGACCGGGTGGATTTCCATTACCAGCGCGAGCGGCCCATCCTGCACCAGGTGAGCTTCAGTATCGACCCGGGCGAGAAGCTCGCGGTGGTCGGCCACAGCGGGGCCGGCAAGTCCACCCTGGCGCGGCTGCTGTTTCGCTTCTACGAGGTCACCGGCGGACAGATCTGCATCGACGGTCAGGACCTGCGCGACGTGACCCAGGCCAGCCTGCGCGCCGCCATCGGCATCGTCCCCCAGGACAGCGTGCTGTTCAACGACAGCATCTGGTACAACCTGGCCTATGGTCGACCGGGCGCCACCCGCGCCGAGATCGAACAGGCCGCCGAACTGGCCCATATCCGCACCTTCATCGAGGGCCTGCCGGCAGGCTGGGAGACCCTGGTCGGGGAGCGCGGGCTGAAGCTCTCAGGCGGCGAGAAGCAGCGCGTCGCTATTGCCCGAGCCATCCTCAAGCGTCCGCGCATCCTGATCTTCGACGAGGCCACCTCGTCGCTGGATACCCGTACCGAGCAGGCCATCGCGCACACCCTGGCCGAGGTGGCGGCAAACCATACCACGCTGAGCATTGCCCATCGCCTGTCCACGGTGGTGGATGCCGACCGCATCCTGGTGCTGGAAGCAGGTCGGGTCATCGAACAGGGCAGTCATCGCGCCCTGCTCGCCAGCGGCGGTGCCTATGCCGCGATGTGGGACCTGCAACAACGGGAAGCGGCCGCCGACCCGCAACCGGACCAAGCCGCCGGTACACTGCTGGAGCAGTAGTGGCGATCGGCAGCGACGAGACCCTGATCCACCGGGTCAACGCGCCCCTGTACCGGGCAAGAAACAGTTCCGCGACCGGGTTGCCTGCCGTCCTCCGGTCGCGCTGACCTCCTCCGCCTGGCACCGCGGACCGGCCGACCAGGTACCATAACGGGTAACCGGCTGCCGCCGCGCTGCCCGCTGAGCCCCCAGCGGCAGCGACCAACCACCCCGACGCCAGGAGATCCCCACCGCCATGGCAGATCCCGTGGCAGGCGCCCCCGCACCGACCGGGCCGCGCCTGGAACTGCTGATCCCGGGCCTGCTCGGCCCCCTACCCGAACCACTACCAGTGCCCGACGACGCACCGGCGCCGGTCACCCCAGTGCTCGACCTGCTGCTGGCCCAGGGCGACCCCTGGCCGGCCGCCTGGAACGACCTGGACGCCGCCCTGCTGGCCCGATTCGATGCCACTGCTAGCGCCCCCTATAGTCTGGCCGCCGAGATCGCGGACTGGGACCAGCAGGGCTTCTGGATGCACGCCGATCCGGTCCATCTGCGCCCCGACCGGGACCGGCTGCGGCTCTACGATGCCCGCCACCTGGGCCTCAGCCGCGCCGAGGCCGACGCCCTGGTGGCCCAACTCAATGCCCATTTCGGCGGCGACGGCCTGCACCTGATCGCCCCCGACCCGCGCCGCTGGTATCTGCACGCCGAGACCCCGCCGGACCTCGCCACCTGCCCTTTGGCCCAGGCGAGCGGGCAAGACCTCGATGGCCTGCTCCCGGCTGGGCCGGACGCGCGGCGCTGGAACGGCCTGCTGAACGAGATCCAGATGCTGCTGTTTCAGTCGCCGGTCAACCAGGCGCGCGAGCGCGCCGGACACCCGGCCGTGAACGGCCTGTGGACCTGGGGCGGCGGCCATTGGCAGGCGCTCGCGCCGGCCGCTCCGCCGGCACGGCTCTGGTCCGACCGCCTGCTCGACCAGGGTCTGGCAGCGGCCGCCGGCATCCCGGCGGCACCTCTGCCAGCAACGGCATCGGCGCTGCTGGACGGCACGGCCGCGCACGGCACCCACCTCGTGGTCATGGAGCGCGTGGCCATGGCCCTGAATGACCGCGACGAGGCCGGCTGGCTGGCCGCGGTGGCCGCTGCCGAGCGCTGGCTGGCACCGGTCTTAACCGCGCTACGCACCGGCCGGCTCGCCGAGGTCTGCATCGGTATCGGCCAGAACCAGAACCAGAACCAGAACCAGAACCAGAACCAGAACCCGATCCTGGGCCGGCGCCTGCGCCGGGGCCATCTGCGCCGCTTCTGGCGACGGCGGCGACCATTGCTACGGCTGGCCACGCTGGCCGATTGAACGCTGGGCCTCGTTCAGCCGCCGTCCAGGTCGTCGATCTCGGCCAGGGCAGCCAGGACGGCCGGCGCCAGCACGGTGATGCGTGCGCCCTGGATGCGGATCACGTCCTCATCGCTGAGTTGACGGATCACCCGCGAGAAGGTCTCTGGCTTGATCGACAGGCGTGAGGCCAGTACCCCTTTGCGCACGTCGAGGACGAAACAGGGCACCGTTGGCGATGGCAGCGCACTCGCATCCGCAGCGGATCGGGGCTTGACCTGCTCAGCTGCCGCGGGGCTCCTGGTGGCGCCGGACGCGGCGCGACATTGGGCCAGCAGGTAACGGGCGACCCGGCGCTTGGCACCGTGCAGGCTGAGGTTGTCGATCTCGCCGATCAGCCCGCGCAGGCGCATGCTGAGCGCGCCGAGGACGATGAAGCAGGTCTCCACCGAATCGCGCAGCATCGTGGCAAAGTCGCCGGCATCGATCGCGATCAGCGTGGTCGGCTCCAGCGCAGCCGCGCAGACCGGGTAACGCGGGGCATTGAGAAACATCAGCGCCTCGGCAAAGGTCTGCCCCGGGGCGACGAACTCGATAATCTTCTCCGCCCCCTCCGGCGACAGCCGGAACAGGCGCATCTGACCCTGTTCCACCAGATAGAACCGCTCGGCCGGATCACCTTGGCTGAACAGCCACTGGCCCTCGTCCAGCGCCAGCCGCCGGGCATGGCTCGCCACCCGCTGCAATTGGTCGTCGCGCAGGCGGCTCAGCAACGGCGTACCGCGCAGCACCTCGATCATCTTTGTCCTCCGCCCGCAGCCTCCGCCCGTGGATGCACCTGCCCGTCAGTGCCGGGCGCGACCGCTGGCCCGGAAAGCGGCTCGGCAAGCCCTCTTTGTTCGCCGGCTCTCAATCAACCGCGCTCGAACCACCGCGCGGCCCGACGATAGCGCCAGACCGCGAGGTCGAGCAACAGCGCCAGCCAGAGACCGGCAGCAGCCCGGATCGCCAACACCGGCAGCCGGCTGGCCACGGCCGCCTTGATGCCAATCAAGGCGATCAGGCCGGCGTGCTGATGATGATCGGCACGACACCACAGAGTCCGTCTTGCCGGAGGTAACCCAAGTGATTGCCGTTCAGGTCCTGATGAAGCTCAATCAAGCCCCCCTGAAGCGCACGCCGGTCAGCCTGCGACTGGACGCCGATGGCCGCACCACCGCGCCGGTTGCCACCGACCGTGCAGGCATCGCGCGCTTCGATCTCGCGCCGGCCAGCGGCACTGTGCTAGTCGACGGCATCGAGCGCTACCATGGCGTTCTGAACGAACAGGTCCACATCGAACTCTGGTCTATTACCCAGTCCCCCAGCGACCCCCGCGGCGCCCCCGGTGAACTGCCCGGGGGCAACAACGCCTATCCGGGCATGACCACCAGGGCGCTGCTGGTCGATGGCAGCGAGGTCCTCACCGACGGCGAGGGCTATCTAGTTGACCCGGGCCAATGGTCGGAGGGGTTCGTGCGCGCCCAGGCCAGCGCCGAGGGGCTGGTGCTGACCGATGCCCACTGGGAGGTGATCCGCTATCTGCGCCAGCGCTACGCGGCCAGCGGGCAGCAGGCCACGGTGCGCGACATGATCCGCCATTTCCGCCGCGTTTGGGGGGCCGAGGCCGGCAGCAACGGTGCCCTGCACCGGCTGTTCCCGCGCGGCGGCCCGCAAAAACAGGGCAACCGTCTGGCCGGACTCCTGCGCACCAAGGGGGAGCATTGACCAGTTCCCCTCGCCACCGCCCGCGCCTGAGCAGCCTGAAGACGAGCCGGCGTATCCGCCGCGAACCACGTACCATCGCGGCCATGCTGCGCATCTGGTGCCTCGCGCAGCACCAACCGGCATTACCTGTCATTGGCGAGGATGGTCACGGCGCCGGGATCAGCGGCGACGCTCGCCTCTGCCCCGCCTGCACGGATCTGCTTGCGTATGCCGAGCAGCGGCTCGCCACCTGCCCGTTCCAGGAACAGAAACCTGCCTGCAATCATTGCCAGGTCCATTGCTATCGCAGCGACCGGCGCGCGCAGGTCCGGCAGGTGATGCGCTATGCCGGGCCGCGCATGCTGCTGCGCCACCCTTGGCTCAGCCTCTGGCACCTGCTCGACACCCACCGCCGGGGAGCGACCCGGCAGCGCCGGTGCGGCACGGCGGATTGAGTGCGACGGCCTCGCCGGTCGTTGGCACGGGACCAGATCTCCCGAGCGCCGAGTCTGACCGCAGGTTCCAGCACGGAGCAGCCCGCACCCATCGACACCGGCGCGGTCCGGCTGGTCCTGCCGCAGTGCGGGGCCGGTGCTTCACCGCGCGACCAGCCCCAGCCAGCCCAGCAGCGGCGGCAGCAGCAGGGCGGTCAGCACCGCGGCCAGCGCCATCGCCAGCCCGGCCAGGGCGCCGGCCCGGGCGTCCAGTTGCAACGCGCGGGCGGTGCCCATGCCATGCGCCGCGGTACCCAGCGCGGTCCCGATGACCACCGGATCACGGATGCCCAGCAGACGCAGCAGCCCGACCCCGAAGACCGCTCCCACCAGCCCGGTGAGGACCACCAGGGCCGCGGTCAAGGCCGGGATGCCACCGAGCTTCTCAGCAATCCCCATCGCCACCGGCGTGGTGACCGATTTGGGCGCCAGCGATAGCAGCACCGGCTCCTCGGCCCCAAACAGCAACGCCAGCCCCACCGCGAGCAGCGCCGCCGTCGTCACCCCTACGAGCAGCGCCACCCCCAGCGGTAGCGCCAGGGTGCGCAGGTCGGCGCGCAAGCGATAAAGCGGGATCGCCAGTGCCACGGTCGCCGGCCCGAGCAGGAAGTGGATGAACTGGGCGCCGTCGAAATAGACGGCATAGGGGGTGTCGGTGAGGACTAGCAGGCCGATCAACAGGCCCACCGTCCACACCACCGGATTGAGCAGTGCCAGGCGGCCCGCGCGTTCGTAGAGGACCGTGGTTGCCTGCCAGAGCAGCAGCGTGGCAGTGAGCCAGAACAGCGGCTTAGCGGCTAGATAGACCCACAGGGTCTGCAGCGGCTCCTCAGCCATGACCGGCCCGCGCGCCAGCCCCTAGCGCGGTCTCGGCCCCGCCATCGGTACCGCCATCGGTACTGGCCTGGGCCGCAGACTGCGTCCTGCCACCGGGACCACCCCCACCGGCCCGCGGGCCCAGCAGCCATCGCATCGCGCGCATGGTCAGCGCGGTGATCAGCAGGACCGCCAGGGTGCCCGGCAGCAGCGCCGCGACCAGCGTCGGCCAGTCCGCCAGCAGCCGCTGCCAGTGCACCATGACTCCCACCCCCGCCGGCACGAACAACAGCGGCAAATGGCCGAGTAGGGTATCGGCACTCTGCGCGACGCCGGCCGGCAGGCCACGCCAGCTCAGCCCAGCAAACAGCAGCAGCATGCCCAGCACCGGCCCCGGCAGCGGCAGATGCAGTAGCAGCACAGCAATCTCGCCGAGCAGTTGGCAACAGAGGATCAGGGTCAGGGCCTTGAGCATCGGACGGATTCTCGCAACGGGCCGGGAGCCGAGCCCGGTCAGTATTCAAAGCCCCAGTGCAGCCGACCGGCCGGATCGATCTCTACCCGCTTGGGTGCGCCAGCCGCGGATACCGCCGCCGTGCCCCGCGGGGTGGCCGTCGGCGCAAACTCCAGCAGGATCTCGGCACGCCGGTGCAACCAGCGCAGCAGCTCCCCAGGCGCCGGCAACGGGATGCGCCGCTCGGCCCGAGCCACTAGCGCCAGCGTCTCCAGGCGGGCAGCGGCATCGAGCCCGGCCAGTAGGGCCGGCAGCGGCCGGTCACCGAGCAGGAACAGCCCGGCCCCGGCCTCGTCCAGGGCGCGCTGCGCGAACCGGCGCGCCGGCGCCTCGGCCAGGGTGCTGGCAAGGATCAGGCCGCGCGCCGGATAGCGGGCCAGCAGCCGGCGCAGGATCTGCCCGAACCGCCGGTGCAGACGGGCATCGGTGAGCGCCGCGGCGGGAAACCCGGGCGGGAGCGGCGCCAGCCCCAGGATCAGCATGCGCACCACCCCTAGGCTGGAGCGGGCGAGCAGGGCCGGGACCTGGCGCACCGCAAAGCGGTCCAGGTCCTGCATCGGTCCGGACAGATCCCGATAGAGAATCAGTTGGGGGTGCTGCTTGCGGGCGTTGTCGCGCACCGGGGCATAGGACCAGCCATCCAGATAGCGGTCCGCGGCCCAGCGGGCGTGCTCGATCTGCGCCAGTCGTTCCACCTCCACCGGGGTGAAGGCGAACGACTCCACCTGCTCTTCGGCCACTGCCCGACAATCAGTGACAGCCAGCTTGGCCCAGAGATGATCGGCCTGCTGGCGGTTGGCATCGCGATAGGACTCGGCCAGGGTCGCCCATGGCTGCCCGGCCGGCTCGCTGGCAGGATCGCGGCCCTGCGCCTCGATGCTGTCGCGGTAATGGCCGTGGATCACCTGGGCCAGGGCATCGGTGCGGGCCTCCAGCAACACCTCCGGCGCCAGTACCGTGTCGCGATACGAGACCGGGATGATCTGCCCATCCCAGTCGGCCAGGGTTCCGGTGGGTTGCGTTGCGCCGACCTCCAGCAGAATCGGCGGAGAGACCCCCTGCCCCGCCGCCAGTTGCCGGGCCAGCCCGATGGCGACCGCCAGCCCAGCACTCGGCAGCGCTGGGCAAACCCAGACCAGCGAGACCGGTGGCCCGTTCAGCAGCTCGGGATCATCGGGCCCCAGAAAACGCAGCCGGGCAATCTGGCCGGCCTGGGGATAGGCAGCCATGAACGCCCGCTGCCAGGCTGCGGCAGCCCCCGCCAGCAGGGTGATATGGAGAGGCCGCTCGCCATAATGGCCGCCGCGCAGGGCCTGCACCAACAGGGCCTCGGCCGGCGGTGCCCGCCCGGCGATGATCAGATGGATGGCCTGATCGTCCCCCGGGTCGGCGCCCTGATGCAGCGGCCAGCGCGCAAGTAGCAACCGCGCCGCTCGCGCTGCGAGATCGATCTGCTCCAGTTGCAGGGTCGCCGGCACAGCCGGCAGTGGCAGCGGAGCAGGAGCGGCATTGCCGGTGTCATGGATCAACAGCACCCGCAGCGGTGCGCGCCCTGCCGCTCGCCGCTGGCAGGCGCGTGCGAGCGCCGCCAGGCTGGCCGCGGCATCCTGTGGGTCGGCCAGCACCAGCACCAGCGCCCGCTGCAGCCGGCGCAAGAGGGCGGGTGCCGGCACGACCGCAGCAGGGTCGGCGATCTGCTCGAACCGCCGCCGCGCCCGGCCCAGACCCGCCGCGACCTGCGCCGCCAACGGGCTGGCACCGGCGAGCAGGATGGGAGGGGCGCCGAGGGACCAGGACATCGCGGCCCACTCAGTCCGTCCGGAGGCCAAGGTGCATCGCAACCGGGACCGACACCGGCAGTGGCCGCGACGCCCTGCCCGCGGTGCCGCTGCCAGCGCACGGACGGGATGCCCGAGCGATCGGCGTCTCCGGTGCGCCGCTGCCGCCCACTCAGTCCGACCGGTGCAGCAGGGTACCGGCCTCGTCGCAGACCTCCACGGCAATGGGGATGCCGTCGCGGATGCTCGCCGAGACCACGCAGAAGTCCTCGAACAGATCCTTGCAACGCTCAAAGCGTTTGGAGTCGGTCAGCGCACCGGCGGCGATCAGGCGCACCTCCATGCGGCCGATGCGCAGGCGCTTTTTGGCATTGCGCACCAGGATGCAGGTCGCCTCCGCGCGCAGGCTGCCATCCGGCGGTTCCTCTTTGAACAGGCAATGCAGCAGGCTGGCCGACAGGCAATTGGCGGCTGCGGCGGCAAGCAGCCGGGAGGCATTGGGACCGGCGGTCTCGCCCAGCGGCGGCGGCTCGTCGGTGAGCAGATCGGCGGCGCGCTTCCAGTCGAAGCGCACATTGATCTGATAACCCTCCTGCTGTTCCAGGTGGATGGTGAAGCGGCCCTGTTCGATCGGTTCGGCAGCGGTCGGAACCTGATTGTCAGCCATCTGATTGCTCCGGTGGCGGGGTTGCAGGGGTGGGCGCAGGTGACTGCCGGCGCAGCGCCTGGCGGCGGCTGGGATTCTTTGCATCCGGGCGAGCGCGCACGGCATCCCCGCGCCGCCCCGCGGCCGCGGAGCAGAAGCCGCGCCAGTCACCACCGGGCAGCGCCTGACGGCCCGCGATCGGCCCGCGATACAGATAGACCCAGGCGCGCCCCCAGGGGGTCGGCAGCAGTACGCGGCGATACAGGTGGGGATAGCTCTCCAGTCGGTCGAGGGCGCACAACCCGGCCCGATCCACCCGGTAGACCTCCCCGGTCACCGCGGTGTGGCCATGGGCGACCAGCCCCGGATAGGCGCCGAGCAGATACAGGGTATAGCGCGCGCTAGTGCGATGGGATCCGAGACAGGACGCCCCCGCCAGCAGATGATGATTGACCTGCCCGGCGAGCAGGGTGCCATAGACAAAGACCAACGTCATGGGATCGGGATCGGGGGCCCGGCGCCCGCCGGCAACCGCGGACGACGCGCCGGACTTCAGGGGAAATGCGGTGACCAGCGCGCGGTGCGTGCGCTGGGCACGGCCACGGATCGCGCGGAATCGGGCCGCGGTTGGTCGGAAGGGCCAGGCAGCCGCCGCCGGCTAGGCCTCGATCCGGCTGCCGAGCACCTCCAGGAACTGGCGCATCCACTCCGGATGGGCCGGCCAGGCCGGGGCGGTCACCAGCATGCCATGGGTGTGGGCGTTGGCGAAGGTCTCGGCCACCTCGTGCCAGGTACCGCCAGCCATCTCGATATCAGGCCGCAGTGCCGGATAGGCCGTGCAGGTCATGCCCTCCAACACGCCGGCCGCGACCAGGATCTGCTGGCCGTGGCAGATCGAGGCGATCGGCTTGGCCTGTTCGGAGAAGTGGCGCACCATCGCGATCACCTTGGGATCGAGCCGCAGATACTCCGGTGCCCGCCCGCCCGGGATCACCAGCGCGTCGTAGCGATCCACATCGACCTCATCGAAGCTGGCGTTGAGCGCGAAGTTGTGGCCAGGCTTCTCGCTGTAGGTCTGATCGCCTTCGAAATCGTGCACCGCCGTGCGCACCGACTCACCGGCGCGCTTGTTCGGGCAGACCGCATGCACCTGGTGTCCGACCATGGTGAGGATCTGGAACGGAACCATGACCTCGTAGTCCTCGACATAGTCGCCGACCAGCATCAGGATTGTCTTCGCAGCCATTGTCTCCTCCGCGGTGGTAGGACCGGCCGCCAGCGGCCGGGGTCAAAGCCAGACTATAGCGGAAGCGCTGCCGCCCTGGCACCCCGCGGGGCCAGCGCCCGGCGTGCAGCCCGACCGCCCCCACATGGACCCCACGGCGGAGTCAGGGTCAGCTGGTCGCTCCGCGTGCACCCCGCATGACAGCGCCCGCCGGCGCGACTGCAACCGCGGCTCAGTCGATCCCCAGTCGCGACCACATCGCATCGACGCGGGCCTTCACCTCGGCATCCATCCGGATCGGCCGACCCCATTCGCGGTTGGTCTCCCCGGGCCATTTGCCGGTGGCGTCGAAGCCGATCTTGGAACCCAGCCCGGACACCGGCGAGGCGAAGTCGAGATAGTCGATCGGAGTGTTCTCGATCAGCACCGTGTCGCGCGCCGGGTCCATCCGCGTCGTCATCGCCCAGATCACGTCCTTCCAGTCACGCGTGCAGACATCGTCATCGACCACGATGACGAACTTGGTGTACATGAACTGGCGCAGGAAGGACCAGACCCCGAGCATTACCCGCTTGGCATGGCCCGGATACTGCTTCTTCATACTGACCACGGCCAGCCGATAGGAACAGCCCTCCGGCGGCAGATAGAAATCGCTGATCTCGGGAAACTGCTTCTGCAGGATCGGCACGAACACCTCGTTCAGGGCAACTCCGAGGATCGCCGGCTCGTCCGGCGGGCGCCCGGTGTAGGTGCTGTGATAGATCGGGTCCGGGCGCTGGGTGATACGATCGATGCTGAAGACCGGGAAGGTATCGACCTCGTTGTAGTACCCGGTATGGTCGCCGAACGGCCCTTCCGGGGCATTGTCGTCCGGGTGCAGATGCCCCTCGAGCACGATCTCGGCGCTGGCCGGCACCTGCAGGTCGCTGCCGAGACAGGCCGCGAGTTCCGTTCGACTGCCCCGTAGCAGCCCGGCAAAGGCATATTCCGACAGGGTATCCGGTACCGGGGTGACCGCCCCCAGGATGGTAGCCGGGTCGGCACCGAGGGCCACCGCGATCGGAAACGGCTGGCCGGGATGGACGCGCTGCCAGTCGCGGTAGTCCAGGGCGCCGCCGCGATGGGCGAGCCAACGCATGATGACCCGGTTGCGCCCGAGCACCTGCATCCGGTAAATCCCCAGGTTCTGGCGCGGCTTGTCGGGCCCCCGAGTGATGACCAGACCCCAGGTGATCAGCGGTGCGGCATCTTCCGGCCAGCAATGCTGGATCGGCAGCCGTCCAAGGTCCACCTCCGCGCCCGCGAACACCTGTTCCTGACAGGGGGGGTGGCGGCGCACCTTGGGGGCCATGTCTAGCACCTTCTTGAAGATCGGCAGGGTGCGCCAGGCCTCGGCCATGCCCTTGGGCGGATCGGGCTCCTTCAGGAAGGCGAGCAACCGGCCCACCTCGCGCAGGGCATCGACCGATTCCTCGCCCATCCCCAAGGCCACCCGTTGCGGAGTGCCAAACAGGTTACCGAGCAACGGGACGCCCGATCCCTTGGGTCGCTCGAACAGCAGGGCCGGACCGCCGGCACGCAGGGTCCGGTCGCAGATCTCGGTCACCTCCAGGTAGGGGTCCACCTCGACGCCGATGCGGCGCAGTTCGCCGCGCTGTTCCAGTTGTGCGATGAAATCGCGCAGATCCCGATATTTCATGCCTGCTCGCTGGTGTTCGTGAAGGGCCGGCCCGGCAGCAGGATAGGACTGGGCCGGGCATGGTCAGTCGCGGCTCCGATAGTGCCACAATGGGGGGGTTGCGTTGCCGGCACTGGACCGGTGCCGGCACCGTTCCGGCGCCCCCGGCCCACTGCCGCTGCCCATTGCCCGCCGGGCTTGCCCGGCCTGTCCCCCAAGGTATTCGACCGATGCGAGAGAACAACTGGCTGGTCTTCCAGCTACCGGAACTGATGTCCAAGGTGGCGCGCGGCGAGGTGCGGTTTCAGGAGATCCTGCGCACCCCTTCGCTGAGCTGCTCGATCTATCACATCCCCGCCGGCTCGCGGGAGATGCAGAGCGCCCACGAGGAGGACGAACTCTACCTGGTGCTGGAGGGGCGCGCGCGGCTGCGGGTCGAGGACGATGAGCATCTGGTCGAGACCGGCACCCTGATGTATGTGCAGAACGCCTGCGATCATGCCTTCTTCGACATCGAGGAAGATCTCACCGTGCTCGCCTTCTTCGGCACTCCGCTGACCCAGTTGCCGGGCCTGCGGCGCCGCGGTTAGCGGCCCTGACCCGGCCCCGGGAGCGCGCATCATGAGCCTCTACACCATCGTCAAACAGCTCCTGCTGCCCCCGGGTATCCTGCTCGTGCTGCTGGCGCTAGCCTTCCTGCTGGTACGCGGGACCCTGGGCCGGATGCTGCTGTTCATCACCTGGAGCCTGCTGCTCGCGATGAGCCTGCCGGCCCTGTCCGTGCAGATGATCGCTGCCTTGGAGCAATATCCGGCGCTGCCGCCGGAGGATCTCGCCGCGCGCACCGCCAACGCCGGGGCCATTGTGGTGCTGGCCGCCGGCACCTACACCGCCGCCCCAGAATACGGTGGCAATACGGTCGGCCCCAACAGTCTGCAGCGCATCCGCTACGCCGCCTGGCTGCACCGGCGCACCGGACTGCCCATCTATGTCAGCGGGGGTTACGGGCGCAATGCCCCCGGGCCGCCGATGGCGGACGCACTCCGCGAGGAGTTCGGCGTGCCGGTTGCGCTGGTGGAAACCGACAGCCGCACCACCTGGGAGAATGCTGCTTACACGGCGCCGCTGCTGCGGGCCAATGGCATCGAGCGGATTCTGCTAGTGACCCAGGCCTGGCACATGCCCCGCAGTGTCGACGCGTTCGAGCGCGCCGGCATCGAGGTAATTCCGGCGCCGACCTATTTCGCCCAGCGTGGCCCGGAGGTGGAGACGCACCGCGAGGAGATCGACCGGTTGCGTGACTGGCTACCACAGGCGCCGGCCTTCCAAGCCAGCGCCTTCGTCATCCATGAACTGCTCGGCCAGGCCTACTATCGGCTGAAGGAGCAGTTCGCCGCGCCGCTGGCGATTGCCCCGATCGGCGGCTGAGCAGCCGGGGTAGCCCGGGAGCGGACCGATACCCGGCGCCGCCGGGCCGCGACGTTCCTCGGGGTTCGCGGCGGTCAGGCCGCCGCCGTGTTACCGTGCCCAGGTCGGACCGTCGAGGCCCTCCCGCTGATGGTCTCCCTTCCACCACGATCACATGGCCATCACGCTGGCCGAAGGTGCGGCCATGGCGAAGACGGCACTCGACGACATCCTGGCGCGGCTACACCAGGCCCAGGTCGATCTGGATCGGGAGATCGAACGGCTGCTGGCAGACGGGCGGGCCCGCTTCCGCTACACGCTGGAGGCCGGCCGCGTGGTCTTCGAGCAGCAAGTGCGGCGGCTGCACCTGGCGCAACGCACCCGGGTCTGGCCCTACCTGCGATCCGCACCCCTGCAGTTCATCCTGTCGGCACCGTTGATCTACGGCATGATCGTGCCACTGGTGATCCTGGATGTCTCGATCACCCTGTTCCAACAGCTCTGCTTTCGCATCTACGGCATCCCGCGGGTACGCCGCAGCGACTACTTGGTCATCGACCGCCATCAGCTCGCCTATCTCAATGGGATCGAGCGGCTCAACTGCGTCTATTGCGGTTACAGTAATCAGTTGCTCGAGTATGCACGCGAGGTGGTCGGCCGCACCGAACAGTTCTGGTGCCCGATCAAGCACGCGCGGCGCACGCGCGACCCACACCCGCGCACCACTCGCTTCGTCGACTACGGCGATGCCAAGGCCTACCGCAGCGAACTCCCCAGGCTGCGCCGGGACTGGGGCGATGATTTGTCAGCACCGGAATTGTCGGCAGCACGGCCCGGCGAGCGCAGGCAATGACCTGCTGCGGTACCGGGCACTGATATCGCCGCCGATTCCAGGCTTCCACGTCCCGGGCGGCGTCGAGCAAGATCAGGTGGAATGGGTCAGCGAAGATGCTGCAGGTGAGTGATTGAAGAGGCGGTATTGGTGCCCTCGACAGGATTCGAACCTGTGACCTGCCGCTTAGGAGGCGGCTGCTCTATCCGACTGAGCTACGAGGGCCGACTGAGCTACGAGGGCCGACTGAGCTACGAGGGCGGGCCCGGATCGACAGTCGTCGGCGTCGGGGCCAGGGTTGGCTTAGGCCGCGCGCGGCCTGCCTGGCGGCCGGCGCGCTGACGTTCGCTGCAACGCGCCGGCGGCGGCACGCCAGCGCCGCAATCATTCTATCCGTTAGGCCCGGACCCGGCCATGCCGGCCACCGCCTCCGTCATCCTCGGGCTGGCGCTCAGCCCTGGCATCGCGCCAGACAGCGCTCGCGCACCAGGTCCATGAGCGCCTCGAGGCTGGTGCAGGCGTTCAGCGCCGCGGCCTCGATACAGACCACCGGCGGGGCCTGCACCTCGGTGCTGCACAGCACCGCCGGTAACGCCAACTGCAGCCCCGGAAACTGCTGCTGAAACTCGTCGCGATGCAGAAAGCTGCAGCGCGCGCCGAGACCGGCGATGAAGTCGCGCCAGGCCCTGCGCTCGCTGAACCAGCCGTAGGTCACCTTGCAGAGGTGACATCGATAGCTGTCCGGGGCCAGCACCTTGTGGGCGGCATCTGCCAGCACGTTAAACAGCCCGCTGTCGGCATTGTAGACGAAGATCAGGGTGTGCTCGGTCGACGCTGCCATGTTGGTCACCTTCTCTGTACGACCCGGGTGGATGCTCGCGGCGCATCGCCTCCTGGCCGCGGTTGCAGCGCCCGCGACGCGGTGCGATCAGGCACCGCCGGCCGCGGTCGGATCGCCGCGTGCCGCGCTGGCGGTCGCGATGGCGTCGCCATCACGTAACGGCCGCAGCGGCAGGGACAGGAGTCGGCCAACCCCCTGCCACTGCGGTCCGTCCCGGCGGCCGGTCCCGAACTCGATGGCCTCCGGATCGGGACGGATCACCAGGCTCCCGAACAGCCGGTCCCAAACCGAAAACACCGTACCGTAGTTGGAATCGGTCTCCACCCGCAGGTGAGAATGGTGAACGCGATGCAACGAGGGCGGCACCAGCAGCGGACGCAACCCATGGTCGAGCCAGTCCGGCACGCGCAGGTTACTGTGATGGAACAGGATGACGACCAGCATCACCGACTGGTAGACAAGCAGATGGACCATGCCCATGCCCAGCAGGGCGATCACCGGCAATCGCAACAGGTTGGAGAGGATGATCTCGCCGGGATGAAAACGCAGCGCGGTGGTGGCATCCATGGCGGTATCGGTGTGGTGCACCTGATGAAAGCGCCACAGCAGACTCAGCCGGTGGTTCATCCGGTGCCATAGGTACATCCAAAGATCGAACAGCACGAAAACCAGTGCGCCGGTCAATAGTGCGGCCAGGACTGAGGGCACCAACTGCGTGGTCAGCACCGGTGTCAGCCAATGGGTCAGGCCGAAGCCGGCGCCGGCGGTCAGGGCCATCACCGCTAGGGTCAGCGGCGCCTGCAGCGCACCGACGGCGCCGGCGGTCAGCGCCAGGCCCCCGTTGCGCAGCCCATGTGCGAGCCGGTCGCGGCGGTCCCGATAGAACGGCAGCACGGCCTCTAGGGCATACAGGATGGCCAGGGTCACTAGGCCGATCAACAGGTCAATCGTCATGGTGGTCTTCGCTGTCTGTCTATGCGGACCCGGTGAGCAGTCGCGGCAATCATCGGACCCCCGCATCGAGTCCAAGCATGGGGCCGGGTGCCGAGCCGAACCACCGGAGCAGCGCCCCGCCGACCGACTAGCCCGGCCGGTCGCGTTCGTAGCTGGCGCGCAGGGCCTCGGGACTGGCCCCGAGCAAATAGCGCAGCATCAGCCAGGCATTGCGCAGTTGTTGGCGCAGCATGCCGTGTCGGAGAAAGCGCACCGCCGAGGTCGTCACGCTGGCCGGCAGTTTATGGATACGAGTCAGACGCCGGGCGCGACGGGTCAGTTCCACGTCCTCGAACAGGGGCCAATCCGGGAACCCGCCGAGGTCCTCGAACAGTTGGCGCCGGATCAGGATGCCCTGGTCGCCGAAGGTGGTGAACAGGGAATCGAAGCGCGAGCACCAGCCATAGAACGCTAGCAGCCAGTGCCGCCGATCGAAGCGCAGCCGAAAACAGGCGATGGCAACGGCCGGATCGGCGAAGGCCTCGGCGATCAGGGCGGGCGCGGCCGGTGGCAGGCTGCTGTCGTCATGCAGGAACAGCAGCAGCGCCCCCGTTGCATGCCGGGCGCCACCATTGCACTGGGTCCCGCGCCCACGCGGTGCCCGCACCCGGAGCAGGCTCCGGTCCATCATCAGGTCGAGACCCGAGTCCTCGGTCGGCGCTGGCGCTGGCTCCGGCTCTGGCTCCGGCTCTGGTCCGTCCGGCCCGGGAGCGGGTGCGGCCGGCTCCACCAGGATGATCTGCGCGCCCGGCAGCAGACAGCGAAGGTCCTGCAGACGGGCAGCGACGGCGGCATCAAGATAACGGGTCGGGATGATCACCGACAGGCTCGGCAGCGCGGCCAGCATCATCGGCGCCTGTCCCCGTCACCGGTGCCGGCAGGATTGGTCGCGGCCGTCCGTGCTAAGGTCGGCAACGGCGGCAACATCGGCCAGCCCCAGCCCGCTTGCGGGCCTTCAACCAGTGCGAGGAACCAGTCCATGAGTCTGTTCGGCTTTGCAAAAGATGTCGGTCGTCGGGTGTTCGGCAAGGAGACCGAGGCGGATCAGAAGCTGCGCGAACTGCTGGAGGCGGACAATCCCGGCATCCGCGACCTGGACGTGCACTACGAGGACGGGGTGGTCTCCCTGTCCGGCACCAGCGATGACCCCGAGGCGGTCGAGAAGGCGGTGCTGATGGCTGGCAACGTGGCCGGGGTCGCCGAGGTCAGGATCGATGGCCTGCAGGCACCGCCCATCAGCCCTGAGGTGGACTACTACGAGATCGTGGCCGGCGACAACCTGTCGAAAATTGCCAAGCGCTTCTACGGCGATGCCAATGCCTATGATCGTATCTTCCAGGCCAACCGCGAGGTCATCAAGGACCCAAACCTGATCTTCGTCGGGCAGCGCATCCGCATCCCGCGCCAGCCCGGCTGAGCCGGCGGCCCGGCCCCGGCATCCGATCCCCGGTCCTGCGGCCAGCACCGCGCCAACCCCATGCCTGACCAGCCTGGACCCTGACCAGCGACCGTCTGGAGTCCCTATGCAGAGCGCCTACCTGATCCTATATCACAAACAGAGTACCAGCGCCCGGACCCGCTTCCTGCGCCATGACCACGGTGGCATCTGCGGCCCGACACCGCTACCTGCAAGCGCCCGCCTGGAGTCGGCGTCACCGCCGTCCGCGGTCACCGACTCCGCCGGAACCGTGCTCACCCATCCCGCGATGATGCTGCGCGGCGCCGAAGCAGACCTCCAGTTGCCGCGCGGCAGCCTCGTCGCCGACCCCGGCTTCCGCTGCCGACTCTGCACCGACACCGACATCGGGGAGGTGCAACTGGGGCGCTTCACCAGTACCGATCCGCCCTTCGCGGCAGCCAAGGCCGCCGGGGCGAGCTTTATCGATCTGATCCAGGCGCGCGGGCTGCCGGCCCTGGAAATGCAACTGCTGCGCCTGGCCTACGAGCACGTGCTGGGTTGAGCGACACCGCGGCCCAGCCGCCCCCTGGCGCCGGACCGCAGCGCACATGATCGCAGGCTGAGCACCGCGAGCAGATCAGTGCAACCAGCGCTCAGCCCGAGACCGCGGTCTGGGCCTCGTCGCTGGGCGCTGACGCCGGGCGCGCGGCCCCCTCGCGCGCCGCGCCGTCGCTGTCGGACCGGGTGGGTGCCGTTGCCGCCGGAGCCGGAGCCGGAGCCGGAGCCGAGACAGCCTCAGGTGCCGGGGCTGGCACCGTCGCTGCCGGGGCTGGGACCGGAGCTGGCGGGGACGACGGAGCAACTGCGGCCGGCGCTGGGGTTGGAGCTGCCGGGGGTGCCGAATGGCCGTCGTCCGGCGGAGAAGCCGCCTGCTGCTGGGGTGGCGGCGCGATCGCTGGCGGCTCGACCGTGGCCACCGGCTGGCGAGCACGCCGCCGCGCACGCGTCGCACCCGCGGCAGGCGCATCAGCAGCCGTCGGCGCGGTATCGGTTGCTCCGGCCGCTGGCGCCGCAGCGGACCCGGCGCTTGGTGCCGGTGCCAACACACCCGTCGCCCCCGAGTCCGGTTCAGCGGCAGCTGCGTCCTGCACAGGCGGCATTTCGGGACTGGCCGGCGAAACGGCTGGGAGACTGGCCGGGGGGCTGGCCGGCGCCGCCTCGGTATCGCTAGCCGACGGTGCCGTGGGCGTAGCCGCCGGCACCTGCCTGGCCCCATCGGTGTCCCCATCGGTGGTCTCCGCGGCCGTTGCATCGGCCGCTCGCGCGCGCCTCGCTGCGCGCCGTTCGGCCCGGGTGCTGGTAGCCGCCGCGGCCGGCGGCGCCGCGGCCGGC